>CAZLHA010000056.1:0-13842 GCA_964559155.1 uncultured Candidatus Bathyarchaeia archaeon | reverse complement strand
ACCCTGCAATCCTATTACCCGTTTTCATCAACCTAGACCCGTCATTTTCGGGGGGTTACAAAAACATCCCCATAGATGACTGAAAGTGGGTCAAGGTAATGAACGCCAATCCCCGCGCTAACACCTAGCTCTGGTTCTCCTGGAGATGTTTTCTTCGTTCCTTTACCAGGTCTAGGAGGGCTCTACGCATAGCAGGGTCCTCCATGACCGTGTCCCATGGCCGGTACTTCTCCCTGAACTTCCTGAGTTCCTCCACCTCGGCTTCATGCTGGTCTAAGGGCACTTGATCAGGGTTCTCAGATAATATATTCAGCCATGGCAAAGCCTTCCGGTACTCTCGTTTAGACCAACCAGTGTCACGTATTATCTTATTATACTCGTTGCTGTCAAGCTGGGCTCGGTGCCCTAGCATAAACTCCGCTACAATAGGTTTAGCCTGTGATCTGCTCCACTCGGTACGTGCAAGGTCCCTGAGCTCATGCAGGTTCTTACCGTACCTTATTCCACTGTTTCCCTCACCCTTACTTAGATCAATGAAGCCAAGCCGGTCCAGTCTCCTTATCCAATATTGTCGAGTTACATCATACGTTATAGGGGTATTCTGCTTAGTCTTGAAGATATAATCGTCTCCCTGTTTACGGTGATTCACAAGGTACTCCTCAAGAAGCCTCAAAGCATCCCCACCAATCAAGTTATAGAACGGTATCCCGGCATACTGCTTACGCCCATCCTGCTCCGCTACAATAACCCGTTTTCCCTTCTCTAATTGATCTAGGAGACTCATATACCCTGACCGATTCCAGTGATCAACCTCCCCCCAACCCATGAAACCAGCAAACATACAACTGAAAACAGCCCGGTATAATGGGTTACATGCAAGAAGCACCTGTTTAAGCTCCTTACGGTTAAGGTCTCCCTGAGTCTTAGGAACCTCACCCTGAACCTTATACACATCATCAGGTAATGGAGCCCGGTTATACTTGAAAAACGATTTAATCACACTATCCCGTCTCCTCAAAGTCCCCGTAGTAAGCTCCTCCTTAACACTATGAAGATAATCAATCACAAGGTCCACAATAGCATAATCCCGGTGCTCCCGTTGATACCTCACTAACTCACTAGGACCCATACCGCTAAACTCTGACCCTCCATCCTCTAACCACTCAATGAAATACCTAAAATCATCAAGATAACTCACCTGAGTCTCCTCGGTAAAGTTCCTAATCCATCTCTGGACACAAGAAAGCTTCCTAAGATGCCTATTCCTACCCGTTTTACGCCTCATATCCGTAAAACTACATGGATAACATAGTAATTAAGTGCTACCAAATATATGTGTAACGATACAATCTCATGACCAGCTAATGTAGCTAAAATTATAGGGTGTGTTTTAAATTTAGGCCACCATTCTTTCATACATGTTTAAGCTAATCAAGGAAGGACACATCTACAAACCCGAAGACACTGGAGTAAAAGACATTCTGATCCTAGGTAAAAAGATGCTCAAGATAGAAGAAGATATCAAGCCACCAACCGGGTATCATTGTGAAATCATTGACGCATCAGATAAGATAATCTACCCCGGCTTCGTTGACTGCCATGTTCACCTCATAGGAGCAGATGATGGACAAGGCCCGGTGGGTAGAACCAGTGATATAGCTTGGAAAGACATCGTTGAATCAGGCACCACCACGGTAGTTGGGTGCCTAGGGAGTAGTAGATTTGCAAGAACCCTAGATAGGCTTTACATCAAGACCTTGGAGCTGGAGATGATGGGGCTCGGCACCTACATGTATACTGGGAGTTTTGTAATACCTTCACCAACACTCACAGGGGAGATAAGAAAAGACGTATACCTGGTCCCAAAGGTCATCGGGTTAAAGACAGCAATCAGCGACCCCACTACCAATCATCATACGTGGAGAGACCTCGCAGACATAGCATCCGAGGTATTCTACGGCTCAAGCATCGCAGACAAACACGCGGTAATACACGTCCACGTGGGGCGACAGGACACAAGAATGGATCGAATATTCGAGTTAATAGATAACACGGGAATAGATCCCGCCAGAGTTATCCCCACTCATATCAACCGCAGAACACCAGACGTCATGGAGCAAGCTATCGAATACACAAAGATGGGTGGAATAGTAGACCTCAGCAGCCTAATGAGACGAGAAGAGGGAACTATGACGGGTCTTAAACCCCATCTAGCAGTGAAAAGGATGCTAGAGGAAGGAGGCAAGTTAGAGAACATGACCATGAGTAGCGACGGAAACGTACCCCAACCCATAAGAGATGAGAAGATGAACCAGACTGGAAGATACATCGCTCCACTGGATCTCAACAGACGTGAAATACGGGATATGACCAACAACCAAGTATGCAGCTTCAGTGATGCCCTAAAGATCATGACAACAAACCCAGCACGGGCACTAGGAATCGAAAAAGGTAGAATAACAGAAGGATATGACGCGGACCTAGTGATCGCAGATAGTGTAGAGAACCTGAGAGTTAAAGAGGTATTCGCTCGTGGTAGACACGTGGTAAAAAACGGTGAATCAACATGGAAAACCCATTTCCAGCAGGATCCCTATTACAATCAATACCACTAACCCTTGACTCGATTATGTTTTATGTCATTAATGTAGAATAGTGGTGAATAGATTTGAGTAACGTAGAGAAGAAGACCGAGGAATATAAACAGTCAGCGGAAGAACTGCACGACACATATAACAGACTACACCCCCAGATCCTAAGCCAATTCGAGGACGAGATGCCCAAATACTGGGGTAGAAAATGGAAAGCCAACACAACAGTAGGTAACCTCAATACAGTGCTCCTCCACAGACCCGGAGAAGAGTTCCTCAACGTAGGAAAACCCACACCCTGGCCCCCCTACGAGGACAGCCTAGCAGCTTGGAGAATGACCGAGAAACCAGATCTGGATGAACTGGTGGAGCATCACCAAAATCTAGTGGACGCTTTCAAGGCAGAGGGTGTCGAGGTAATCATCAGAAAACCCGATCCATGGGATCCACCTTACACGGTGAAATCTATCTACTGTGACGACGTAGCACACGCAGCGGTTTATGGTCACGTAATACTACGAATGTATGACTATATCAGAAAAGGAGAGGAGCTTCCAACATTCCAGACCCTTGCGGAGCACGGTATCCCGGTGGTAGGTATGATCTTTGGAGAGGGCATGGTAGAGGGAGGTCCATGTGGATGGCTGGATGAAAAACACGCTATCATAGAGGTCCACTATCCCAGAGGAAACACCAAAGAACCAGGTGTAATGCGAGGTAACGAGTGGGGTCAACAGCAATACGCCAACATAATCAAAGCCCAAGACCCGGAGGTAGACATCAGAATGGGACCCGGGTACGGGACAAGAAAAGGAACCATCCACTACAGCATGGTGGATAGGCATACCAGTGTAGGCGAGGCGAAATATTATGATAAATACCTGACTGACTGGATGGAGGCTGAGATGAACTGGGAGTTTATCAAGCCACCGGACGACTTGGTAAGCATAGACACACGGGGATTCGCCAAGGGACCAGACTGTGGAGTTGTCCTTGAGCCAGGTAAGATCATAACAAGCAACCAGTACCCCAAAGCCACAAAATGGTTTGAATCAATCGGCATTGAAGTGGTTGAGGTTGAGATCAGTAGCCTAGTTAGGCCAAGAAACAGCGGAAGTATACACTGTCTCTGCGGCACACTAGACCGAGATCCTGAGCCCAAGAGTTACTAAGCCCACCCTTTTTTCACGAACCCACATTATAGATCGTTTAACCAATCACAGAGCTATAGAGAAATGAACGAAGCCGAGTGCATTATTCATGAATACTACATAAAAAAGGTCACTACGCTGTTACAAGTGCATATTATTCTAGACCTAGGATAAACTGGAGAAAACACTTGAAAACCTTCACCTAGGGTCATGTATTCAAAGGTTTAGGGAAATAAACGAATACGGACTAGAGATGGGCCTGAAGAGGACACAATACATCATTACTGGGATGGATAGCTACTCACCATACTTTTCCCTGATATGATTATAGATCATCTGTGCCTTAGTCTTACTATCCACGTAGAAGAATTTACCACCCATTAGCTCAGATAACTCAGCTGGTTTCCGATCCTCAGTAATCAAGATCAAGTCATTCTCCTTAGCGTACTCAGATATCTCACGATCAGCTTTTCCGGATAACTCCAGCTCGGGAACCGTCTTAACATCGCACCCCAAGACCTCAAAGTATTCTTTTAATCCACTGTACATCTCATCAAGCAATAATTTCATACACTGTACCTCTCTACTGCTTCATCCATTTTACCACAGGTAAATCTACCCTCAGGGCAATAATTCAACTGGTAACAGTACGGTCCTGCATTGTTGAATACTCTGGGCTCAACCTCGCGTAACTGCTCCAGCATGCTATCAGCCAAGCTTCTTATCTCCCACTGAGCTCTGTTACATGTCCGTAGTCCTAAAAAATGCATCAAAGAGGATCCATCCATAGTCATCAGTAAACTGGTCTCAGCAGCGTTTGGGAGCACAAAACGGGCATCCTCCTTTGGCACTCCCTGATCAACCAGTCTCTGATATGCATCACTAGCCTGTTCTATTAAATTACTGAAATCCTTATTCTCTCCTATGGTTGGCGGTTTCACGACCTTTTTACCCAGATTCCTAACAGTGATGTATCGCTGGCTCTGCTGACTGAAGCTAGCTACCCTGTGTCTTACCAGTTGATGACTGCATGCCCTGCTAATCTTTTCCACCGCAAAAGTATAGCTCAGATGAGGAAGATAATCTCTCCAAGGCAAACCGGGAAAATTCTTCTCGACAGCCTCTAAAGGGGTGTAGATTAATAGTTCTGCCTTCAATCAGATTTCCTCCTAATGAAACGGTATATCCTAGGAGATACCTCTTTTATGGATTCCACCATTTGTTCACTGAACCCATCACCAATGGTTTGATGATACTCAACTAATGTCCTCAGATTACTGCTTATTATCCAGTGATCATCCACCGGTGTTATGTTGAAGAACCTTGAATTGAGTAAGATAGATAACACCTCGTCCTCCTCAGCATCCATCCTCCATACAAGTCTATTATGCTCCAGTATGTTGCCGTGCTGAACCTCAATACGCCCAAGTATGCCCTTAACCTTATCCGGATTCTCCAGTAAACGACGGTACAGAGTACTGGGCATAGCCCCGCTGGTAGTGGTTAGCATGCTTGTGGCAATCATTGTCTCGATATCCGGTGTATGAGTTTTGAGGCTTAACTTCAATTTATTTCACTTAAGATCTCAGAAGAGTCCAATATACCAGTAGAATATCCGCCTATATTTCTTACCTAACTGATATAAAACATAACATAACAAGAATAAGCATGGCATCTAAAACAAAGGTACCTAGATTTTCATTAAATACCGCCGAGTATTACCGTGAATTCTTCGCCACAGGGGCGCTGGGTGGCATGAACCCCAATAAATGCACTATTACATTCTATGATGATAAACCCGTCCTAACCATTCCAGATGGGGCGCGAAATAAAGTTAAGATAGACGAGATTAACAGAGAGATACAGGCATCTGTATACATGACTCCCGTCCAATTCAAGCAGATGGCTCAATGGATGATGAAGACAGTTCAACACTATGAGAAAAGATTCGGTAAGATTGAATTATCAAAGAGCGTCAAAGAATCTACACAACCAAACTTCATCTCCTAGAACCATGAAGGACCCTCACGATAAAATTCAATACTTAAACATTAGTTACCATTAAACCCTAATTATAACCATTAAAAAAGGGTACAACCCAATGGGTTTATATTCTATCCAAGTAATGCATTCATACCGTTAAAGTAAAGAGGTGAAACAGTTGGAAGGTATAGTCAAGAGATGGCTTGACAGAGGCTACGGCTTTATTGAAGTTGAAGGCGAAGAAGATGATATCTTTGTTCATAACTCATCAATACAGGGAGCCTTTGAGCTACGTGAAGGACAGAAGGTAGAATTCGAAGTAGAAGACTCACCCAAAGGTCCTAGAGCCGTTAATGTCAAGGTAGTAGAGTAAGAAGTCTAAGCTACTATATTTTGACAAAGTTGGGGATTTCCCCATACGAGTTCAATACGAATAGAAATCTGGTGAATTGAGAAAGACGCCAAAATAGTTTATTATTTTATTAATTAACAAAAAATAGGGTACCCTATGTTTCAGCTATCACAGATATATTCTCAGCTGCATCACGGCATAAATTATCCAGATCCAGTTCTGCCTCCAGCCCCTCGAGGATATGAATCTTACTACGAGTGGCTGGACCCCGGGGTACTGCAGTGCATCCATCCGTTGTTGTGGATGTTATCCTGTATGACCCTATTTTTCTAGCTATATCCTCTATCTCCACCTTATCAAGCCCCACTAGGGGACGCAACACCGGCATGGAGATGGCTGAACTCAATACATACATGTTTATCAGAGTCTGACTAGCTACCTGTCCAAGGCTCTCCCCCGTGATTATAGCCCTCGCCTTGTGTTTGTTTGAGAAAGCTTGTGCTATCCGGTACATACTGCGTTTGCACATGATACACGTGTATCTTGGTTCACGGGTCTCAGTTATCCTCTGCATAATATCCCCCATGGGGACAGAGTACAGCCGATACGAGGAATCAGGTACATAAGATGCGATCTGTTGAAATCCTTCAATCGCTCTATCAACATAGCTGTCACCTACGAAAGGACGTTGATCCATGAATAATGGGAGCACGTTTACCCCACGTTTCATCAATAACCATGCTGCTACTGGACTATCTATGCCGCCACTGAATAAGGACGTGGCTTTTCCCTGAGTACCATAAGGCAACCCAAGTACCCCGGGTATTATCTCACTATAAATAAAGGCTTCATTGTCCCGCACCTCAGCATAAAGGGTTACATTAGGCTCATCCAAGTTAACGTGTATATCACGATTCTCCAGAGCCTCAAGGACTCGGCTGCCTCCTTCAATGGCGATATCACGGCTACCGTACTCATAATCTCCCACAACGTTGGGTCTTACAGCAAATCCCTCCCCCCTACTCAGTTTCTTCTCTGCTTCAGCTACTATTCCCTCTATTATTGACTCGAAACTTGTCTCCACAGGTGTACTGGGCATGGCTTTGGCTACTCCGAAGACGTTGGCCACTATTGGTGCTGCCTTACTGGGGACACTATCCACATAGATTCTGCCAAATACTCGTCTAGTTGATGCATCATGGTATCCGTGTTTTTTCAACTGGGTGATTATGTCGTGTGCTAGTTTTCTTTCTAATTGGCTTCTTACGTATCTGGATTTTAGGGCAATTTCACTGTAACTTACTAGTATGGTCAAGATATGAGATAGGAGACTTGGCTACTTTTACCAGTTACTCAACTGTTCCCCACCATAGATTATCACTATAGCTAACGCTGCTGCAAATATCAGTAACGCGTTAATTTTACTAAATAAATTCGTATACCCTACGAACGCTACTGCCGGGTATAGTACCGGTGTAACTGAGTTATTTGAGGCATGGAAAAGTATGGCCGTCAATACGCTTCCATCAGTGTTATTGTATATCCAAGTGAATAATATGGAAATAGATGTAACCTCTACGAAGAACCAGAACACAGGTATACTTGATTGCGCTACAAACTCAATGTAAAAAGTAGGTATATGCCACAACGCCCAGATAACCCCAAGAATTAAACTGGACACAAGAGCAGAAAACTTTGCTTGCAGCCGAGGTAATGCATATCCTCTCCACCCCAACTCCTCTCCCAGCGCCCCTGGGAATAAACCGCTGATAACAACAATAATGAAGATAACAGGAAGGGAATAATTTTTCAGATGATTGAATACAGGTGTTTCTCCAACCCAGATAAAAATCAGTATAAAGGAGACTATTTTTAATAAGACGGGAATTAACAGGACAATAAACCAGTTCCTATGTGGTATGATTCGGGTTTTATAAATTAAATGTCTCACGTCCCTCAATCCGTTTTCTCTATAACTGGCAATTATGGCTGCGATGGTTGGAGTGAAGGCGCCTAAAATGTATAGGAAGGCGGATAGCAATTGGTTATCTGATGGGATCCATCCTAGAATAATAGGTGCTAAAAACATCCACGTTAAAAGATAGGCTAAAAGGAAATATAGGATAAGTGAATCTCGTATACTGCCCTGTTTTTCCATAGGTACAAAGTGTAACGAGTACTTGAATAAACGTTACATTATGAGGTTAAACAAAGGCTAGAATCCCAAACTTTCTACTTGAAATAGTTCCATGGGATCTGCATCCACCAAGGACTTCATTAACGAATTATATTTTTCCTCGGAATCCAGTGTCGCTCGGATCCTTGCTAGAATATCATCTCTCAGTATGATTTTTACTGATTTATTTCTGTCCGTGAATTCTGCTGTTATACCGTTCCCGTCTTCTACTGTGATGTTATGTTTCCCCATGGTGCATCCGGTGCTAGATTGAATATCATCTATCACACAACTATCGGGTGGAGCCCAGTTAAGGTAAACTATACATGTTAGGTTAAACCATCCATTAGCGTCCAGGGTCTTTAGGGCGTGTAGCCCCATCTTGAGGCCTATTACTAAGAAGGGTCCTCCGTGTCCATGGAACTGGATGGCTGTCTCTTCGAGTTCTCGTGTATAGTTTCTCTGTTTCGGGGTTTCTACAAAGTTCAACCTTTATCCACCACCATAGTATTACGTTTACATATATTCGTAATATTCACTATAAATGTGTTCTTAGAAAAATAACATCGCTATTACAATAAACAGAATAAAAACCCATACACCGATAGACCCTTATTTTTTTATTACACCTCCTCAATGGATAAAACAGTATAAAATCATACCGAGAAGGAGAAATAGAATATGAGCGGCGACAGTTTCTGGGACGAATGGTTTAAGAGGTTTGGGAGACGAAGCAATTTTTTCGGAGAGTTTGACCGCATGATGCGGGAGATGGAGAAAGAGATGGCTGATATCATCAAACAGATGGAGGGAGACATGCCTGATAAGATGCGACGAGAGATACGCACACCAGACGGATCCACGAGACGTGAATACGGACCCTTTGTTTACGGCTACAGCGTAAAGCTTGGACCCGACGGAAAACCCGTCATCAGGGAGTTTGGTAACATGAAGCCGGGTCTAGGCGGTAAGTCCCCCGTGAGTCTTCAGGGTAAACGTGAACCCCTTGTGGATGTCATCGAGGACGAGAAAGCCATCAAGGTACTGGCTGAGCTCCCCGGTGTGGAGAAAAAGGATATCAAACTCTACGCCACCAGTGATGGTTTGACCATTAGTGTGGAGGACACTGATCGTGAGTACTTTAAAGAACTGGAATTCGACTCCGAGATCGATAGGAGTTCAGCCAAGAGTAGTTACAGGAACGGTGTGCTGGAGGTCAACTTCAAAAAGAAGGGTGAAAGGGATCAAGGCACACCTATCGACATCGAATAAGTAACCTTTAACATGTGGGGATCTGATACCGTTATGGCCGATGATGTAAAGGCATTAGATTGATCCGCGTGATGAATCAGAGTTACACTGAGGCCACTTTTATTACAAATATTTTTTATGAATATGTGTTTAATTGTACTTGAATTTACCCTTTTCTGAGCTCAAGGTTAATGTGTTTCCTTCGCGGGATTTCTCGCAGTGTCCAATATTATAAGCACCTACACCATATCCTTCAACCAAGGATAATACGTCATCAGCCACATTAGGGTCTACAATAAACTCGAATCCCACACCCATGTTAAAGTCCTCATACATTTCACGCCACTTAACACCTGATTCTCGATGAATTAACTCGAAAATCGGGTCATGTTTGGGCATATCCTTCACATAATGGATACCTTTCCCAAGGCGTAGACACTTGGTATTACCGCCACCAGTATTATGTACCATTCCATGCACGCCATAACCATATTCCTCCAGCACTTTTCCCGCTATTGGTGAAAACAAACGAGTAGGAGACAACAAAGCCTCCCCAACCGTGGAACCAAGTAACTCAACATAATCACCGAAACCATAGCGCCCAGTATATCTTCCACCTTCAGGATGAGACACTTCAGGGTACATCTCCACATACTCTGGCTTCAATAAACAGTTCCGTGCCAATGTGTGCCCATTACTCATAATACCACTGTTTAACCCTTTCTCGTACCTGATCCCGCCGCCGCTCCTGACGCCTATAATCTGGTCACCTGGATTAATGGCTTCACCTGTCACTACTTTATTTATGGGTACGCGACCAAACATGGTTACACAGACATCTAAGGTCCGTAACAGGTCCGGCAGATCAGCGGTCTCCCCACCGGCAAATAATACATCATTGTCCTCCTCCCGGAGCACCCTTAGACACTCACCGAAACCAATAGAGAGAGCCTTGAGAAGCTCCACCCTATTAATGAGAAGGGTGTTGAAAGCCACATAGTCAACAAAGGAAACAGGGGTCGCCCCTACACAGACCAAGTCATTAATATTCATAGCCAAGGCGTCCTGAGCCAAGCCACTGAACCATGAAGCCTCCCCAAATTCCTTATACCCTATATACGCTTGGATGGGTTTGCTTCCAGCTGAGTCTGTGTGAACCACAAGACCCACATCCGGGTCCAATGGGTCCCGTTGAATCACACAAAAGGCATCTGGATACAGGTTATCCACAACTTGTTTGAAGCTATCTATCCCCTTCTTCTTAACGTCTACTCCAAGCTCCCTATATCTGGACACATACTACACCTTGCCCTAGGAAAGGGGTATGATGTTTATAAAACTGAGTCAATTAATCCCTGATCAACGATGTAGCAACCTGCCTTTGGGTGTCCGAATGCATACTTCAAGACACCCTCAAAGTGTTCCATCAACATACGGTACACAGGCTCTCCTCTATCACCAATATACATCCAGATCGAGACCTGTTCCCTGTCCAACCATGCAAGGTAAGCGGAAGGCTCAGTTATCCCGTAGTAATGCGGACCGTAGTGATTGCTTAACAGGTTACAGGGTTCAACACCCCACTCCTGGACAAGTCGGTAAATCATGCTGGGGTGATCACAGATAACCGTCCCATTAACATATATCTCACCAACTTGATCAGCGATATCAAACTCCCGGAGAACCATGGCTTGAAGTCCACTATAATGGGGAACTACCATAGGGTAACCCAGCAAGAGAACACATAACAAAACGTATCCCAGTTTCTTCGTAGTCCCCTGCCTAGATAACAAGTCAAAGAGTAGGGGTAATCCCAAGGCGACCACGGGTATGAGGAACCGAATCATCATCAAGAAATAGACTCTCTCAGAGTCAAAATATGGTAGGAAGAGTGGACCCATGGTCATAAGGGCGGAAACCCAGTAAAGCAAGGGCTCATACCGAATCCATCTTCTCCAAGCCATATAGGGTATCAAGAATAAGCCAAATAATCCTACGAAAATTATAGCTATACCGGGAACTGATGAGAGCCAGATATACGGCCGAGACCCCAACCAACCCATGAAGACCTCACTGAAGGGCAGTCCCTTAAACTTGGAGGTGTATCCGCCGAAGACACTGTATAGGCTATAGTAGAGGGGGTAAACAGGGTTTCCTGTCTGGAAGTAGATGTGTAGAGAGAATACTCCCCAGCTGGTTAACCAACCCAATATATACGGCTGTGTATTAGTTTCTAGCCTTTCACGCAATATGAAACCACCCAGTATCAATATAGAAACTAATGTATACTCCACACGGGAATGCGCGGCCAAACCAAGAAAAAATCCTGACCAGTAACATCGACTCTTCATCAAGTAGAGAGACAGTAACACCAGCGTCAATGCCATTGTATCCTGCATGGCTATTGAATCAAAAATAACTGCAAATGGGAACATTGCGAAACCTATGCTACTCACTATGCCGTTCTCCCAGCCATAGTACAGGGAAGCCACCTTGAAAACCAGCACAGCGTTCAGAGACCCCATTAAAATATTGAAACCCCGCACCACTTCAATACTATTTGTCCTGAAAAACCAGAAAAGAAATCCGGAAACCAAGTGAGGCACCATCCCCCAATAATAGTCACAGCCAAGAAGATCCCACATCCGTCCCTCAGATAACCCGATACGCAGAGTAAAGTAACTGATTAACCAGTGGTGATAGCTATCACTATTCCAGTCCACAGGTATCAACCAGTAAACCATGAGACGGAAAAACAATGCAACGAGAAAAATTACTCGAACATCGTTTGCCCTGAACCATTCAAAACATCGCATAATACTATTAAAAATAAGTGACAGTTATATATGTTTTAAGTAAAAATAAAATACTAGAGCAGAGATTCAAGACTCGGATCGGTTTTCTGGATCTCCCGGCACTGATCAATAGTCTTGAATGCGCTGCGAATATGAGGAATGGTGATAGATCCACCAACCACAAGGCTCACGTTCAAGGCCTCATACAATTCCTCATTGGATGCACCTAACTGGATCAAGCGGATGAGATGATATGTGACACAGTCATCACACCTCAAAACCATGCTGGTGGTGAGGCCCATAAACTCAAGAGTCTTTTCACCCAATTCACCGGGTTCATAAGCCCTTCCATCCAGCGCCCAGAAACGTTTCAACCCCAAGTGTCCACAATTAATTATCCGCTCATTCATCTTCTGCCTGAATTTATTAAACTCTTCTAACTTATTCATACTCAGAAAAAAACAGGGACCAAGGCTATAAGATATGGCTTCCTATAAGAGGAAATTTATTCCAGAGCTACTATTGATGCCCTACTATGACCCATATTAAGGCTGGAGACGAGATTTACTTGGTGTTGGATCCGCGGAGAACCTATAAAGTCCGGGTTGAGTCCGAAAAACAGTTCCATACCCATAAAGGATTCATTGAACTAGGTGAACTAATAGATCAACCATACGGTATAACCGTCACAAGCAGCCTCGGTGTAAGCTTCTACGTACTCAAACCATTGATCAGAGACAGAGTATTAAAGACAGACCGCCGCACACAAGTGCTTTACCCCAAGGATATCAGCTACATCTTGTACCAGCTTGGAATCGGGCCTGGTGACAGAGTGGTGGAAGCAGGAACAGGAAGCGGAGCCCTTACAATGTCTTTAGCAAACATCATACGCCCTACAGGGAAGGTATACAGTTACGATATTAGTGAGAAACACCAGAATACGGCGGCAAAGAACATTGATAGATCTGGTCTCATGGAGTACGTGGAATTAGATATCCATAACATAACAGAGGGAATCCCTGTAATGGATGTGGAGGCAGTGGTTCTGGATATGGCTACTCCGTGGATGGCAATAGACAGAGCATGGGAATCCCTTGCAGGCAGCGGCGTATTTCTATCCTTCAGCCCCACCATCGAGCAAGTTATAAAGACCACCGAGGAGCTTCAACGCCACCCATTCATAGACATAGAAACAATTGAATTAATGCTTAGAGAGATAACCGTGGCACCCAATAAGACGAGACCCAAAACAAGAATGATAGGACACACAGGGTATCTTACATCGGCTAGGAAGGTAATAGAACTCCTAGAATAACTTTATCCACCCATAGTAGGATACACTGCTATGGACCTTGTTAGACCCAAGAGACTAGCAGAAGGAGACACCTTACTGATAGTTACGCTATCCAGCAGTATGACATCATCAGACGAAGTAATACAAAGAGGGGTACATAACCTCAAAGAAATCGGGTTTAACGTTAAGATACATCACAGTTGCAAGGGAAACTACAAGGGAACAGCCGGTACACCAAAGGAACGCGCT
>CAZLHA010000055.1:12805-13874 GCA_964559155.1 uncultured Candidatus Bathyarchaeia archaeon | reverse complement strand
TGTTCACGTAGATAGTTGACTCCGATGTTCATCAACTCGATGGCGTCCAATGCGCTTCTGCCCTGCTCGGGGCTCCCCGCTGCGTGGGCGGTTTTCCCGTGGTATTCGTATTTAACGCTATTAACGGCGTTGCTTGATGATAACCCAGCCACGTTGTAGCCACCGGGGTGATGACTCAGACAGGCGTCCACGCCTTCGAAGTAACCTTCCCTTACAAGGTAGGCTTTGCCGTCATAATTCTCCTCGGCGGGGCTACCATAGACTTTGATGGTTCCCTTAATTTCTTCTTTTTCCATTACTTGTTTGGTGGCTATGGCGGCCATGAAGCCACTGGTGCCGTGGATATTGTGTCCGCAGCCGTGTCCGGGGCCATTCTCCACAAGGGGCTCCTGACGAGGTACGGGTTTGTTGCTGATGCCAGGTAAGGCATCGTATTCACCCATGAACCCGATTACTGGCTTTCCTTCTCCCCATGTGGCTACGAAGGCCGTAGGCATCCCAGCTACCCCGTGCTTCACCTCGAATCCGTGTTTACGAAGGATCTTGACGTGTAGCTCACCGGATTTATGCTCTACTAGGCCTAGCTCCGCGTACTCCCACACCTTATCACTTACCTCGATGAACCCCTCACGGTGCTCATCGATCCATTTCCATGCAGTTTCCTTGATCATATCTCATAGAATGGGTGCGTGGATGTAAAAAAGGTGCGAAAAACTCTAAGGGGTTATATGATGGTATGGGATTCTTGTTGTTATGAAGGTCGTAGGCGTTATCGGTGGAGCGAAGACGGATGGTAACACGTTTAAACTGGTGCGGGCGGTACTTGACGGGGCTCTTGAAGCGGGTCACACGGTGGTTACTTGGAGGCTCAAGTATACCTATATCGGTCACTTGGGGTACTTGGAGGGGGAGACCCTGCTCCCATTGGATGATTTTGAGAAGATGCAGCCGGATCTGGAGTCTATGGGGGCATTGGTGCTAGGTGCACCGGTCTGGTATGGACAAGTAGATACCCGGACACTGAACTTTCTCACCCGGACCTATTACTATAACCGTTCGTATAGCGAGA
>CAZLHA010000055.1:0-12795 GCA_964559155.1 uncultured Candidatus Bathyarchaeia archaeon | reverse complement strand
CAAAGTGCACTAGCTTACTACCATCTGGTGACCAGTCAACATATTGACCTATGAGCGTGAGGAGGAGGATGCCTATGATCACTTACTGGAGTGGCTGGATGGGATATGGGATTGGTATGGTATGAAGAAGTCCATCAACCTAGTGGCTGCGGGTACAACCAAGAAACCCGTCGAGGAAAGAGATGAGCTGCTGGAAAAAGCTAAAGAGATAGGCAGGAATCTCTAAGATAAATCTTTAAACCAGACCAGGTTAGGCTGTAGGATATAATGAGTCATGGTATGGACATCCCATCCTTAATCCTGTTATCAGTGGGGTTAGCCATGGATGCTTTCAGTGTAGCTCTGGTAGCTGGATTCGGTCTAGGCAAGATAAAGTTCATGGATACGGCGAGGGTGAGCTCAAGTTTCGGTGTAGCACACATAGTTATGCCTATATTAGGCTGGTTAATGGGATCCACTATCATCGGGTTTATCCAGAGATGGGATCACTGGGTTGCCTTCATATTACTGGCTTTTGTTGGGGGGAGGATGATCCAGGAGGGTTTGGATGAAGGTTCGGGGGAGATAAACGCCTGTGATTTGCTAAACTTTACCAGTCTGGTTATGTTTACAGTTGCTGTGAGTATTGATGCATTAGCGGTGGGTCTTAGTTTTAGCCTCCAAGAGCTGAGTATCTGGGTGCCCAGTCTCTATATGGGTGCGGGTACCCTTGTTTTCACGTTTCTTGGGCTAACCATCGGGAATAAGACAGGGTCGAGGTTCGGTAAGAAGGCTCAGATCGTGGGTGGATTGATACTGATACTTATTGGTTTACGAGTTGTTATAACACATATCTTCCAATAGTTCAGGCAACTCGGTTAGCTTGTTTATCACAGCATCTGGGTTTAGTTTCCTGAGTATCGATTCACTGTATTCACGAGTGTTAATGAGGACGAAAAAACCGCCTGCCTCTTTACATGCGTAGCCGTCATGATCCGAGTCACCGACGTAAATGAAGTCGCCTTGGTGGTACATATCTAGTATTCTATTGATTGGCTCCGGGTCTGGTTTTATGAAGCGACATTCGTCCCGTGTGACTGAGTGCTTGAAGTAGTCGCCGAAGCAGCCGTAGTCACGGTGTCTGCTTATTCTATTATATGATCCCCGACTGGCGGTGGTTACAAGCCCCATAGTGTAACCGAGTTTCTTCAAAGATTCCAGGCCATTTAATGTGTCGGGAAGTAGTACGCTGATCTCGTGATCCGCTAGCTCCTCTGCCATGAAGGGTTTATTGATCTCATCCATAATTAGCTGGATTTCGTCAAGTGGGTGATTGTTCTCTTCTAGGTGGCGTCTGGTGGTGTTCCAGATCAAGGCCATCCGGTCTAGAGGTGCTACTTTTTCAGCTGGTACACCGTGTTTGATTACTATTTTCTTCATCTGTTGTTTAATGGATATAGAGGGCTTATAGTGGGTCTTTGTGCCTTTATACTCGGGTTTCTTCTCCTGAATTATGAGTGTGCCATCCATGTCAAAGAGGATGAGGGTTTTCATACCACTAGTTTAATATGGCCTCATCTAAATGGATTCTCTCTGATTTCAGGGTCTCCTCATCTGGCCAGCCAATGATTATATGGTTTCGGCTGGTCATGGTGGAGCTCAGGTTAAAGTAGTCTCTCAATCGTTTCTGGGTCTCTTCGCCGTGGGTTAGCCAGCAACTCCCCAAGCCTAGGGCATGAGTCATAAGGCATATATGGTCTGCTGCGGCCGCGGCGTCATAGTAGAGGTTCTGGGGTACGTATTTCTCGAATCTCAGGGTATGATACATGCTGAGCTCCTGGAGAACCACTATCATGACACAGTTCTCTATGGGTATATCACTGCTTACCAGTTGTTGCTCCTCTGGGTCGCGTAGTACGAGGAACCTAGTGCAGCCTACGTTGCAGCCGTGTGGGGCGTATAACCCGGCTTTGAGTATCCTGCGTATCATGTAATCGGGTACTGTCTCTGGTTTGAACTGTCGGATGCTTTTGCGTCCATAGATTAGTCGTTCGATAGTCTCGACTTCTTCCTCGGTAAAGCTCTCCCATGAGGTTGTCTCCAAGTCCGCTGGTTTGCCTTCTCTTATCCTCTTTGCTGCTTCTATGTATTTTTTGCACCACTGGATGTCCGGTGGCTCGGTGCTATAACCTCGCTTTTTCCATATCTCTAGGAGACGTTCGGCAACTTTGCCGAAGTTTTGGGGTAGTTCATGGGTGCCGTTGAGGATTCTGTAGATATAGACCTCAATGGTGTGGTGGGTGCGTTCATGTAGTATGCCGCGCAGGTCAGCCTTCTTCATATTCATTAAATCATTCACGGTGTAGCCGTGAACCTTGAACTGTGTACTCATAATACAAGTAAAACGGGTTTAATTGATAATATCACCGGATACATATTGCTTAATATAATAATTATACACCTAGTCCACATGGAAGGATAGCCGGTGAAGATGACTACACTAGAACGAGTCCCCATAGTATTAGGCGTCTTTCTTATCGTCTCAGTCATCTGGTCTGTTGGGCAACTTGGAGGTTCACTCTAGTTAATGGAGTGTAAGATCATTAGTGCGACTGATAGACAGAGGAGCATCATCTAGTAGTATTCCTAATAATAATCGCTGCATTACTCTTCGTATTACATTACTCGAAAGAATAAACCTACATCTCTCCAATATAATCTCCTAGTTGTGACCAAACATTTATCTCTGGTCACCGCAATCCAATAAACCTCGGTGAAAGAGATGGCAAGGGATAGCATTCCGACCAACAGAAACATATTCTCAAATCATTGAACTCCACGGACACCTAATCGATTCTAACATACTCTCACAGGTCCTAGACACCATAATGGATCATCAAGCAGAGTTTGAGTTCCAAGAGTTCAATGTCGGCAAGAGAAAACACGATCCAAGCTCCACACGCATACAGCTAATAGCTGAGAGCAAGGAGCAACTAGACACAATAATAAGGGAGGTAACGCGCCTTGGCGCTACCCTCCCGGAGACACCTGAAGTAGAATATATGGAGGCACCGGGAGATATGATGCTCCCCGATGACTTCTACTGCACCACGAACCATGAGACCATGGTCTACATACAAGGTGAATGGATAAAGGTGGAAAACCAGATGATGGACAAACATATCATCGTGGACCCGGAGAAGAAGACAGCCTACTGTAAACCCATAGCCGAGGTTAAGAAAGGCGACTTAGTGGTAGTAGGTCAACGTGGCGTCAAGGTGAAACACCCGGAACGCCCAAGGGAAGGTGTGGGGGTATTCGAGTTCATGAACAGTGATGTGTCACCGGAGAAACCAGCCACATCAATAATACGGGAAGTCGCCCGTAGCATCAAAGAGAGAGCCGGTAACGGCGGCAAGATCGTGGTGGTGGCTGGACCCGCGGTGATCCATACAGGAGGCGCCCCCCATCTAGCTGAACTAGTTGAGCTAGGCTACGTGGACTCCCTGCTCTCAGGTAACGCGTTGGCGGTTCATGACATTGAACGAGCCCTCTACGGCACCAGTCTCGGGGTCGATCTTGAAAACATCAAGGTGCAGAACCCTAGAAATCATATATCAGCAATAAATCAGGTACTCAAAGCAGGTTCCATAAAGGCTCTGGTAGAAAACGGCAAACTCAAAAAAGGTATTTTCTACCAGCTTACTAAACACAATGTACCCTACGTTCTAGCCGGCTCAATACGCGACGACGGGCCCATACCAGAGGTAATAAAATGCAGCGACGAAGCCCAGAGACAGTACCGTAAACAAGTGAAGGACGCTGACTATGTTATCATGCTGGCCTCAACGCTCCACAGTATTGCCGTGGGGAACATGCTGCCAAGCAGAGTCAAGACAATCTGCGTGGACATAAACCCGGCTGTAGTCACCAAGCTCAGTGACAGGGGGACAAGCCAAGCGGTAGGCATTGTGACAGACGTAGGAACATTCCTACCATTACTGGTAAATGAATTGAAGATTAGTCTCTAACCCATTTACACGTATCTACGTCGCTTAAGCTAAGCCGCATCTTACTCAAACAAGGTTTCTATATATTCCAGTTTACCAGATGCCGTATATCATTACTATAAACTATATTACGTCCAACCCCTTCCAACTCCGTCACCATTTAAAGCCACCGCCACAAATTCTACCAAGATATGAAAGGTAGACTCTGCATCATCACAGGAGCTAACACAGGCATAGGATACCATACCGCCAAACAACTAGCCCAAAAAGGAGCCACAGTAGTACTGGTGTGCCGAGACCAAGAAAAAGCAGAAACAGCACAAAAAGAAATCAAAGAAGCTACAGGCAGCCACAGCGTATACAGAATGCACTGCGACTTGAACAACATACAGAGCATAGACAGCTTCACAAAGGAGTTCCATAGCCGATTCACCTGTCTCCACGTACTAATAAACAACGCTGGAGCCATCCACAACACCCGACAAGAGACGCCAGAAGGTTACGAGAAAACCATATCCACCAACTATTTGGCCCCATTCAAACTAACCCACAACCTATTACCACTACTCAAAGAAAAACCACCATCAAGAATCATAAACCACGGCTCAGCCCTCCACAGAACCGGAGAGTTAAACTTTGAAGATCTAATGATGAAAAAAGGGTATAAAGGAACCCAAGCTTACGCTAACAGCAAACTTATGCTCACCATTTTCACATATGCTCTAGCGGAGAGAATACAAGGCATGGGAGTCACAGCCAACATCGTCCAGCCCAGAAGCTCAGCTACTCAGCTAGGCATGAATACACAAGGAATATTGAACAGACTAGGTAACTTACTAGCAAGACCAGCCCAAGTCACTCCCAAAAGGGGCGCAGAGACCACGGTATGGGCTGCAACCGAACCCAGACTAGCAAACATAACAGGTAGAGCCTTCCACCGGAAAAAAGAGGCGGAAACAGCGCCCGAAACCTATAACAAAGAACTCCAAGACAAGCTCTGGGATAAAACAGTGGAAATACTTGGAATCTCACCCATTTAATTATTATTAAACCAAAGAAATTTATCAAACATGAATCAGGGATGGAAAATCTCCATATGTGGATTAAACTGTGCAAGCTACGACTTCTATAAAGCAGGTCAAGGAGACAAAAAGAAACAACAGGAAATAATCAACTGGTTCAAACAAGATCATGGGAAAACCATAACTCCTGAGCAAACCATGTGTCACGGGTGTAGAGGCCCAGATAAACCCCACTGGAGCCCAGACTGCGAGTTAAGAAAATGCGCCACAGAAAAACGTTATAATTATTGCAGCCAGTGCCCGGAATTTATATGCACTAAATTAGAAGACTTCGCATCAGACGGTCACAGTAACCACAGGGAAGCGGTGGAGAACCTGATAAAAATCAAAGAAATGGGATATGAGGCATGGATTAAGACTCGGGCTTGAAGAAGGACCAGAAAAACCAGCTATTCAAGGCCATCAACACAGCCCCCGTGTAGAAAGGCAACATTAGGCTCACAACTTAAAACATATAGCCAGCTAGAGTCGGTGCAATAGGTCTTACACCCGTCCTAGCAGGGTTACTCACACCTATAACAGTAGCGGTCTCCTCAGATGAGACCATGCCAGAGGCAAAAGTCTGCCGGATTGGCATAGTGGCAAATTAATAGCGGTACACACCCACCAGAGAAGTTGATGAGAATCCACCATATTATAACCTAGGCGGGTCTAAACTAGAAGAGGCAAACCGACGAGACTCAAACCCAATGTTGAGGCTAGACTATTGGTGATGGCCATGGAGCTATAGACATTAGGTCTATTCCTGCTCTCCACCTTATCCGTGATATAACCCGAGACCACCGGTTGGCCAGCGCCAACACCTTCACCCATAGCGCCGAGGCTCTGACCTTGGGGCAGCATCCAGGAATCCGTGGAGACAGCAAAAATAGCTGTACGGGTAGCAGCGAAGACACTATCCAGTATGAGAAAGGGTTTCCTACCATACCGGTCACATAAATACCCGAAGGTAATGTGATGCACGGCACTTAACAGGGTAGCAATACTGAGAAGCAATCCTATCTTGACAGCGTTATAACCCAGTAAAGCAAAATAGATAGCTCTAACTACTTGCAGGAACCCCATTACGATCCTGCGAGTGAACATGCTCCAAGTCAGGAGCCTCATGTCTCTGTCGAAGCCGACCTTAAGCCGGTTAAAGGTCTCCAAACATCCACCAAGAGGTTACCCGAATATCTCCTTGAATCGTTCTACTATTATCTCGGAGTCGCCTTCCTGGAGGTTAAGGGTGTTGATTATGAAATCGTTGCTGGTTCCCCAGTTTCTTACCCATACCTCCGGGTCTTTTTCACGCATCTGCTTCACCAACTCATTGGTCTCCTCTATGCTCTTATCAACCAAGGTGATATGCAACCCGATGGTGTGGTAACCGGTGCCCTCACCTGACTTGGGGTAATATTCCATCCTAGCGTTCTCTAAGCCAGGTAGGTTCTTGATGCTCTCCTCAATATAGTGCACTCGCTCCCATGCAGGTTTGAAACGTTCTTTATCATGATCCATCTCCATCCACTCATCAAAAGCAACCAGTAAACCGATGACCTCCTGACGATCCAGTTTATAGCCTCTACCCAGACTCCTGTAGAAACCTGACTGCTCCTTGGGACCTGCTTCGGCTCCGATGAAGCTATGTAAGCCTATTGCCTCGATGAGATCTTTTCTACCATAAATGTAACCTGTGCTGTTAGGTCCACCCACGTATTTTCCACCCACAGCGACTAGATCACATCCCATCTCCATGAATCTAGACTGAACATCCTTGGGATAGGTTACACCAGCTGCGTCAACGATAACAGGTACACCATTCCGTTTTCCGATCTCTAACACATTCTCTAATGGGCAGATGTACGGGTTCCCCCACGCAGGGTATGCGTAATGTATGGCCGCGGTCTTATCGGTGATAGCTGCCTCCAGTTGTTCAGGTGGACAACCCCATCTCTCATCACCCACAAATACGAATTTACCGCCAGCAACCTCCATGCTCCTGTCATAGACAAGTAGCCGGGCGTTCCTTTGGATAATTATCTCATTCTTCATGCCCTCAGTGTTGGGTAGTTGTCTCATAGCCTCCGGGTCTTTCCCGGCTATGCAGGCTGCTGCAGCCAACACAAGTGCGTTGAAGGCTCCGCTGGTGATCCAAGCAGCTGGAGCGTTTATTCTCTCAGCTATGTGTTCGCCTCCTTTCTTTATGAGGTCCCACATATAGGCGTAGGATTCGTTGGCCTCCTCCATGGCTTTGAGAACGTTTGGTGAGAGTGTGCTTCCCCCTAACCGTGTTAAGTGAAAAGCTGCGTTTACTACACGTTTGACGCCGTATCTACTGTAAATGCTCATACCCGTAGATCGGTACAAAAAGGATAAAACACTATTCCTGTTCCCTTCGCAGAAAATCTCCTACATCGTATATGTTTTTCACTACCTTTAGTTCATGGCTTGTTTCATATCGGCCATATCCTATGCAGTGTTCATTATACATCACTAGGCAGTATCCGCCGAGATGTACTCCTTCCGTGCGTTTGATTATATTCTCGTCGAAGATATCTTTGTCTACGACAAAAAGCCATGCTGTCTGTCTATTAACATAGACTTTATGGGTATCTGGGTCCTCAGCGAGTTTTTGAAGTAGTATACTACTAGGTTGAAAGCGGCGCTTATTCTGTCCTAGATATATTCCTGTGTAGACCTGTTCTGAAAGTATTATTGGAGGAGGTATCACTGATGTGAAGCGCTTGTTGTTAATATTCAATATGTCGCTAGGTGAGTAACTTGAGCCGATATCATTTAGGAAACGTTGTAATAACCTCATATCTTCACCACCTTGGCAACGAAAAAGCCCTGAGTACCAGTCTCATCAGGCCAAAAACGCATACAATTTGATATTTCATCATCAAGTGAAGAACCGTTAAACTCTGTGAATCCAGGGGACCCGGGGCCATCGAGGGGCATTAAGTTTACGTCATGGCTATCCAGTAGCCACTGCATGTTTAACTCGTTTTCCTCGGGTTCGAGACTGCAGGTAGAGTATAACAATACTCCATGAGGTTTCAATAGCTTCAAAGCTTTTGAGAGAAGCATTTTCTGGAGACCAGAATTATGTTCTATATCGATCTGAGTTCTTTTCTTAAACCAGTAAGGATCAGTCACATAATTACCAGAGCATGGTGCGTCCAGTAAAATCTTTGTAAATACAGGTTCTTCGGGTAACTCCAGCGCATCCACGTGATGTATGCTAATATTTGTGACACCGCATCGCTCTACATTGTTTTCCGTCGCGTATAGACGAGAACGACTAATATCGAGGGCAACGATTATGCCCTTATTCTGCATGTAGACTGAGGCTTGGGTTGTTTTTCCACCTGGGGCTGACGCCATATCCAGTAAGGTATCTGATGGGGAGGGGTTTAATACTTGAACAGGGTACTGGGATGCTGCTTCCTGAAGTGAATACAATCCGAGAAGATACTCAATGTTGGCCCCTAGGCTGAATGGGGATTCCAATACTCTGTATCCATGATCAAGATAAGATATTTTCTCCAGTTTAACCTCTTGATCAGTTAAAGTGTTAACCAGTTCCTCATCGCTGGTTTTCATGGGGTTAACTCGTATAGCCTGTGGAGTGGTCTCATCACCGGTTAAACTGGATCCCATAGCCCTATATCTTTCTATAAACCAGTCCCTGACACTCATACCTGAAGATACACGGATCTGGGTTATAAATGGAATAATTATATGCCTAAAAACCATGAGTTGAATCATGAAAAGGGAGAGAGTCAGAGAATACGGTTTAGAGCCAGGGGAACTCCCGACTGGGAGACACAACACTATAGCTGATGTGGAAGGCGTGGGGGCTGGACACTATACTTTGATTGAGGGCGAGGATATTAGAACAGGGGTAACCGCTATAACTCCCCACAAGGGAAACCTTTACGAGGAAAAAATCTCAGCAGCAGTGGATGTGTTTAACGGGTATGGGAAAACCGTGGGTCTAAGCCAGATCATTAACGAGGGAACTATAGAGACACCTATCATGCTTACTGAGACCTTGAACACCTACCGAGTAGCAGATGCATTGATAGATTATTACCCTGAGAGATTTGGATTCACTCCGAGAAGCCTGAACTCGGTGGTAGGTGAGACAAACGGCAGCTACCTGACCAATAACCATGAAAGAAGGATTGGTAAAAAAGAGGTCTTTGAAGCAATCCACAGAGCCCATGAATGTGAAGGACCTATAGAGGAAGGGTCCGTAGGTGGAGGTACCCCTATGACAGGTTACGGGTTTAAAGGGGGAATAGGAACTGCTTCAAGAAGAATTGGAACAGCAACCATTGGAGTATTGGTTCAGTTAAACTGTGGAAGAAAAGACGACTTGAGGATAATGGGAGCACCTGTTGGAAGAGAGATTAAGTTCCCTAAAAGACCTGAGAAAAGCCCAGGTAACAGCATAATGATGATAGTAGCCACGAATGTGATATTAGGTTCAAGACAGCTCTGGAAACTGGCTAAAAGAACAATGCTAGGTCTCGCAAGAACAGGATCATTTAGCAGTAATGGGAGTGGCGACTTTAGTATTGCGTTTTCAACAGGCGAACTACACCGCGACGATTTCACTGAGTCTCTGGACACACCCTTACTTGGGGATGCATTTTTGAGTCCTTTATACAATGGGGTTGTGGAAGCAACTGAAGAAGCGGTACTCAATGCCTTGTTCAAAGCCGAGACTCTCCGGGGATATAAGGATCACATAAGATATGCTTTGCCCATCGATGAGACATTAAGCATACTGGATAAACATAAGTTTAGATAACATATTTCAAATATTATCAATGAAACCTGAAAAAGAGAAACTCAACACCTGTTTTTTATTTCCAGAGGAAATTATCATTATTGATAAGATATGCCTGAGAAGGAAAAAGTGAAGATAAAAGACCTTGAGGAGATCGAGATAATTAGCGCCTCGAGGATTTCCCCTGACGGAAAAAAGATAGTTTTTGTCCATACAGAGATGAATTTTGAGGAAGATGAATACGTCAACCATCTCTGGATAGTAGACACCGATGAAGGCCAACCATACCAGTTTACAGCAGGAAGAGGAAAAGATAAGAATCCGAGTTGGAGCCCAGACGGTAAACACCTATTATTCACATCAACGCCGCCTGCCAAAGAAGAAGAGGCGGAAAAACCGAAACCTCAGATATATGTCATCCCTGTGGATGGGGGAGAAGCCCGCCAATTAACAGAAATGAAGGAAGGCGTTGAGCTCCCTGAGTGGAGCCCGAGCGGGGATAAAATCCTCTTTGTTAGCGGTGTAGAAAGAACAGATAGAGATAATAGTGATGTAAAAGTCATCGATAGACTCAGCTACAAATTTAATGGCAGAGGATTCTATGAAAACATCAGAAAGCATCTTTTCACAGTTGATCTTGAGAATAGAAAAACAGTGCAGGTGACAAAGGGAGAGTTTGATGTCTCTAACCCCAAGTGGAGTAGCGATGAAAAAACCATTATATTCAGCAGTAACCTTGAGCCAGACGCGGATATTGTTAGACGAAGCTACCTCTACAGGGTTGACGCCAATGGCGGAGAGCCTGAGCAGCTAACAGACACCCTCATGAGTATAAGCGGTATAACCCCAAACCCTAAAGGAGAAGAGATAGCTTTCACCGGACATGACTACAGGAACGGCTCAGGGTCAAACAGCGAGGTCTGGATCTATAAGAACGGAGACGCAAATCCGATCACCCTAGAATTTGACCAAGACATTGGAACCAAGCTGAGTTGCGATATTCGTGTAAGCAGTCCTAGCACTAACCCTTCATGGAGCGGTGATTATATTTACTTCACATCAACCTACACGGGAACAGCGGGACTTCACAGAATTCATAAAGACGGGGGAGACGTTGAAAAACTCATAGGAAAAGTGGATCACAGCGTCGAGACATTCGATATAAACAAAGATGGGGTAATAGCGTACACGACTCTGAAAACCACTGAGCCCATAGAACTATGGGTAATGAGGGAGGATAAAACAAAACAACTAACAGACCTGAACAAGGAATACAGAGAAAGTACACGGATAAGGCCCCATACGCGATTCACCTTCAAAAGTAACGCTGGACACGAGGTGGAAGGATGGCTAATGAAGCCACCTGGTTTTGATGAATTTAAAAAATACCCTCTAATACTTCACATACATGGTGGTCCAAGAGGTGCTTATGGGAATAGCTTTTTCCACGAGTTCCAGGTACTGGCAGCCCAAGGATGGGCTATAATGTACATCAACCCATGGGGTAGCGGAGGCTACTATGAGGAATACCAAGCAGGGTTACCAGGCAGCTATTTTGAACAAGATTATGACGACTTAATGAAAGCCGTAGAGGTAGTAGTCGAGAACAATGAATGGGTAGACACGGACAGGCTTGGAGTTACAGGGGGAAGCTACGGCGGCGTAATGACCAATTGGATCATTACGCATACAGATCGATTTGCAGTTGCATCAACTCTTAGAAGCATAACTAACTGGGTAAGCTTCTTCGGAGTAAGCGATATAGGCTGGACCTTCGGGAAGACTGAGATAGGAGACTATTGGTGGAAAAACAAAGAAGAGTATATGAAGAAGAGTCCAATAAACTATGTGGAGAATATAAAAACGCCTACTCAGATAATTCATAGCGAGAACGACTACAGATGTCCTATGGAGCAGGCTGAACAACTTTTTACAGCTCTAAAGATACTTGGTGTTGATACCGAGTTTATTCGTTTCCCTGAGGAAAACCACGACTTAAGCAGATCAGGGAAGCCAAAGCACCGTAAAGAAAGGCTTGAACACATGATAAAATGGTTTAAGAGATATTTCGATTAAAATTTCCCTCCTTTTACTATATTCTTTCTAACATTTTTTCCTGTCACTGATTTATTCATTGAGGTTTGATTCTCATCTATTATTAGAGCGAGAAGAGATGAAAATAATATGGAAAAAATCACCACCAGTATGAGTATATTGTTAAAAAGTTGAGGAAAAGCCAGAAACTCGCCTAATGGATCATACTGTTCGATAAACTGTGCTAGAACAAAACTACCGGATCATTGAATGAAGAATAGTCGAGAATAAACCATTTTTTCATTTGAAAAACCTAGAAGAGAGCCCAAGACAGATACAAGGATATAACGAAGCAGCACCAATAATCCAGTAAGTATTATGCTGATTTCTAGGTACCTGAAATCAAAACGCAGCGCTAAACCAAGATAGACAAAGAACACAGATTTTAATTGTTTAACCTTTTGGGTGAGGTGTATTTAATCGAATTGTTGTTTTTGTAGATTTCTTTAATGGGTTTCCATTTGGTAACTGAGGTGCATCTCCGTTTTTTAGTTAAATATAATTAAATTCACACATAATATAGATATTGTTAACAATATTTATTTAAAAAAAAAGCCATGGAGATAAGAAAGTGACACCTACATTAAAAGGTCAATGTTTAAATAGCATGAGACTGCTGAATGAGGTCGTTGGTGACAAAAACTGGCATTAAAAATTGATACATCAAATGAAGGACTAGCCATGATACTCAAGGACTACCAAGAATTAGCCCTAAAATACTTATGGCGACTAGACGGCGAAGGCGCAAGCAGCAGAGACGTCTGGGTACAAGTAAACGAAGATCTAGGAGAAAACGATAGCATTAGCAGAGCATCAATCATCAACTTCCTTAACTCCATGGTAGACG
>CAZLHA010000054.1:0-13898 GCA_964559155.1 uncultured Candidatus Bathyarchaeia archaeon | reverse complement strand
TATCTCTACATCCTCTTTCATGAGATAGTATACCTCGCTGTGACCATATTTGATGTGGAAATCGATCTGGTCTTTCTTGGGTTTCTCTACCCCACAGAAGGGACAAACGTAAACTTTTGTCATATGACTCCTTAAGATAAAAACGTTTTTTAAGGTTATAAATGATTTTAGTAACTTACCTGAACGGATGCTGATTCTTTACCTAGTTTTATCTCTGCTGCCGTTCTAACCTTTTCCCGGTCTTCTTCATGAGTGTATACACGCATAATATCTAGGTACCCCACCAGAGTGTCTCCTAGGGGGCTGAGGGTACTAAAACTCACTAATTGTTTTTCTCCGCTTGAGGTATCTCGGTAGAGGGGTATGTCTTGGGGTTTCTGTTGTCGTGCATAGTAGGGCACACTGGGGGCTGAAGACACGTCTATTATAACTGTGCTGGGGTCTACATGGGCTTCATCAGCGATATCATCTTCGAGACTGGTCCTGATGTTACCCATGAGCATCATATTTACCGTGAATCGGTCTCGTCTATGGACTACTGTCTCATAGGCGCACTTCAGGAGACGGCGGTTATGGAAACCTTGCGTCAGCTGATATGCTACCTGATTCTCTTTGTTCTTAGAGTTCTCCAAAGTCATGAGTTTGTGGATTACACTATTATCATCAAGTTTATGGTAATCCTCAACCGTCTTGAAATCCGTGAACCTCAAGGATTCATCAGCTAGCTCCATTGCTCTCACAAGCATTACCTCGGCTGCTCTTACGCTTCTATGAAAGTAGACTGCTTTGAACATCTCGTACCGCGCTATCACCATAGCTTCCAGGACGTATAACGCGGTCTCCTTTACCGCTAACTGGTTATCCACTACACCGATGCTCCTAACTAATCGGTCAATATCTATCTTCCCGTAATCTACACCCGTAAAGTAACTGTCTCTTGGGAGATAATCCATCACATCTGCGCTGAATTGACCAGCTATAACCTGGTTTAGGAATGGTTTCTCGTTATCATACTGACCTATGGATAAAATTGACATCTCCATTGGGTCTAAGCCGTGGTCTGTGAGTATATCGGCTATTTGAGTCTCGTTAATAATGCGAGTGGTCATTTGTTCATGGTTCAGATTACGTTTCTGAAGAACCTCCTCGAAGAGATGACTAAAGGGTCCGTGCCCGATGTCGTGGAGGAGCCCGGCTAATCTAAGTTTGAGCATCTCCTCTTCACTGATAAGATCAGCGTTAATCATTCTCTGAGCTATCATACCAGCTATCTGAAGTACTCCAAGACTGTGGTGAAAACGAGTGTGCTCTGCCCCGGGGTAAGTAAGATGTGCTGCTGAGAGTTGGCGAAGTCTACGGAGTCGTTGAAACTGGGGGGTATCCACTATCTCTATCTCTGGTTCATATAACTCAATGTACCCGTGAACAGGATCCTTGATCTCCCAGCTATGCATAGTGTAAAGTATCCTGCAACTGTCTTAAAACTAATGTTAAAAAAAGGGGTTTTGTCATAAACAATTTATCACATCTAGATAGAATTGTAAGTATGACTGATTATAGAAATAGACTTGAGAAGCTACAAGGGATAATGGAGAAGAAGGAACTTGATCTACTTGTTTATGGAGGTAGCCCAGATTTCCAGTACCTCACAGGCACCACGGTGGAGTGGAGAAAACACCGGGATCTGAATTACCCCGCGGACTCTTTATTCGTTCCCAAGGAGGGGGAGCCCACCATAATGGCGGGCATGGGGAATACGGATAAGATAGAGGAAAGCTGGATAGAGGAGCGGTATACTCTTGGAATGTTTGAGGATATGAGACCCAAAGTGAAGAAGATACTGGAAGACCTTGATCACCCGGAGACTATCGGTGTAGGAGAGTATACGTGGGGAAGCCTTGTTCTGGCTGTCGCTAACTATAGTAAAGGTGCCATATTCAAGAGCGCTGAGGGTCTTATGGACCGTATTAGGATGATTAAAGACATGGACGAGATCAAGAAACTTAGGAGGGTCGCTAAACTCACTGACGCTGTGATGGGAAAGGTAATAGATGAATTAGATGAAGAGTCCACGATGAGGAACACTAGTCTCAAGATAGAACATCTAGGCAAGGGGCTGGGCGCCAGCGATGTCAGCTTCCCAACGACGGCAGGTTTCTGTAAATCAGGCAGTGAACCAGAGGGCGTGTTTAACTATAAGGAAGAACAATCTCTTGAACCCGGTACGTCGATTGCTTTCGATGTGGGCTTCGTGTTAGACGGTTACTGTAGTGATTGGGGTAGAAGCGTATATTATGGAGAACCCGAGGAGCACATTGAGAAAGCTTACCCCGCTTTAATGACAGCCGTGGTTGAGACCATCGATGCTATAGGGGATGAGGTTCAAAAGGTAGACCAAGTATTTGACCATATAGAGAAAGTGTGTGAACGTGAGGGATATAATGATCAACTGCTGGAGAGATTACCCAATCGTATGGTTGGACATCAGATCGGAGTAGAAGTTCATGAGGATCCATGGCTGAAACCGGATGAGGAACAGGAACTATTGGACGGAATGGTGTTTTGTGTGGAGCCCAAACTTTGGCATAAGGGAGAGTACTATCTCAGAGTCGAGGACATGATCTTGATTAAGAACAGGAAAGCCGAGAGCCTCACCAAGTTTGATAGAGAACTCTTTCAGCTCTAACACCAAACTATTTTAACCCAATTCTTCTTCCTAGATGACGATGAGACACAGGGGCTACTTTATAGTATTCGAAGGTGTTGACGGGGGAGGTAAATCAACCCAGATAAAGATGCTGAAAAAGTATTTCAGAAAGAAAGGATATACTGTCGAGCTTCACGTTGAGCCCACACATGGCGCAATAGGTAGTCTTCTTTGGACATATATGAGATCCGAGTCCAGATCATTCACGCCTGAGACGGAGGCATTATTGTTCGCAGCTGATAGAATTGAGCACGTTAAAGCAATCAAAAAAGCCCTAGAGGAGGGAAGTGTCATAATCAGTGATAGGTATGTTCATAGTAGTTTAGCCTATCAAGGTGCAGCGGGGGTGGACAGGAACTGGATGAAGCGGCTTAACAAGCACGCCTTAAAGCCTGACCTGGTTATTCTCCTTGATATTGACCCAGAAAAGAGCTTGGATCGTGTATCTGGTCGGAATAGGACAATTTTCGAGGAGCGTGAATATTTGAGAAAGGTTCGCTCAGAGTATTTGGATTTCGCTGAGGCTGGGGAGTTGTTGGTTGTTGACGCTTCCAAGTCCATTGAGGCTGTTCATGCAGAGGTTTGTGGTTTGGTTAAACAGTTCTTAGAATAGTTTTTAATTACTAGTTCGTTAGTTTTGACATCACTGTACCAGTTTTTATGGTAATTGTTTTCGCGTTTTCTAGTTAAAAGAAGCTGTGTCTCGGCACGAAGCGGTATCCCCTGGTTGGTATCAAGCGTTATACTACTCAGAGACACGGAGAAAATAACGGAAAGTTGCCCTAGAATCATTAATAATCGTAGCCTCTGTGGCAATAATTATACTCTATTAACCTATTTTCCGTATCCGTTCACGGGCATCAAGAAGTTTCATCAACGTATCCAGCAGGGCATTGATCTTAGCTGGCTCTCGTTCATCCTCAAGCATACTCTGTATCTCCTTAATCTTATTCATCAAGGTAGAGTCTATACTTCCCTGTTCAGCCATAACCTCTGTATCGGCGTCTGCTGAGGCAACAACCACGGGTTTTTTACACATAGGACATACAAGGCTACCGTCTTTAAGCCTAAAGAGAGGCGTATTACAGTCCGGGCAGGTCTCCCCTAGCATGGTTGCCCCTTTTCTCAATAACTCGGCTATCTCTTTCATGCTTCCCTCTGACAATGTGATCCCTATAACTTCCAGTCGACACAGTTTAAAGGATATTCCCAAATAACCCATAACATAGCTCAAGGGAGGAACAGAAATGGTAAGCTTCAATCACGGAGGAGAAATATTAGAACTAAAGGAATACTGTGAGGCACTTGGGTTGACTCTGGGAGAGACAGAGAAGCAGCTCATCAATGAAAAACCTGAACGTTTGATCATGTGGAGAGAAGCCGATAAACTCGTTGGTCACGCCATATGGCACGTTAGCGACACTAGGAATCACCCCGATGGCTCCCCAAGAGAGTATGACGATAGGAGAATATTGGAGGAAGAACTGGGAGTCAAGGGGAACTTCATAGAATTACATGAGATCTGGCTTAGTGACACGTATAGGGGAAGAGGTTATGGTTCAGAGTTCTTTGAGTACTTTGAGAAGATGGTTAGAGAGAAAGGGTACCAGGTTATAGTTTATTACGCGGATCACCCAGCTGCCTTGAAGATATGTTTGAATAGAGGGTACCAAGTTTCCTATGGCGTAGAGCTGGATGGTGTCACGGGGGAACGCACCAGATACTATGTGTTAGCGAAACAGGTCTAGTTGTTAATACTATTTAAAAACAAGTCCCATATTCCATGATTTGAGGAATACCATGATACAACTAGAAGGACGAAACCCAGTTTATGAAGCACTAAAACAGGATCTAATTAGAAGCATAAGACTAGAGTTTGGTCACGGAAACGACCCAAAGATCAAGCAGATCAAGGATTTAGCTCGCAAGAAAGGCGTAAAGATCGATATGGTTACAAGGAAACAGATTGAACACCTTAGCACCACCGGGATGCATCAGGGGGTAATCGGATACGCCCAGACAGATGTTAACTGGAGCCTAAGTAGGGTGCTAAAGGAGACAGGGCGAGAAGTATGCATCATGGTGCTAGATCAGGTTCAAGATCCCCACAACTTGGGAGCCATCATAAGAACCAGCGAGGGAACGGGAGCAGACGGAATCATAATACCCAAGAAGGGAGCAGCCAGTGTCACAAACACTGTTCATAGGGTAAGCATGGGGGCAAGCCTCAGCGTACCGGTCTGGCAGACCAACATCTATCCAGCCATAAAAGAAATGCAGGATGAAGGACTCAGAATAATAGCAGTAGACCCTAGTGGAGAGAAACCATACTACAAGGAGAAACTGTCAGGAGCAGTAGCATTAATAATGGGAGGTGAAGACAGGGGAATAAGCCCAACACTGTTAGGGAAATGTGATAGTATTGTAAATATTCCAATGAAGGGTAAAATCGATTCACTTAATGTCAGTGTAGCAGCTGGCGTAGTACTATATGAAAGGATAAGACAACAAGAGGTTAAAAAATAGTAAATTATCGTCACATCTTATTTGAAACAATTAGTATACCTATCGCTATGATGAATTAAGGCCACAGTACATTAATACTCGCCCACCAGAAGACCTCGTCAAGAAGCGTTGAGGTTCCAATAAGGATCAGGAAGACCAAGAGGAACAAGGGTCATACCCTTTTTGCTTCTTCCACCGAACGGTCGCCTTAAAGTTATTGTGTTACCTCCATTCGTTTAGAACATCTAACATAATCCTGCTAACCATTGGATGACTGCTACTAATGGCCCCCTTATCCCCTGTCTAGATATACTTTGGTCCCTGTTTTGGCGACATAAAGAAACACTTGTGATTCACCCCTAAAAAGCTTCAAAAATACTGGAACTATCGAAGGAAACATGTCACACGAAGAAAACATTCCAAGTTGGGTATATACAGAGGATAGACCAGTCTCGGATGAAGAATACTTCGAGAACCTCACTAGGTGCATATTTCAAGGGGATTAAACTGGACCTTGATAGCGAATAAATGGTCCAACTTTAGGGAGTCTTTTGATGATTTTGACATCAACAAGATAGCGAGTTATGGGTTAGAGAAAAAGTAGGAGTTAATGATAAACAAGGATATCATCAGGAACAAGCAGAAGATAATGGCTACCATACACAATGCAGAGGAGTTCCAGCGCATAGCAGAGAAACATGGAAGCTTCTAGGAATGGCTCGACAGCATGGCCAAGAGCACCAACTATAACTACGTCGCCAAGAGACTAGCATCAAGGTTTAAACGGGTTGGACCCGCTACGGCACATATAGTTCTATGGAGTGTAGGAGAACCCATAAAATAGGATGAATCATTACACAATAGACGCCCCAGTAAACTTGCCTAACAATGATCTATATTACAGGAACATACCGCGCCTATGGGCTAAACCTAGATATCTATACTCCTGAAACCATTTTATAGTAAAACACATGAAAGAGACTGACTCGGAGCAGTGAGGTCATTTATTTAAAAAGGGGAAGGAGATGAGCACTGCTCCGAGGTTATCCTCCCTGTTGCAGACCCCATCTAGAGAAGAGGCAGTCATCTAATAGGGGCTCCCCTAAATTCCTAGAAATCAACTCATAGATAGGACTAGATTCTTTTAAAATAGTAAAAAAGAGAATAACTAGTCGGATTGTTTGAACATACGAGTTGCCTCGCTCATGAACTTTCTGATAGGGAGTTCCTGTGGACACTGTTCCTCGCATACACCACAGCTAATACAGTTACTGCTATGGGTATCTGGGGTAATCTGCTCCCAGTACTTCTCCTTGATCTCGTCACTCTGACCACTCATATAGTACCCATTATAGAGCCCCAGGATCGCGGGTATCTCCACCCCCTGTGGACAGGGCATACAGTAACGACAAGCAGTACAGCCTATGAATCCAAGATTATTATAGGCTTCCTTTGCTTCCTGAATAAGAGCAAGCTCTTTTTTAGTAAGACTCCCGGGCTCGCTACGGTCAGCGTACTCCACGTTCTCCTCAACATGCTTCATCTCTGACATACCGCTTAAAACAACGCTTACCTCTGGGTGATTCCAGACCCATTGTAGAGCCCACTCAGCAGGAGACCTCTTCTTCTCGGCTTTGGCCCATACCTCCTGTACATCCTTGGGTGGGGTTACCGCCAGTTTACCACCTTTTATGGGCTCCATGATGACCACCGCCAAGCCTTTATCGGCTGCTAGCTTCAAGCCTTTGAGCCCTGCCTGATACTCTGTGTCCATATAGTTGAGCTGTATTTGACAGAAAGTAAAATGCTCAGAGTATTCTAGAATCTGCTCGAATACATCATATTCATCGTGGAAACTAAATCCCAGATGCCTGATTCTACCATCTTTCTTGGCTTTCTCAGCCCATTCAAAGACACCTAATTCCTTTATTTTTGGCCACCTGTTACTTCTTAACCCGTGGAGCAGATAGAAATCAATGTATTCCGTATCCAATTTTTCAAGTTGCTCATCCAGATACTTATCAAAATCAGTATATTCCTCCACAAGCCAAGTGGGCATCTTGGTCGCTAGTTTTACTTTTTCTCTATAACCATCTTTCAATGCTTTGCCTACTAGATACTCGCTCTCACCCTCATGGTAAGGGTACGCAGTATCAACGTAGTTTACACCATGGTCTATGGCGTATCTTATCATTTTGATAGCGTGAGGTTCATCAATATTACTACTATCACCGTCAACTATGGGTAATCTCATGGCTCCAAAACCCAAGGCTGATACCTCCCAGTCCAGGGGTCCAAATTTTCTATACTTCAACCTTATTCACCTAAAAGTATAGGATTATCACACAAATCATCCTTTATAGAAGTTACTTAGATAGTTGAGTCTTGAAGTCATTAACTATATTTTATTCAACCTAAAACTAATATAGATGAAAAAACGATTGGGGCAGTAATAATATTACTTCTATTGCTAAATCCCCCCACTGGTTCAGAGTCAAACAGAAACAATAAGAATCGATTTAACACTTGATGAAAACCAGAAAAAGATTATCGAAAACGGAGAATATAGAATTGAGGGGGACTCACCCTATCAGGTAATTCTTCTCTGCATGTAATAAATGCGAGGCTGATTTTCCCTGATGAAGATGAGCACTCTTACACACTCACGAGAAATAGTGGAATATAAATAATCAACAGCACAATAAAACTGAGAAACCTAGGGAGCATGCAGTTATCAAAGAACGCAGCCATTACTTTAATCAACATCGAGATCTACGATACAGAAAACAACTATAAGCTCACAGTTTTCAGGGCAAACATTGGATTATCAGGAAATAGTAGAATAATATCTATAGACTCTAAAGTCGGGTTCATAAGAATAGCTGACAATGCAAAAGCAAATCTTGTAGACTCGTATATCGGTGACTTTGGGTCCCAATCATACAACAATGCTAGACTAGACGGCTGTATTGTTGAGAGAATGAATCTAATCAACGATAAGACCTGGATCCAAATCAACCAGTCGTTAACAGGGTTCCATGAAAGCTTCAACCAGATCCAAATAGTAAGATCCGGGCAAACAGACTTCAAAGTAGAACTAACCAACACCACATTGCGCTATCCACCAGCCATAACAATCATAGATGGTAAACTAGAAACCCAGAATACAACCTTAGATCTTGTAAAGATCGCAGGAGATTCAGCGATAGAAACCAGTAACACCAAAATATATTATCTTGAACTCTGGGACTATGCATGGACGTTCATAGAGGATTTCAGCGTTGATTATCTCATCGCTTGGAGAGGTGACTTCAACATACGCTTACAGAACACCACCCACGGGGGAGTGAACATCTATGGAACCACTGGTCTAAATCTAAAGACAAACACAGAATATCTGAACCTAGACTCGTATCATCCGAATACGCCACAGAACGTAGAAATCCACGAGACAAACATAGGGGATCTACGATTAACAATGCTATCACCCCAACCAATACAATGTAACAAAGGTTAAAATCGGAAACCTAACACTAGATCAGTGTGAGAAGACGAACAACCTATAACCATCACAGGATCCATTGAATTCAATAAAGAAGCAAAAATTAATCAAAGAGTAAAAGACGGATACACTCGAATCAAACGTATCTACCTCATACAGGCTAATATAGATGGCGAACCAGTAGCCAATAAACAGATGGCAATATACTTGGAAAACAAAACATACATCATAAACACCAATCAGGAAGGAGAAGCAATTCTACCAGTAACCTACCTACGCTACATAGACGTGATCACTAACCCACAGCCGGGGGGGGTCATACCTAATCAACAGGGACAACCTAACAAGACCAGTAATCATCACATTAAACAATCAAAATACAACCATCAACCTACTAAGCGATACCCAGTAAAAATAGAGACAAGTTCAGGGACAACGGTGAAAACATATGACCCAGACTGGAGCCAGTATACACCAGCGGCGGTCATAATCACAGTCACAGCAATCGCAATCTACCTGATTCAATCACAGAAAAAAGAAGTCAATAATAGACACATTCAATAGCCCAAAAAACGCTTCTATTGTGATATAATTTGGATTCAGAAAGATACGAGAGAATCATGAGGGTAATCCAGAGAGAGGAACCGGACAGAGTACCATGGAGCATATGGGGACACTTCCCCGCAGTAGACTGGCTCGATTACTATAGCTGGGAACTAGCCCAGCGAAGCGGAGAAGAAGCCGCCCGAGGACACATAGCACTACTACGAGAACTCGACTACAAAATGGATCTACTAAAGGTCACACCCTTCTACAGGTTCATGGCGATGCAATGGGGAAGCAAGTTCGAATTCCGGGATAACGAAGAAGAAGCCCCCACACTGGAAACAGCAGTCAAGGAAACAAGAGACTGGAAAAAACTCTGGGTACTGGACCCCAAGAAAGAACTCCGTGAATTTGTGCGCACAAACGAGATACTTGCTCGTTACCTCCGTAACATGCCGGTGATCTACACAATCCCAAGCCCCATAATACAGGCACTTAATGGCGTAGGCACCCCGGAAAGAGTCATGGAAGATATGGAGAAAAACCCAGATGCCTTGAAACAGGGACTGAAGACCATAACAGAGACCACCATCGACTTTGCCAAGGCATGCATCGACACAGGCATACAAGGAATATTCTACGGAATCGGCGGAGGAGGTAGAATCTGGCGAGAATTCAGCATACCACAGTTGGAGGAATACGCACTAGGCTACGATAAACAGGTCCTAGAAGCAGTTGACTGTGAGATAAAGATGCTTCACATCTGTAGCACTCCAGAGGGAAACCCACAGGATAAAGGACTCATGGAGTCAGGTTGGTTTAAACAATACCCAGTGGACATCATCAACTGGGACGCCCATGAGTATACGTGGCTAGATAAAGCCAAAGAGATCTACGGAGACACATTCGCCATCTGCGGAGGACTCGACAGAGACATATCCATGCGAAAAGGCGACATAGAACAGGTTGAAGCAGACGTAAAGAAAGCCATCGATGATGTGGCCGAAGGAGGAGGTTTCATGCTTGGACCAGGATGCACAGTCTACCAAGACCAGCCAAGACCGAGCTATAACGCCGTGGGAAGAACAGTAACCAAATACGGTTACTACTAACCTATTATGGGATATCCTCCAACAGGTTTGTATTCGGAGATAACTCGACACTAGTCTCCCTTATCACCTGTAATAAAACATGTTCATCACCGTTAAGGAAATAATACTCTAAATCCCTTGAAGAGAGGTTAATCTTTTCATAGCCGTTCAACTGAAGAATAAGTTGAGCCGTCTCAGCTATTTTCTGGAGAACGTTCTCTACAACAGATATCCATGGAGATATCCTCCAAGCAGATTCAGCCTCAAAAAGATTCAACTCCGCAGGAAAGACGCCCAAGTCAAGGAGCCTATCCTGTCCAGCGGTAAAGATGTAGAGGTTACCCCCCCCCGTTAAACTGTAACGTCTACTCATTCACAACACCCCTGATAAGATAACCCAAGTAATACACAAAACTACACCCCGTTGATACATCTGATACAAATTCAAGAACTGGCCAAATTACAAAGAAAACGATGAAGAGAAGAGTAAGCGGTTCACAGGAATCTTGAGGGGAAACAGTGTACTATCCAGTAAATTACTTCCTCTATCCTTCCTAAGTTTATTCAACCATTCTATTAGATTAATCCCTCTAAAGCACCCCTGTTCTAGGATATAAGAAAATGAAATTGTGTAAGAACCTGATAATGAGGTAAAGTACATGGTGAACATTCCCTCTCATCCAATCATTGTAGTCATAACACTGGGAATGATAGGGTTATTAGTCTACATCAGCGTCACAGTAGCCGAGGAAGTACCCTCCGTAACTTCTGGCATTCATGGTACCATTTATAGGATTCATGAACGCCACCTTCAATAAACGGCATAGAGTAATCACATTCAGTGTGTTCATGGTTGGATTCGGATTACTTAAACCTCATATCGAGTTAAACAATATAAAGAAGCTTCAGTGAAAAATAGAAATGGAAAATGAGTTAGAAAAAGGGACTAGGAAAATTTCCTAGTTTATTACAACTGTATCGAGGTTGAAGTAACGTTCTGCGAGGAACCTTATCTTCTTAATATTTGACCCATTTTTACCTATGGCTATACCCTTATCCTTAGGCTCCACGTTAACCATGGCGATCTTCTTACCCTCCATACGATCAACAAGACGTATGTCCTTTACCTTGGCTGGCTTCAAAGCATTCCTAATAAACTTCTCAGGCTCCGATAAATACTCGTATATCTCAACCCGTTTATTGGTCATACTACGGAAACGTTTGATTTTTTCACCGCCTTTGCCTACGGCTAAGCCTACTTCTCCTTTCTTAACTGTGAATATTATTGTGTCGTTTTCTTCATCTACTATACAATCTACAACTGTTGCCCCAGTCATGTTCTGTAGGAGCTGGATGTACTTCATTTCTGTGTCTGTTATTTTTATGTTGTCTAGCCTGCTATTCTTCTTCCTTAATCATGTCAAGAATTCTTGAGTCTCCGGGGTCATTTATCACAATGGCTGATACTGGATAAGGTTTTCCACATAAAATACCTAGATCCACGCTATCTTTTTCATGGACCAGTACAGGGATATCACCTAATCTCCCATGATTTTGTATCGCTTCTTTCATCTCTTCTGGGCAGTTGCTACTAATGATAGTCATCTTTGACCGTCCTCTTCTGAGCTCTCTAACCGCCTGTTTGGAGCCCAGTTGGACTCTACCGGTGGAGAGAGCGAGTCTCAGCTGTTGATCTATGCTACTCATCGCTTTTTCCTCTCTGTGTCATGAACAGTTCAACACTCCCTGTGCCTAGGGGCATCGACTGTCCGACGATTATGTTTTCAATTACCCCTTTAAGTGGATCGGTTTCACCTTTAATAGCAGCGTCCACCAAGTGCTGGATGGTCAACTCAAAAGCTGCTCTGGCCAGTACGCTTGATTTCTCTCCGCTGATTCCGTGGCGTCCGATCTGCTGTACTTCACCGGTCTGGGTCATAATGTCAGCAACGAGCATTACGTGGCGTATATCTACGTCCAATCCCTGTTCGGTCAATACGGCGTGAGCTTCCTTCACCAAGGAGTTTCTCGCAGCCTCGATACCGAATATAGCTGCTGTCTCATGGACGTTATTAGTAGTTGTCCTACTGGGGTCTATTCCCTCGACTCGTAGTACACCCTCTAGGTTACTTCCATCCGTTCTGATAAGCCATTCCCCATCTTCTATGGTTGTAAGCACTCTGTTGATCTCCTCGATTCCCTTGATGCTTGCCTCTGAGACATTCTTGATTATTGGTTCAGGGTCATGGGATTTATCCTCCTCCAGAGGTATCAAGTATTCGTATTCATCTGGCTTACTGTAACTATAGGGGATTCTTGATTCTACATCAGCTATAGATACTCCCAGAGTTTCCATACGACCAGGATCAATACGTATTCTTACAGCCTCCTTCCTGAGGTCAACATTAACGCTGTCTATCACATCATCGATGGTTGTGTAGGTTAGTTTCTGGGCTACCTCACGGGCTTTCTTCTCGGATTTCCTATGTTTCTCATCGAGGTAGATATCCATTACCGGTGTTGATGGACTCTTACGGGCGTCAACGATCTCAATTAGTCTTGGGAGACCTAATGTTACGTTTAGCTCGGCAACTCCTGCATAGTGGAAAGTTCGGAGGGTCATCTGTGTACCCGGTTCTCCTATAGACTGGGCTGCGACTATTCCAACTGCCTCCCCTGGCTCCACCAAGCTGTAGTCATAGTTTCTTAGCACTGAGGCGATTACCTCATCCACTGCTTTCTCAGTGAGATCCTCCTCGGTTAGTCTCCGGTACATTTCCTGTTTCAGTAATTCGGGTATATCTGTCTGGATTGCATCCAGTTTTTTCTGTATATACGCCTCTGAAGCGTTCTCACCCTCGACCATGTTGATCTTTGTTCTATCCCTTAACTGGGAAACGTTGACTGCTACACCGTGGTCGGATTTACTTGGGTCAATACCGTCCTCACCGTATGTAAACTGAACAATATCCCCGATACTGTTCCTTACGGTACCATCGTACTCCACTCGCAGATGCTCTAGAGCGTTGATAAGTCGTCTCTGCATGTAACCGCTCTGCTGGGTACGTACCGCTGTGTCTACTAGGCCTTCTCGCCCACCCATTGCGTGGAAGAAGAACTCTAGGGGATCTAATCCATCCCTGTAACAGTCATATACGAATCCCCTAGCTACGGGCATAGTATCGTTCTCTTTGAAATGGGGTAGGGTTCTATCCTCGTAACCTCTCATAATTCGCTCACCCCTGATAGACTGCTGACCTACACTGCCCATCATCTGGCCCATGTTTAGACTGCTTCCACGAGCACCGCTTCGAGTCATGATTATTCCACTGTTCTCAAGGGGAAGCCCACTCTGAACGATCTCACCGGCCTCGTCTCTGGCTTTGGCTAACTCATTCATTACCTTGATCTCAAAGCTCTCCTGAGTTGTCTGTCCAGGTAGTCGCTCTAACTCACCTGATTCATACTCCTCTGTGAGTTTTTCAACGCTTTTCTCCATCTTCCTCATTACTTGGTCTATTCCCTTGATCTCCGGTTCATCAAGTGT
>CAZLHA010000053.1:0-13958 GCA_964559155.1 uncultured Candidatus Bathyarchaeia archaeon | reverse complement strand
GTATAGAGATATCCTAGAGTCTAGGATTAACAGGATCACACGTTATGCGGCGGCTGAGGCAAATTCACCCACCCGGGTACTACAATCAGAAGAGATATCCCTTTATGATAACGTCCATCGGATCATCTCAGAATGGAGACAAAAAATGAGAAAAATAGGGAATGAATAAGATGGCTCAACTAGAATCTGTAGAACAGGCTTTCATGCAATTTGTTGAGGATTTTGTAGATAAAAATGGTAGATTCAAATACGATCAACAAATCAGCGAAATGGCGGTTAAAGGCGATAAGAGCTTTGTCATAGATTTTATTGATCTATATGGTTTTGATATAGAACTTGCCCAGATGATTCTAGATGATCCGGAAAGTAACACCCCTATTTTTACAACAGTGGTTAGAAGTAAACTCCGTACACGTGACCCTATATACGCTGAGAGCCTAAAACGTATCAATATAAGGTATAGGAATCTTCCAGCGGACACCCCGCTTAGAAAAATCGGGTCCGATCACATTGGACGACTTGTTATGATGCACGGAATCATAGTAAGAGCATCATCAATAACCCCTCTAGTAATCCGGGCAACATTCAGATGTCCAGTATGTGGAGAATTGAATCATATAGAACAAAGTGGTCAAACACTCCAGAAACCTCAGAAATGTCTTGCATGTGACAATAGGAAAAATTTCGAGCTTGTACCAAGGGAGTCAGTATTCATCGACCACCAGTTAGTAACTATACAGGAGAGACCAGAAGACCTTCCCCCTGGGCAATTACCTCGATCCATTACAGTTGAATTAAAAGACGATATAGTTGATGTTGCTCGTCCAGGAGACCGAATCACTATGACGGGGTCAATTAAACTACTTCCTAAATATGGTAGAGGAGGAGAACTCAGAACTTATGATATTCAGATTGATGCAAGTTTCTGTGAAGTAAGTGGTAGAGACCAAGAATTATTAGAATTGACGCCCGAAGATGAGGAAGAGATTCTTGAGATAGCGAGAGATCCATTTGTTCATCAGAAACTTCTCAACAGTATAGCCCCCAGCATATACGGAAACGAGTACATCAAAGAATCAGTACTTTATCTTCTCCTTGGAGGAGTAGAAAAAGAACTAGAAGATGTTAGAATAAGAGGCGACATAAACGTTCTTCTAGTCGGAGACCCGGGTACGGCAAAAAGCCAGATGCTTAACTTCTCAGCTAAGGTTGCACCCAGAGGACTAATGACTACTGGAAGAGGAAGTACCGCAGCGGGATTAACTGCTGCAGTAGTTAAGGAGGGGGGTACTGGTAACTTTGTACTAGAAGCCGGGGCACTCGTATTAGCGGATAAAGGAATATGTTGTATTGACGAGATCGATAAAATGCGTGATGAGGATCGTGGTGCAATACACCCCGCAATGGAGCAACAGATAGTTCCCATCGCCAAAGGTGGTATAGTCGCCACGTTGAACGCAAGATGTAGTATATTAGCTGCTGCTAACCCTACTCTGGGCAGATACAACCCATATCAAACGATAGCCCAAAACATTACACTCCCAGTAACAATACTAAGCAGATTCGATCTCATCTTTATATTAAGAGATACACCCGACAGCCAACTAGATAATGAGATAGCGGGTCACATATTAGGGCTTCACAAGAACCTGAAAAGCTCAATAGCACCATTAGATAACCAGATGATGAGAAAATATATCAGCTACGCAAAGAGACTGAAACCAAGACTCACAGATCCCGTGATTGAGCGATTCCAAGAGTTCTATGTACAGATGAGAAACGCCAGTATGGAAGGAGGTGAAGCCTCAGCAGTTGCGATAACAGCTCGACAACTTGAAAGCCTTGTCAGGATGGCGGAAGCAAGAGCAAGAGCCCATCTTAGAGAAGAGGTAACCATCGAGGACGCAGAGGGAGTAATCAACCTTATGCAAAAGAGTCTAGAACAAGTTGGAGTAGACGTAGCGACAGGGCAAATAGACATAGATATATTGTATACAGGTAAACCACGTAGTCTACAGAATCAGTTACAGAAAGTATTGCAAGTGGTATCAGAGATGGAGAGAATAAGCGGATCAGTCAAGGAATCAGACCTATATGAGGCGTTAAGCAGCGACTATGGTATTAGTAGAAGCGAGGGAGCTAAACTCATCAGTGTACTGGTTAAGGATGGTACAATCTACATGCCGCGTCCAGGGTACTATAAGAGAACAGACTAGTTTCACCCATCTCTCACCTACTTTTTCCAACGCTTCTTTTTTACACTAGAATACCCTGTCAAAGGATATGACCTCAGATCTACCTCTCAACTATGATCCTGTTCCCTATTTAGAACAAATAAATGAGCCGTGGATCAAATACAATATTAAAAGAATACAAAATAAAGAAAACAGTAACGAGTTTAAAGAATTAATCCAGAACCCTAGAATTCAATCACTAGTCGATGAGTGTATAAATTGGCCAGATCCGCCTTTAAAGAGACATAATGATGCGAAACATCCAATTCATAAGATAGGGGTATTAGCTGATTTAGGGTTAGATATCCGAGACGAATGGATAAAGGCATTGACAGATCTAATCATCAAACATAGATCTGAGGATGGCTTTTTTTTATCTAACATTGAAATGCCAGAAAAATGGGGTGGAAGAGGAACAGGAGAACTAACATGGTTTCTATGCGATACACCTATTCTGATATATTCACTGCAAAAATTCGGAATAAATAACAAATACACTCAGGAGGCAACACGTATGCTAGTTTGGTTAGCCGAGAACAATGGTTGGAGGTGTAGGGGAGAGAACCAGAACTTTAAGGGTCCTGGGAAAAAAGTAGATTATTGCCCATACGCTAATCTCATTGCATTGAAAGCCCTCAGCCTAAGTGATTATAGAGATACTGACGCTGTTCGAAATGGCATTGATTCTCATATTCTACAATGGGAAAACAGGAATATTGGAAGGATTAGACTGTTTGGCATTGGGTCAACATTCAAGAAACTCAAGTATCCTAATGTATGGTACGATATTCTACATGTAGTAGATGTGTTAAGCAGATATCCCTATGCTCTTGAATATCAACAATTCTGGGAGATGTGGGAAAAAATTAAAAAGAAACAAACATCAGGAGGTGCCTTCGTACCTGAGTCTATATGGCGAGCCTGGAGTGACTGGAGCTTTGGACAGAAAAAAGAACCATCACCGTGGATGACTCTAAGAATACTAGAAATAGCAGACAGGATAAAACAACATTCATAAATTAACAATTAATATAAGAATTAACAAAAAGAAGTTATTTTATCTTTATACTATAATCATCTAACAATATGTCAGTGCCTTCAGAAAAGAATTATTCAAAAATACTTACAAAACACAGGCACACGGTCAGGATAATCAAAAATTGGAGAGTCAATAGTTTTAATCAATATTAGCAAGGTTTTCTATATATGATCTTTTCACAAATACCATAGAACCATAATAAAACTTAGATACATATACATTTATCTCCATAAATAGAAGTTATCTGCTCAAACAGTGGTTAAGTAGCAGAGGTAACAAAAACGGAGCACGTGTTTAATAAACACACCATTTCTAGAAAAAAAATCGCTGATTAATTCAGTCGAAGACGTAAGATGTTTGATGAACCCATCGAAGAGGATATTAAATGCTTACAAAATGCTTTTAGCGGAAAGCCTTTTAGGCTATTCTAGGTGTTTTTTCTGTCTAGGAAAGTGTGTTAATGGGCGTTAAGGTCGCTATAGCGGGTGTTGGTAACTGTGCTTCAGCCCTAATTCAAGGCGTCGAGTATTATAAAAACGCGAAGAGAAACGAGAATATCCCGGGCGTAATGCATGCGTTTTTTGGAGATTACCATATCAGTGATGTTGAATTTGTTGCAGCTTTTGATGTGAATAGTGAAAAGATTGGAAAGGACTTGAACGAGGCCATATGGGCCTCACCTAATAATTGTGCAAAGTTTGCAAATGTTCCCAAAACGGGTGTACGAGTTCAGCCAGCGCCCATTATGGATGGCGTAGCTCCACATATGTACGATAGTTTTAACGTCGATAAAGACCTTGTGCCAGTGGAGATATCTGAGGTTCTTAAGGCGTCAGGGGCAGATATGTTGATAAACTATCTTCCAGTCGGTAGCGCTAAAGCAACTGAGTTTTATGCTCAATCATGTCTTGATGCTGGTTGTGCTTTCCTGAACTGTATACCTGAATTCATCGCTAGTAGACCAGAGTGGGCTAAGAAATTTGAGAAAGCAGGATTACCTGTAGCAGGTGACGATATTAAGAGCCAAGTTGGGGCCACGATTCTACACAGGGTTGTATCAAAACTATTCCATGATAGAGGTGTATTACTTGACTCAACATATCAGTTGAATATCGGGGGTAACACTGATTTCGAGAATATGACTGTTGAGAATAGGCTACAGACAAAAAGAGTGAGTAAGACAGAAGCTGTTCAGAGTTTAATACCGTATAAAGTTCCCACACGCATAGGTCCAAGTGACTATGTTCCATTCCTTAAAGACCATAAAATATGTTATATCAGAATAAATAGCCACAGCTTTGGAAACCTACCTATCACCTTCGACGCTAAACTCGTGGTTAATGATAGCCCTAATAGCGCGGGAGTAGTTATCGACGCTATACGTGCAGTTAAGATCGCATTAGATAGAGAAATCAGTGGAGCACTTCTGGGCATAAGCAGCTATAGTTTCAAACATCCACCACAGCAAGTGCCTGATGATGAGGCTAGAAGATGGGTAGAAGACTTTATCGAGGGTAAAAAAGAAAGGTAAATCATAACCAGAGACTTATCTCAGCCTCTGCTTCTTTCACATTTCCTGAAGCGTGTACAAGATTCTCTACGGCACGTCCTTCAGAGGTGCTTTTCTCAATGCTATCTATTCCAAGGTCCCCTCGTATTGTTCCTTTATCAGCTGTGGATGGATCCGTATAACCCGTTATTTTCCTAACTTTTTTTATGGCGTCTTCGCTACCAAACTTTATCGCTAGCACAGGACCCCGGCTAAAATATCTTCTTAAAGCGGACAGTACCTTCAAACCATGTTTATCTGGATCTTTTATACTAGGTACAGCGGCTTTCGCTTTTTTCCCTATGGAGGCTGCCATAGAGTCAGGATAATGTTTCTTTAATTTCTCTTGATCTACTTTTTTATAGAATTTCATGTCCAGAATCTCAAGTCCATCATCCTCATAGTACTTGATAATAGTACCAACTTTATTTCGTTCCAGCGAATCGGGTTTCAGTATTACTAATGTCTCTTGGTACATGACTAGACGGATCACACCCCCAGTTAATAGGTTTGACGATAAAAAAAAGGAATATATGATCATGGTTTTCTGTGGGATACATGTCTATGCGGGATCTCTGCTAGAACCCTAACGTCATCTATGGTTAGCTCTGATTCATGCTCTCTTAAATAGGTCTCATGTTCAGGGCAATATCGACTCTCACTCAACGGATCAGCATTTATCAGGATGTGCATCCTTATAGCGCCTGGACCAAGTCTAGTAGAGTAATCGCAGCCGGGCACAGGACATCTGAAGCGATCTATGATGCTACCATCTTCCGAGAGAGTAATGTATTTTTTCAGTTTTTCGGGGATATTAATGCTCATTTTCCCCGTTAATAATACTATACAAACAGAGATATATGTATTACCAACAACACATACTAAATCTAATATAGAGTTGATTGTATAAACATATTTTAACTAAAAAAAGAAAACAGCTGGTTAGTTCAGGATTATTTTTGTCTTTTACCCCAAGCTTCAGTCCACTTGAATTTACGTGGATCTCGTTTGAGGTCAATAGCGCTCTTCTTGCATTTATTGCTACAGAATCTTAGAACTCTTCCATCTCGGCGGACAAAATTCATTCCTGTGCCTGGTGCAATATCGTCGCCGCAGAAACTACATTTATGGACTTGTGGCATCATAATCACCTTATCGGATCTTCCTTGCTTCCCGCTCTGTGTCACGTAAAAGCACTATGTCGTCGATCCTTACTGGTCCTTTGATGTTACGCGTAATGATACGGCCCTTGTCTCTGCCTTCGTCAATCCTGACCCTTACTTGCATTATCTCTCCAGTTAACCCTGTTCTTCCAAGGATCTGGATGACGGTTGCGGGGGTAAGCAGATCAGAGTCTTGACTCATTTTACTTCACTATCTCGTTTACTTTCTGGACAATTTCAGATACGAGGTTCTCGGCGTCTCCTGGTTCCTCGATGGTTGCTGCTGCAGAGCCAACGCTGATACCTAGTGCCTCACCTATTCCCTCTTTATTTGGAACGTATACGAATGTTGAATTCCTCTCTTCGCAGAGTAATGGTAGATGTGCCACTATTTCCGGTGGCTGGACATCTTCTGCTATGATTACGAGTTTGGCGTTACCCCTCTCGATGGATTTAGTTGTCTCGTTTGTTCCTTTTCTTATCTTACCTGTCTCTGTTGCTGTTTTTAGTGCATCTAATGCCGCGTTTGCGACTTCTTTCGGTACTTCGAACCTTACGTAGAAGGGCTTCGAAGGATCTACATCTCCTGACATTTCATTTCCCTCTTAAATGGTACATAGCCTTACCAGTATGTTGTTTATTAAACGTATCGTTAATTTAGAAAAAAATTCTTATTTATGGGTGAAGTAAGCAACGAATGGCTTTTTCTGTTCTACTCTGCAGTATCCGAATCGTTCAAACTGGAAGATATCATCTGGCTTCATCTTTTGTACACTTTCCTCGGCTAATCCTATTGCTTCTGATGCATCATGCATTATAACCTTCGCCTTGATACCGTGCTCATATGGTAACCAATTCAAAAATGGCGCGTCCTCTTCACGAGCAAATTGATAATCCTCCGAGTGATAATCAGCTAATATCTCGTCTTCAATTTTGGATATTCTAATATTGGCTATCCCCATTAATCTTACCAATTTGTTTTCTTTAATCCGGCATAGATCATTTTTGGATAGATTCAAATTGATTTTTTCATCTACTGGATCTAATACGTGGACTCGGTTTCCTCTCTCAGGATAGTCCGGGTGTATCGGTAACTCTGTAGTAATTTTTTTCTTAACATTTCTAACAACGAGTTTAACTGGGTTTTCGACAAAGCTATACCTATTACTTATTGGTTCTATAATCTGCCTATTTTCTGCTGCGAAATTATCCCATGTAATTGAAACATTGACGGGTTTTGGCCCAACATGTATCATCAAGTTTCTTATTGCCTCTGGCTGTATTCCCCTTTTCCTTAAGGATTTCAATGTACCAAGCCGGGGATCATCCCATCCATGATATGTCCCATCTTCTATTCCTGCTCGCATCTTAGACTTACTTAATATACCAGCCTCTAACCCTAGTCTTCCTACATTAATAATTTCAGGATATTTCCAGCCAAAGTGTTCCTGTAGCCACCTTTGACGAGTAGTATTAACATCATGCTCCTTTCCACGTATTATATGTGAAACACCCATTAGATGATCATCTATACCACAACTAAAGTTATACAAGGGCCATACTCTGTACTTGTTCCCTTTTCGCGGGTGCCAAGCTTCACTAATTCGTAGTGCCGGCCAATCTCTCACTGCCGGGTTAGGGTGCTCAATGTCTGTTTTTATTCTTACTACGGCGTCTCCTTGCTCATATCTTCCGTCGAGCATCATTTCCCATCTCCTTAGTTGTTCATGGGGGGAGAGGTCTCTGCATGGACATGGTTTTTTATCCATGTATAGTTCTCTGAATTTATCAACATCGCAATCACAGACATATGCATTGCCTTCACGGAGAATTTTCTCGGCGTATTCATAGTAGATCTCAATACGATCAGATTGAATGTATTTCTCGTCTACTTTGACACCTAACCAATGAAGGTCTTCTAGTATAGCATCATACATTTCTAGGATCGGTGGTTTTACCTCTGCGCTAGTATCCTCGTATCTTAGAATGAAATGCCCATCATACATCTTTGCGTATTCATCGCAAAACACTATGGGCTCTGCTGACCCAAGATGTAGGGCGCCATCTGGATTGGGCGCAAACCGTGTTTTAACCATAGGCCATTCCTCAACGTTTTCCAAGGGAGGCAGAGTTTTTGGTTCTTCCACAATTTTTTCTGTTTCTAACAGTTCAGGATAGTTTTCAGTTACATAAATGGTCTGCTGTTCCTGTGTCCATATGTTAACTTCTTTAACGGTCTTGTTAATTAAGGGGATAATTTCTTTTACACGATTTTTGAGTTTGGGATGTTCGGCTAAGACCTTACCTATTACTGAACCTGACTGTGCTACTCCCTCATGTTCTGATGCGTTATGGGCTGCGTATTTTTTAGCGACCTCAATTATCTCGTCGTTTGTCATGGACAAGGTTATTCTCGATGAATAGAATAGAGATAGCTATTATTCCTTTCTCTAGTATTCACGTTGTACGAAATAATTTACTAGTCCCATTAACTGTTTTTTAGCATCAGTCTCTTCTAGTGAATTAATGCTTTCAAGAGATCGCTTTGCGTATTTATCTGCCTTTTTTTTCGCATAAGCAATTGATCCTAGATCATGAAGTACGTGAATAGCGTCATCAACTACTCCTTGCTCCACAGCGCACCCCTTCATGGCGTTGAGGAGCGTTAATTTCTGTTTTTTATCAGCATATCTCAGTCCATGTATCATTATAATCGTCTTTTTTCCTTCTCGAATATCACTACCAATAGGTTTCCCTAATGTTGATTCTTTAGCGGTTATTCCCAAAATATCATCAACTATCTGGAAAGCTATACCCGCATCCCACGCAAAATTTGCTAGCGCTTCAACCGTATTACTAGACGTCCCTGCTGCAATAGCACCAACTTCTGCTGATACTTTGAAAAGGGCACTAGTTTTTGCACCTATCATAAATAGATAATCATCTTCTGAGACATCTGTTGCATCGGGAAAACTAATGTCTAAAGCTTGTCCCTCGCATAGAGCTATTATACCATCAGTCATTTTTCGTAGAGCAGAGAGAACATCACTGGCTGTCATCCGTGCCGGAGCATAGTCAATCACAGATTGATATACCTTGGAGAAGAGTAAATCACCTGCTAAAATCGCCATTGGTTCACCATATTTTACATGAACCGTGGGCTCGCCTCTACGAATCTCATCATGATCCATCACATCGTCATGAATTAGAGTGAAATTATGAAGTATCTCGATCGCGGCAGCGAATGGTATGGCATCCTTTACACTCCCCCCCGCAGCTTCACAAGATTTAATTGTTAGAAAGGGCCTCAGGCGTTTTCCACCCGCTGATATGAGGTGTCTACCTGCTCTGTACAGTTCGACGGGTTTCCTATCTTGTAATAGATTAAATATGAAATCATTCACGGGCTCAGCTGTTTCTATTAGATTCTGCTTAATTCTCTCTGCAGTAGACATATTGTGGGATAAAATAAGGTACTTAACTTAAATTATTCTATGTTCTATCCACATAAGCTCTGGGATCAAAACCTCTGAGCGTTAGCCATTCAGCGGTTCTCCCCATGATTATTACTGGAATATTAGATAGACTATCCAAATTTTTAGCGCCAACTAGAAACATCGCTACTTTAATCTCTCGTATAAGATTATCAATATAATCAGATAGTTTCTCGCTTCCCTCCACTGCCTTTTCTAAGAAAGGCTTCGCTAAACCACCTAGTTCTGCACCTAGGGCTAGGGATTTAACAACATCAACTCCTGTTCTAATTCCTCCACTCGATATTACGGATAAATTGGTTTTTTGAGTTGTCTCAACTACGCTGATAGCTGTAGGTATACCCCAGTTCCATAATGCGTTGCCGAGGTACTCCATTTCCTTTTTACCCAATTCCTTAGCGATATGATATTCCACAGCGCTCCAAGAAGTGCCACCTACGCCACTTACCTCTAACCCAGATACCCCCGCTTTTTCCATTTTCACTGCATCTTCCCATGCGATCCCTGCACCTGTTTCCTTCATGACTAATGGCGTCTTGATCTTCTGTAGCGAACAGATTTTTTCATATATACCACTGTAATTGGTATCCCCATCTAATTGCACCGCTTCCTGTAATGGGTTCATATGAAGGGCTAGCGCATCAGCTTCGATCATCTCGACACATTTCTTAGCCTCTTCTACCCCCCAGCCTAGACTCAGTTGTGGACACCCTAAGTTACCCATTACAAAAGTCGATGGCGCTTTTTCCCTCACTATACTAAACGTTGGGATGGTTTCAGGTTGAGAGACAGCTATCCTTTGGCTTCCAACGCTAATTCCAATATTTTTCTCCTCAGCAACCTCTGCTAAAACCTCATTCAGTTTAGCTGCTTTCCGGGTTCCTCCCGTTATTGCACTAATTATGAGTGGGGCGGCTAGTTTTTTTCCAAAGAAAATTGTTTCTGTTGATATCTCATCGAGGTCTATCTCGGGTAATGCTCTGTGTATTAATCGGATGTCTTGAAACCCCGTTGATATATCGGTTTCAACGTTTTCTTTAAGGCTGACACGTATATGATTTTGTTTCCTTTTCTCTATCCCACTCATAGGATTATAATGTAAGTATGGTGCCCATTACTTTTTCCCCTTTTAGGGCTTTTTTAACACGGTTTTCTATTGTTGCGTTCAAGAATAATACCTCACTGCCTGCGTTTACAGCGTTTTTGGCCTCTGCTAGTTTCCCCTTCATTCCCCCCGTTACATCTGTGTAAACGGTTTCAGCTACTTTCGCGTTACAAGTGCTCAAGGATACCTTTGGGATTAATTCAGCTTCGCGGTAGACCTTTGGATCTGAATTAAACACGCCATCAACATCAGAGCCGAAGATTACCCGTTTAGCGCCAAGGTTGACTGCTAGTTTTACCACAAGTTGATCTCCAGAGAGTATAGCAACCCCTTGTTCAGAGTCTAGAACCGCATCACCGTACAAAACTGGGATAAGACCTATGTCTAACAATTGACGAATTATTGAATGATCGAATTCGATTAATCGTTTCTTTTCTGTTACCAGCATTGATGAAGCACTCAACCCGAAGGCTGGAATATTCTTCTCGAGCAATGTATCAACAACTATCTGGTTCAGCCGAGTCATAGCCTGATGTGTTTTACTGAATCCAATTAATTGATTAGTGTTCTTCAAGCCTTCTGATATCATATATTTCTTAGCAACAGGATGACCGTAACTTCCTCCACCGTGAACAACCACGAGAGGTCCAGAGTCTGATTCAGCAATTTCCCCAGCTAATCGTTTAATGTTTTCTTTATTTACTGAAAAAAATCTTTCCTTATTTGTTATTACGCTTCCACCGAGTTTAAGAATTTGCATAATCTTGGTCAACCCATTTACTCTCTACACCCTGTTCTGTAAGAGAAACACGATATGAATCGCTCTTCCTCCTACGAATAGCCTTTTCTACAACGGGGATATCCTGTTCTTCAGCTAAGGCTATAATGCATCCGCCGCCTCCAGCACCTGTTAGTTTAGAACCTAAAGCACCATTATTCCTTGATGTGTGACAAAGGATTTCTAGTTTCATGGTGGATACCCCCAGCGCTGAGAGGAAACCATGGTTTAAATCCATCAAGTCTCCAAGACGATGAATATCAGCGTTCTTTAAGGCATTTAAACCATTATCTGCTATCAAACCCATTGAGTCAAGAATACTATTTACCTCTAAGGGGTTTCTTTCCCTGAGGAAAGCCACTTTTTCCACCATTTTCTTTGTTGATCGTCTTTTCCTTGAATTTCCAATTATGAATGGAATATCATGATCCAAATTGTGTCGTTTTATTCCCGTTTCCTTGGTGTAACTCATTACACCACCGAAGGTGGATACATTATTGTCCACACCACTAGGTTTACCGTGGATAATAGTTTCTCCCTCAAAAGCCAATTGAGATATCTCCTCCTTCTTTAATCCAGCATCATGAAGGCGTTCAACAGCCGCCACTGTTGCCACACATATAGCTGCGCTGCTGCCTAAACCCACAGCTATTGGGATCATACTACGAACCTTGAGACGGACCCCTCCATTAGTTCCAATATATTCCATGGTTTTCTTAGCTGCCACGTTTAAAGCTGCTAGATTTCTCCCCCGCCAGGCTTTTCCCCTGACTGGGTAATATGTATCATCTTCAAAGTAGCCACTGAATCCAAGGTTATCCGCGTCTACGAAGATTCTTTCATCGCTTCTCTTTTCAGCGTATATCTTGGCTCGTCTATCAATAGCTAGGACAACAGCTTTTTTGCCATAGACAACACTGTGTTCTCCAAATAGTATCATCTTACCTGGGGCTGTTGCTTCAACGTGCATTTATTATCGTTCCTTAGTTATTCTAGCTGAGGCGTATCCTACTACGGCTCTATTATCTCCGATAATATCTCCACTGGTATAATATGTTAGTATCTCTGCATTAGTTGCTTTTTTTAGCTTTGAATAAACAAGTGTAGCTGATACGGGTCCGTATCCACATGTGGTTATATGATATCGTTTTACAGATCTATGAAGCTGCTCTTCATCCATATCGAGTATCGCATCTAATACGTGTCTGTCCTGTTTTTTTGCGACCTCTTTTGTTTCTTGATGAGTTAGATCCGTTGATGCTACAACTATAACATCTCTTTTTTCTGATGCCTCGTATATGGATTTACCTAGCTCTTTACTGGTTTCTAGATCTTGTCTTCCCATACATATGGGTACAAACTTGAAATCTGGATATATGAATTGCAGGAAAGGTAACTGTACCTCTACACTGTGCTCTCTAAGGAATGCAGAATCGTCTTTCCTAGCGGTGTCAGAGTACTCAATTATTTTCTCCGCTAACTCTGAATCGATCTTTACTTCACCTAAAGGTGTGCTCCATGCACCTTCAGTCATTACAGAGACAGCGGTACCAAAACCGGTATGATTTGGACCTATTATAACTACGGTTTCAGGAGCATGCTGTTCACCTAGTGAGAGATAACAATGCGCTGCGGCGGGCCCTGAATAGACATAACCTGCGTGAGGGCACATAACTGATAATATGTTTGAGTCTTTTTTTTCGCTGGGTAGTCGTCCGGGGCCTAGTTTATGTTTGAAAGAATTGGTAATTTGTTCTCTGAGTTTTTCCGGTGAGGAGGCGTAGAAGGCGCCTGCAACTGCTGGTCGCCTGATGGCCATCTTTTTCTCACCTATAAGGTTGTCTCAAAGTCCTCTATAGTTCTTCCGAAGTCTCCGCTCGTGGGTAGTTGGCCTTTTTCTCTTAATATCTCTCTTGCCAGTAACCAGAAGACAATAGCTAAGCTTCGTCGTCCCTTGTTATTTACGGGGATGACGAGGTCAGTATTTTTCAGGCTGTTATCTGTACTGCATAAAGCTACCACGGGTACGCCTGCTTGACTTGCTTCCTCTACTATCTGTTGATCTGCTAGACTATCGGTTACTATAACTGCTTGTGGTTCAAAAAAGTCATCGTATTCAGGGTTAGTGAATGAGCCACTCGTGAATCTGCCTGTGTAGGATCTGCATCCAAGTACGTTGCAAAACTGGTCTACAGGATTTACCCCATATCTCTTACTGCTTGCGACACAGATCTTGCTTAGATCCATTCGTGATAGGAACTTTGCTACGGTTTTAATCCGTTCATTCATCTGTTCCATGTCTAAAACGAAGAGCCCATCGGGTCGTACTTTGTATATGAATGGCTCCATGTCTTTTGTCTTGATTCTTGTTCCTATGTGAACGCCTGCGCTTAGTAGGATTTCCTGTGGTAGGAGTAGATCGTCGTTTACTTCAACTTCCATTGCTGCTAGTTACCTCCTCTGAGATCGGGGACTTCTCTGTCTTCGTGGAATTTTAATACATCATCTATTATCTCTCTATGGGATAGAAGCATTCTACGGCAACAATATCTAGTGATTCCAAGATCATCTAGTACTTCAGATGGTTTTTCGCCAA
>CAZLHA010000052.1:13251-14598 GCA_964559155.1 uncultured Candidatus Bathyarchaeia archaeon | reverse complement strand
ATCTCAGCGTAAAAGCAGACTCCTATACGGTTATCCGTAGATTAAATCAATTAATTAAAGATAAGAAACTCAACAGGGATTCCATCAAGGCTAGAAAAGAGCACTGGACACGGGAGCATAGACGGATACGAGATGAACAAGAGAAAAAAGCACTGGCGGTCAAGAAAAAAACACCAATTGACCCCATATGGCTATCCTACTGTCTAGATCAAGTAATCGACTCTGACACAGTTATCGTTAATGAGACCATCACCCATGGAAGAATAATACATAAATACATCGAGAGCAACCGAACCAAAACCGGAACCAGATACGAGGCAACAGGACCAGTAGCACACACTGGACTAGGTCAAGGCATGGGAGTAGCACTCGGATTAAAACTAGCAAAAACAGATAAGACTGTAATAGCACTTGAAGGTGATGGAACATTCAACTATAACCCAGTGCTCGCAGCCTTCGGAGCAGCCCAAGAATACAACTTACCCTTCATGACCGTCATATACAATAACGGCTGCTACGCCGCCATGAAAGGCCACCAAAGATACTACCCGGAAGGTCACTCTGTAACAGAAGACCGGTACTATGGTGTAAGCTGCGGACCAGTACCAGTCTACGCCAAACTCGTCGAAGCCTACGATGGGCACTCAGAAACCGTGGAAAACCCAGCAAAACTAAAAGATGCACTAATTAAAGGCATTAAAGAGACACGAGCAGGAAAAATCACACTACTGGACGTAAGGCTCTGCAGATAAATTTGAGAATGGTGCTCCCGCCGGGATTTGAACCCGGGATCTCAGGCTCGAGAGGCCCGAATCCTTGGCCGAACTAGACGACAGGAGCGCGTACCGAATTAATCCACAGCTTGCATAAAAAAGTACTGGAAGAAGAGTTAAAGATCATCTCTAAGCTTCATGATCTTTGCGATGTTGGCGTCCCGATCAACCACTGGTTCTATTGATCCTTTCTTTGATGTAAACAAGGTTGTTACACCTGGTCCGTGACCCGCTATGTAACTATTACAGTGGGTTACGATGCCTACGCTGACGCTTCCACGTCTGTATACCCTTCCATAGCTCTGATCGGCATCCATAATTGCTACAAGGTCCCCGAGCCGTAGATCATCTAATCCATATTCCTCGCAGGTTTCCTCACAGAACAATGTAATATCATAGTCACCTGATGCAACTTGATCCCTGCCAAGTCCTGAGCCCATGACGGCTGCTGGGACCTTATGGGTTACAGGTACATGGAGTTTACCGTCGTCGATCTTTGGGTCAACGGCTTCAAGGAACTCCGGGCTGACGTTAAATAGCTTCACCTCTGGTAGGTCGAGGAGCTTCAAACCCT
>CAZLHA010000052.1:0-13241 GCA_964559155.1 uncultured Candidatus Bathyarchaeia archaeon | reverse complement strand
TGACCGTAGGCTTTAATCATGATCTTATCCTCGATGACTAGCTGCTCCATTACCTCAGGCGAGAAATCTACCATCACATGCTCAATTCCACCATGCTTACCTACAACCATACCCTTCTCCCCCTTAGCATCCCCCTTCACAACGAGAGCCTCGTTACCGATGCAGCTCAGTACATTCAATGCCCTGCTCTGTCCCTGAGGGAATCTGCTATCGCTGACCCGGTTTTCTACACTTACGCCGGGTTCTACATGGTCTCCCATCCATCCGATGGCTGGGTCCCCAACTCTGATGTTATAGGTTATACCCCCAGTTCCCGGGAGTATGTGAAGGTCTCCGTCTGCTCCAACTCTATATATGCTGGTTCCTATAACTGGGCTAACAACTTCACCCACTACGCTTATCTTAACAACCTTGTCCTTGTTGGTCTTAATCATACCTACTGATTTACGTTCATGGTGGTTAAGTTTAACGCACATTAAGTAAGCTTTAAAACTAGGTAGAATTCTACTATGTTACTCTCGGTGAAATTATTGAAATTAATAGATATTACGGTATTGTCTGCGGAGGGTCTGCTAGAGAGAAAAGGCAGGGTTTTACTAAACATATTAGGCATATTAATTGGCTGCGCAGCGGTAACAGGTTTGATATCAGTCGCAGACGGCATGAACAACCAAGTAAGGGACCAATTGAGCGTAATCGGTACTAATACCCTATTCATAGTACCAGAAGAGGCAAAGGACGCAGCGTCAACCCTAAGCGCCAACCAGATACTGAGTCAGGAAGGAATCAGCTGGAGAGACCGTGATATAATACGCTCAACCAGTGGCGTCACTGACATTAGCGAGATATCATCTGGAGCCGGAGGCTTCACGGTAAAAGGAAAATCCTATAACGTTAAAGTAATGGGTGTAGGAGACAATTTCCTAGATATTAACCAGGACGTTAAGATGGAGGAAGGACGTTTCTTCATGAGAGGCGATAAGGCCGTCGCCTTCGTCGGCCGTAACATCGCGCACCCCCCGAACGAGGAAGAACAAATAGTCGCCATGGGAGACAGAATAAAATTAACGGTAAGAGTACGTGGGGAACCCAAAGAGATCACCTTAAGAGTTGTAGGTATACTGGAAGAACATGGCACCATGTTCGGGTTAAACGTGGACGACGTAATAGGAATCCCCTTCAGAACATACGACCAGCTATATGAACAAGGCGGCAGCTGCGCTATAGTCCAAGCCTATGTGGAGGACTCGGATGAGATGAATAAAGTATCAGAGGATCTAAAGGAGAACCTCGGCAAGGACTATTTCGTAGTATCCCCAAATGCGGCTCTGGACGTACAGAAACAAGTCACAGGCACCATACAAGCGGTACTCGGAGGAATAGCCGCAATAAGTATGTTCGTAGCGGGAATTGGTATAGTAAACACCATGGCCATATCAGTTAGTGAGCGCACCAAAGAGATAGGTACACTAAAGGCCATAGGCGCTAAAAGCACAGATGTCCTTTTGATCTTTTTATCAGAGGCAATATATACGGGCTTCATAGGAGGTGTAACCGGGGTCATTTTGGGGTTCTCCCTGGGTAAACTCGTTGGAAAATGCATAGGATTACCCGTAGAAGTAAACCTCTTACTGGCTATGGGTACACTAATCTTTGCGATGATAACTAGTTTAATATCTGGGGCAAGTCCAGCCTGGAGAGCTGCCCAAATGAACCCCGTAAAGGCGTTAAGAAGGGAATAGATTAACGTAGATAGGATCTGATGAGTTTTATCAGCTTCTTTGGGCTTCTCTTGATTATACCAGCTAGGGCAATAGTGGCTTTTTCACCATTCGCAAGAGCGAGAATATCTTCATTTGTAACCACTTTCGCTAAGATATTGAGGTCCTCGTCCTCAAACTTGTCCATCATCTCAAGAATCCTACCGCTTTCTCTAATCCTTTTACCCCAATAATTATCGAACTCATCTCTATATTTCTTTAATCGCTTCTCAGAGACATCGCCTATTTTAATGGCTTCAGCTGCAACTCTTCCAGCCATCTTTCCTGACTCAAGAGCGCTGTGTATGCCTGCCCCTGTCATGGGGATCAGCATACCTGCAGCGTCTCCTACCAGCATTAACCCATCCATGACTATCTGGTCAATGGTACCGCTAACAGGGTAAATACCTCCATTGGTCTTGAGTATTTTTGCGTTCCTGAATCGAGGGTCATCTGCGCAGAAGTCCTTCAAGTATCTTATAGCTGGTTTGGTGTGTCTTTTACGTACTCCTAGACCTACGTTAGCCACTGAACTGCTCTTGGGGAAAACCCAAGCATAACCCCCGGGAGCGTATTCTGTCCCAATATAGAATTCATTTATATAGGGAGTAGCCAAGTCTAAGCCACCCAACTGGTACTGGGCGCATGAAACATAATCAGGGAAATACCGTTGTAGACCTGCGCGTCTCCGGGTTATGCTCCAGTGTCCATCCGCCCCGATAATCACCTTGGCGTGGAACTCGACAACCTCACTATCTCTAAGTGCTTTAACCCCCGTAACTTTTTCTCCATCTTTAATCACATCTACAGCCCGTGTCTCAGTGATTAACTTAGCTCCAGCATTTACAGCGTTAGCTGTTAGTTTACTGTCAAAAGCCTCTCTATCCAGTGTATAACCTTTCCAGTTATCCGATGTAAGATCAAAAAATTTTCCATTAGGCGCGAATACTCTGGCTGTGTTAATCTCTTGGGTAACGTATGGAGAGACGGGTTCAAGTCCACTATCCCTTATTCCTCCAATACTCAGTCCCTCGGCGCAGTAAACGGGAACTCCGGGTTTCTCATGCTCCTCGATGATAATGACATCGACGTCATTCTCAGCAGCTGTCTTACCCGCCATACTACCCCCTGGCCCAGCACCAACTACCAGTACATCTGAACCATATGTCTGCATATTACGACTAAAACTGCCCGTATAGAAATATATCTTATCCTCCATATACTGGTACGTCAAATACTCCGAGAACGTGTAGACTAGTAAGATAATACGTATCACATCCACTATGGTTGGATATTAAATAAAATACACGAGATCGATATACTCAAACTTTAGCTGTTTATCCTTTTTTAGAATTAAATAGGCGAGTTGAAAAAATGTAAATTAATGGTTGATTTTCTACTTTCCGAGGACCTTTTTTAACGCTATATCGATGTCCCTTTCTTTCACTGTTTTTCGGCCTGCGTGATGAGCATAATCAATTGCCTCTTTGGCTATTTTGATACCGATATTTTCAAGGGCATCACCCAAAGCGTTTGCACTGTCCTCGCTTACACGATCAGCGCCCGCTCTCTTAATCAGTTTGTGCATCGGGGCGGTTTTTATCTCATTGGGCATTCTATTACCTTCTTTTCCTTAATTCTTTTCGTTAAATATTTAATACTTACTAGTGTTTTGGCGTAAAACCTTTTTTTCTTCCTTTTTTGGTTTTTTAATTCATCGTGTTGTATTTTTTTGATAAATATTGGTTTAAACCAGTTGTATCTCCTTGGATCTAGTTGTTTGGACGTTTTTAAATGGTGACAGCATTCTTAAATCAATCTCTAATCGAAGGAAAACAGATGAATTTCTGGAAATACACTCGTGAAAATCAATATGAATTGCTGGTACTGGTTGCTATTTTATTATATACATTAACTTTTTCATGGTATACTTTATCCAAACATCATACTTTCTCAACCTTCGCATGGGATCTAGGAATCTTTGATCAGGCATTCTGGACCACTGTGAACATGGATATGATCTTCTTCTACACCAGTGAACTTCATCTCAGTGAATCTGGAAGCTTCTTCGGCATACACTTTAGCCCCATACTATTCACAATAATACCCTTCTACTATTTACATCAAAACGCCGAGACCTTATTGGTTATACAGTCTCTAATCCTAGGTCTCTCCGCCCTCCCTATCTATAAGATCGCTAATTTATATCACAGAAAACATACTAGTTGCCTGTTAAGCTGCCTATATTTACTTAACCCTGCATTACATGGAATAAATTCTTATGATTTTCATGTACAGGCTTTTCTCCCACTGATCCTTGGTTATGCTCTTTACTACACACTTTCGCATCAATGGTTATCTTTCTTAATTGTTTTGAATCTCTCATTAGCAACACAGGAACAAGTAGTATATTTGATGTTTGCCTACATCTTTTTTCTGGCTATAATACTTGTAAAAGATCATAGTACCGGGGGAAACAGAAAACTCCAGATATTCTTGTTATTTTTCTTATCGGTTGCTACGTGGAAGCTATTATCCTCCTGGATCATCTCTTACTTTAACCCAACTATATCTGCTCACCTGAAGGCGGGACAACACTACGCGGTTCTAGGAGTGGATGATCCCTTAGAGATACCATTATACGCATTAACCCACCCAGTAAAAGTTTTTCAAGCTCTTAACTTTGAATGGTATAACAAGCTAGTGTATCTGTTATGTTTATTCACTCCATACCTTATAGCCTTCTCTCAAACCCCGTTATTCTTCATACCCACCGCACCATGGTTCGCCATATACTTGCTAAGTAATTATCCACCCTACTATCGGATAGGGTTTCAGTACTCTGCATACATAATACCCTTCATATACACGGGCTTCATAGCTGGCTTAAATCAACTATTATCAAACAGAGATCCACAACACCGTGAAAAACTAATCAGAGCATTGACCGTATTAGTGATAATAACTAGTATCGCCTTATCCCCTCTGAGCCCGTTAACCTATGGGCTGCATCTTAGTCCAGGATACGAGAAACCGGTATACACGGTGAGAACTCAACGATTAAACCAGATAGTGGATATGGTGCCCGAGGACGCATCAATATTAACACAGGACAACATCTTCCCCCACTTCTCCAACCGGTTAGATGGGTATGTAATGATACCTTCCACGTTTAAAGATGTTAAAACATGGAAAGACGCCATAACCTGGATAACCAGCCTCGAGACCGATTATATCCTAATAGACCTTGAGACAGATCCACATAACACCATGAGGTATGCTTTCAGCATAGTAAGACAACAAGACTACAAATTACTAGCCTTTTATGATAATATATACCTATACAAGAAAGGCTACACGGGAGACATAATTAGCTACGAACCTATAAACCAGACATACACATACAATGATCTAATCCCCCAAAACATGAAAACAATCAATGACCCAACCAGCAGCACAGGCAATATACTAACCTACCAGAACATGAGCCTACAAACAAGAGCCCTGTGGTATGGACCATACGAGATAGCCCCCCGTGGTAACTATACCGCAACCTTTATGGTAAAAACCAGCGACAACACACAGCGTGAAGCCATCAGCCTCGATGCCTTCCACAACCAAACAATCATAAACAGCAGAATAATCACCGAGAACCAGCTAAATAACAATACCTGGACGCCCATACAAGTAAACTTCACCCTAAACCAAATAGCATACGACTTAGAGCTAAGGGGATTCCTGCACGGAGAAAACTGCTCCCTCTCACTGGATTACATTAGGATAGAGGAGCATCGATAGCCTAAACGTTTAAAAGGGTGGCGTTGATGGTATCAAAGGCTATATACGGTGCGTCAGTTTGGGAAAAGTACGTACAGAAATGATTAAAAGAATAAGCTTGGAGCTACTGGAGATGTATCCATACAGCTTTGAGTCCGAGTTCGAACCCAATAAACAGTTCCTCCACGAGATTGGGCTCGACGTAAGCAAGAAACTACGAAATAAGATTGCAGGATACATCACAACCGTAGTGAAATCCGATATGCTGGCTGAGGCCATGGAGGCAGCCGAAGAAGCCTCCGAGGAAATAATATAATTATCCTAAAAAGTTAAACATAATAAGGTAATAGAAGTTAGAATCAGGGAATGTCTGACCTCCCTTCGGCTTATACTATAAACCACGAGGGCTTAAAACTTAATATCGCCCTCGTTGAGACAGAGAAGCTTTTGATACATGAAGAGATAATACCAGACAGACTGGATAAACTTAAGACAAGTATTCTACGAGACGGAGTTCAGTCAGCCCCCATACTGGTGGATAGAGACACCTATGTAGTACTGGATGGAATGCACCGAACCGCTATAATGCGGGAAATAGATTGCAGATTCACCTGCGTATGCCTGTTCGATTATTTTGACCCTCGGATAACCGTCCAGAGATGGTGCAGGATGATATCTGCCCCCTTTAACCAGAAGGATCTAAAATCCATAGAGGATGAACTAGGCCTCATAATACGGCCATATAATCTAGTTGGGAGTCCAGATGAGAACCACAGCCTACTCCTATTATTCAAAGACAAAACTTATGAGATAATCGTAGATGAAGACGACATAGTAAACGAGTTCAGAAAGGTCTACAAGTTAGAGCAAAAACTGATCGCCCAGGGATATGAGGTAGAGCATTGCACAGAGTCTGAGGCATACACGTATCTTTCAGATGGAAGCTTTGAGGCATCACTGTATTTACCTAAGGTAGAGAAAGGACAAGTGTTGGAGATAGCTAAGGAAAAAAGAGTTTTTACGCCTAAAGCTACACGACATAGACTACCAGCTCGCCCAGTAGCGGTGAATGTGCCATTAAGGATTCTCAGGAATAAAGAACTATCCGTTGAAGAAGCTAACAAACGATTAGCAGAGTCGCTGGCTGATAGAACGGTAACTCGGTATGACTCTGGTACCGTGTGGATGGGGCGAACTTATGATGAGGTTCTCTATGTTTTCTCAGATTTTTAGATACCGATTGATCTCATGGCTAGAGTAACCGATCTCTTTCAACTTATTAGGAATCTCTTCTTTTTCCACCCCTTTTTCGGTTAACCTCTGTACAAGGTCTTGAATGGACTCATTGGGTTCCCACGGGTAGAGTATCCACTCATCAACCTCATCAGCATAATAATCTGGCTCAAACTGGCTCCACGGTTTATGGTGAAGTGTAGCTATCTTAACCTCTTTAGCGCCTTTCTCCTCGACGTACTTCTTCACAGCGATGAGACTCTGACCACTATCAGAGACATCGTCAACAACCAGCACCTTCAACCCCTTGATCTGTGCGTTGAGGGGAAACAAGACTATAGGTTTCTCAAGCTTCTCATTGACCCCACTATAGTAGAATATCTGCAGGCTTGCGAGTTTTCTGATTCCCAGCTGGTCACTAATTATTCTTGCAGGATCAAATCCTCCCCTGCTTATAGCTATCATGATGTCCGGCTCATACCCATCTTCTGTAATCATATCCGCTGTCTTCTCAGCCAATTTCTGAATATCCTCCCATGTTAAGTATAGAAACCTGAGTCCTTCCACCCGTGGCACCTTAAAGAGATACTTGGATTAATCGTATTTTAAATAAAGCGATTACCGTGGAATCATGTTATGTCGGTCAATAATCTAGGTGAATGGATTAAAAATGAGATAAGGTCATTTATCTCTGGATCTGTGAACAGTATGGGGAAGTGGAGTGATGAACCTGCTTGGGCTCCACCTCTTGTGGGTTTTAGCAGCGGAGCTGATCCCCTCTATGAGTTCTACAGGGAAGACATTGGGGATTTCTACATATTACCCCATGAATACATGGAAAACGAACACGATAAGCAATACGATCCAAGTCAATTAACGGTTATCAGCTGGATACTACCTCAAACAGATAAAACAAAAAGAGATCATAGGCAGGAGACCCATTTCCCAAGCGAGCGATGGGCTAGATCAAGGATATACGGTGAACAGGTGAATGTTAAGCTACGTAGACACGTGGTCAAGACCCTTGATGAGGAGGGTTATGACTCTGTTGCGCCAATGCTAAGCTCACTATGGGAGAGTAAAACTTCAGAAAAGTACGGTTTTGCGTCTACTTGGAGTGAACGTCACGCCGCGTACGCAGCAGGGTTAGGAACCTTCGGACTCAGTGATGGTTTGATTACCCCCAAGGGAATAGCAATGAGAGCTGGGAGCATAATCGTGGACGCAGAGATAACCGTAACCCCCCGTCCATATGAGAAACACAACCAGTACTGCCTGTATTTAACTGATGGAACCTGTGGTAAATGTATGGAGCGCTGCCCAATAGGTGCCATAACAGAGAATGGTCATGATAAGATACTTTGCCAGAAATATGTGAACATGACCAAGCAATATGTTAAACGCCACTACGGCTTCGAGGGATATGGATGCGGCTTCTGCCAAACAGCAGTACCCTGTGAATCAAGAATACCGGAAAAGATAGGGAAGGAAAAGATCTAGTCTGTTAACTCGTGTACATTTCCGCTTTGATCAACGGTTCCACTCCAGGTGAACCCGGTTTCAGTGTTCTTAACATTGAGTGTATAGGCTGGTTTCCATACTACTGGATGCTGTAGTGTTATATTCCAGCCATCTCCAATGTATCGAGTAACTGAAACACCAAGCAAGTCTTCAGGTGTCATATCCGTTACAGACCAGTCATCTGTTATCTCAAGATCAGATGCCTTGGGATAATTCTCTCTCAGATACTGGATGGCTAGATCGAGAGCTATTTCTGGTGGTAGTAGTTCAGAGACGACTTTTTCACGTTGATTAAGCTCGTCCCATTCTCCATCTATTACCGCACTCTGCACCTCTTTATTAACGACAGTTAATACAGCAGTATGTTCTGTTATTACTTGGGCTAACACCATATCGCTTCTATTACCGTATCCTGGGTGACCGCATGCGAAGCTAATGGTTACCACGTATTGCTCAGGGTAGCTCTCAAGGATAACGGTGTCAACTATCTCCATAGTTCCTTGGATACCATCGTAGCTAAAGGTGGGAGCGTTCCTCAACCACTCTAAGGCTGTTTCCTCAAGGTCTTGAGGTGTCTCAATCATTGTGCACGTGATCTCATCGAACCTTTCATCAGTAATAGCAGATACCACCTTGTCCTCACTGACATGGATCACCATGGTGTGATCGGTTAACACTTGGGCTACCATCTCACCTGTTCTGTCACCATACCCAGCGTGTCTTGATGTGAACTTAATACTCACATACCATGAGGTACCGGTTGACTCAACATTTACAATTTCTATGGAGTCTTTGATTCCATCGAAACTATATGTGGGGGAGTCTTTGATGAAATCCTCCGCTACCATGACAGTTTGGTCTCTGGTGTATACTTGTCCTTGCGTCCCAGCGTATAGGCTGAGAGCCGGAAATAGGCTGACTAGCGCAATGGCTACAATCGTGTTAATTATTTTACTCATGTGTTTATCACAATTATGAGAATACACGCATTGTGTATAATCCCAGTGATTAGAACAAATGTTTCAGGTTTTAGAACAGCGTAGTTTTGGGGGGAAAACACATAAGCACCGGAGTATCATCAACACAAAAGGAGTGCCCGGTCATGAGTAGAGCCCTTTTCGTTGGAAGATTTCAGCCTTTTCACTTTGGTCACCTGTACGCTGTAGAGTATATTCTCAAAGAGTGTGATACCTTGGTGCTCGTAGTCGGTAGCGCCCAGATGAGTCACCAGCATGACAACCCCTTCACTGCCGGTGAAAGAATCGAAATGATAAGAGCAGCCCTTAACAGAGCGAACATACCCACTGATCGATACCTGATTATCCCTATCCCAGACGCCCCCGCCCATAGGGTCTGGGTGAGCGCCGTAGAATCCCAGACCCCACGCTTCGATCTGGTTTACAGTAACCAGAGCCTGACCCGGCGCTTATTAATAGAGGCAGGGTACGAGGTCCGTCCCATTGATCTCTATAAGCGGGGTAAGTATGAAGCATCAGAGATTCGTAGGAGGATACTGGAGGGCGAGGATTGGAGCGACTTGGTGCCCGAGGATGTTCACCGGATAGTGCTTGAGATTGATGGTGAGAACAGGATAAGAGATTTAGCTAAAACTGATTCATATAACATTGAGAATGATGTTCATGGAATACCTTGAGATCGACCCACAACTAGAGAACCGTTTCCCCCGACTCGCTGCACAGATAGTGCGCTTCAAAGATATCAATGTTAAACGGGAGGATCCCCAGTTAGAAGAGTATAAGAAAAGGGTCTATGACGAGACCCGTGAACGATGGGAGGTAGAGGAGCTACGGGATGAGCCTTTATTCAGGGCTTATAGGGACTTTTTCTGGAGTCTGGACATTGATCCCACCAAGACGAGACCAGCCGCCGAGGCACTAATCAGGCGTCTACTACACGGTAGATCCATACCCACGATCAATACATGGGTAGACGCCTACAATCTGGTATCCATCAAGACAGCTATTCCCATTGCAAGTTTTGATCTAGATCTTCTTGACGGAGAGTTGTTGATGAGGGAGGCTGAACCTGGTGAAGAGTTCACGGGTATAGGTATGAAGGAGCCTGTGGTGTTAGGTGGGGGTGAGGCTGTCATAGAAGATGATAAACGACTGGTAGCCATCTATCCGTACCGTGACGCTGACTACAGTAAAGTGACCTTGAAGACAGAGAAAGTATTACTACTTCTATGTGGTGCTCCCGGTGTAAGCAAGGCAAAGCTTAATGACTCGGCCAAGGAGGCTACGAGGATTCTTCCCAAATTCTGTGGGGGAACCGTAGATAAACCATGATTGATATAGATGGCTCAATGATGGAAGGTGGTGGCCAAGTCCTCAGGATGGCCACCAGCTACAGCGCGGTACTAGGGGAGCCCATCAGGGTTTATAATATAAGGTCTAAACGTAGTAAGCCGGGTTTGAAGCCCCAACATTTAACTACGTTAAGAGCCGCTGCAAAGATATCGAACGCTGAGATCCGAGGAGATTCTATTGGTTCATCTGAGATAGTGTTTGAGCCGGGGAGGATTCGTGGCGGGGATTATAGTTTCGATATTGGTACCGCTGGTAGTGTTTCGTTAATGCTTCAGTGTCTTACCCCTATTCTCCTGTACGCTGATGATGATTCAAGCGTATCCATAAAGGGTGGTACCGCTGTCAAGTGGTCTCCCCCAGTCGCCTTCCTTGAGCATGTGGTTTACGAGGCATTCAAGACTATGGGTGGATCACTGGACATCAATGTCCAGAGGCACGGTTTCTACCCTAGGGGAGGGGGAGAGGTGACCCAAAAAACCAAGCCCGTGGATAAACTAACCTCATTACGCCTTGGGAAACCAAAGATCAAGGGCATTAGGGGGCTATCTCTATGCGGGTCACTACCACGACATGTCGCTGTGCGTCAGGCTAAGGCAGCTGAGGAGAAGATGGGGGAACTAGATATGAATGTAAATATCAGGTGGATGTTGGCAGATCCAGAGCCATTTGGACCTGGTAGTTTCATCTGCTTATGGGCCGAGGGAAGTAACGTCTATCTGGGGGCTGATAGCCTCGGCGCCAGAGGTAAGCCAGCTGAGAAGGTGGGTGGGGAAGCAGCCAGCTTATTGATAACCAATGTTAGAAAAGGCGCCAACATGGATCAACATACCACTGATCACATGATTCTACCAGCCAGCCTAGCGCAGGGTGAATCCGTGTTCAAGACCAGTCATATTACGTTACATACTTTAACCGCCATAGAGTTAGCAAAACAGTTCACGGATGCATGGTTCAAGATTGATGGAAAACAGGGTGAACCTGGAGTCATAAGAGTTTGTGGCATAGATTTGGGGAATAGGTGAAATGAGAACAATCCGGTATATGCGGGGCAAGATCAGGGTTGAAGGAACCCCAGTTTATCTTGAAGGCTTGGAACCCATGAACAGTTTCCCGGGGTACATGTATAGCAAGGTAGTTGAACACTTAGAGAGAACAGAGGGCTCCTATCGTGATAGAGCAGCCAGATTCATTGATGCTCCTAAAATGAAGAGCACCATAGAGCTCAGGGACTACCAGTCAAGAGCTCTGCGGGCGTGGACCAATGCCGGTAACCGCGGTTTAATCGTATTACCCACGGGTTCAGGTAAGACAATATTGGCAGCCAAGGCTATCGAGGAGCAGAATTGCTCAACGTTGGTGATTGTTCCCACCATTGTGTTAGTTGACCAGTGGAGAGAGGTGCTGGAGGACGCTTTCAAGGTACCTGTTGGCGCCATAGGTGGAGGTAGAAACGAGATAGAACCCATTACCGTATCCACTTATGATAGTGCTAGGCTGAGAACCGGTAAAATGGGGCACCTGTTTGATTTTATAATATTTGACGAGGTCCACCACTTGCCCTCTCCCAGTAATAGACGGATAGCTGAGCGTTATCTGGCATCTAAACGCATGGGTTTGACCGCTACGCTACCCAAGGATGAGGCTTCCATGGAGATATTGGAGGAACTGGTTGGGGGTAAGGTGTTTGAGCTTGGGGTGGATGCTCTGGCTGGTGACCACCTAGCCGAGTTCAAGGTGAAGACCATACGCATACCTTTGACCAACTCTGAGCAGCACAAGTACAGTAGACAGTACGAGATCTACAAGAACTATCTAAGAAAGAAGAACATAAAGATCCGGAGCTCCAGAGACTATATCAACTTTGTGAAGAGAACCGGCAGAGACCCCGAGGCTAGGAGAGCACTTACAGCGCGAAATGAAGCTATGGATATAGCCCAAAATAGCCAGAGCAAAATAAACTACCTGAAACAGTTGCTAAAGTCTAATCCGGATGAGAAGGTGCTTATATTCACCAAGCAGAACAAACTCGTCTATGAGCTTAGCAAGATGCTATTGATACCAGCTATAACTCATCTGACGCCCGGGGAGGAGAGGGAGGAGATATTATCACGTTTTCACAGTGGAGCATATAAACGGATAGTTACCAGCAGGGTGCTAGATGAGGGGGTTGATGTGCCTGATGCCTCTATCGCTGTTATCATGAGCGGCTCAGGTAGTAACCGCCAGTTTGTCCAACGCCTAGGAAGGATCTTACGTAAATCCCCGGGGAAGGAAGCCACATTATTTGAGCTGGTTAGCGCTGGCACCTCTGAGGTTTATACCAGTTATAGGAGGAAGAAACGTTGAGTCTCCCCTTTGAGCATATCAGGTATTATCGCAGGAATGGTCGTATCAAACCGGTTTTCATCCGTGAACCATTAGGGATCCTTGATACATTGATTGAGGTTTACAGTGATCACGTGGATAAGAAACGTGGGGAGTTGGAGGATGTGTTAGCTGACTGTGAGCACCTGGGGTATAACTATAAACAGGTGCGAGGGTTGGCCGCTGTGCTTGAGTCAAGAGCAGTATTCCAGTCTAGAAGCAGTATCCCCCCTCTTGAGGCCCGTGGACAGGTGTT
>CAZLHA010000051.1:3773-14695 GCA_964559155.1 uncultured Candidatus Bathyarchaeia archaeon | reverse complement strand
TTGCCCGTATCTTCTATAGGAATGCTGCAAACCTTGGGCTACCAGCGCTGGAGTGTCCAGATGTTAGCGATGAGATCAAGACGGGAGATACCGTAGAGGTTGATCTTGTTGAGGGAAAGATAATTGTTAATGGAGATAAAGAGCTTGAGTTTACACCTGTTCCAGAGTTTATGATGGATATCATCAAGGCAGGGGGACTCAGGGAATACATCAAAGATAACAAAGACAAATGGTAAGCCCAGTATTTCCCTAAAGTTATAACTAACCAACACTATTTTCATGGCATGTTACTTCAGACACATGAATGATATTTTCAAAAAGATAGACGTCGAGTTACACAGGATAACACAAAGAGATCGATAAGAAAATCCATGAATATCCGGGTATAGACTACAAGAACTGCAGCCAGACATGGAGACTCATCAAAGAACGCAAAGATAAAAGCCCCCAACAAATTCATAACAGAGTTAAAAAACGCGTTCACCAAATAGGGGGGAAGGAAGTGATATCCTACATAGACTACAGATTCTTTCAATAAAAAACAATATCTAAGTTAAAAAGAAGATCTACGACTACTAGCAGGTACAAAATCGTATACACGAACTTACAAGTTATAACATGTAACTATAAAAACACAAATACTTCAGGGAAACCTTTTAAATCAAGAAACGCGCAATAAGTCTCGTCCGGGTGTAAAAGATGACAGGTGTATATATTCTCCCAGCCTAGAAAAAAAGACTATCCGACCCCCGAATTCAACAACATTCTCGAAAATATCCAAGACATAAAACGAGAGATAACTGAATTCGGCTTAAAAACAGAAAACAAGATGGCCTACTTTAGACTTATAAAAAGAGTAGACTCATTAGAGCATAGCATTCAGCTCCACAGCAAACAACTAGACCAACTGGAACAAGCGTTGATGACGGCAGCCAGTACAAAACTAACCGAGAAACAGAGAACTATCCTCCACTGGCTAACCACCAGATATGATGATGACGAGGTCTACACAAATCTAATCAAACAACTCAGCGAAGAACTAGAGATACCAGAATCTACCGTAAGATGGAACCTACGGGGGCTACGAGACGCAGATCTCATTAACGCAGGCACTAAAGATAACAAAGGAGTACCAGTGAGCTTAACCATGATGGGTAAAATCATGGCCAACTACGCCTACAACATCTAACTGAAAAAAAGCCTTTAGGTATCCAGAATATTATCCTTTTTCCTATTAAAAAATCAATTTACTAAACTAAAACACGCATGAGAAGTGTAACACATTTTACCCATAATCCTTTAAGCCACGCAACACCAGAAAGAAGTCAGGTGGTAAAGCCTATGAGCGATGAATTAAGTAAGAACGCGCAAAAAAGTATAGAAGCTTACATAATGATGAACATCAAATCAGGTTCAGAGGATGATGTGTGTGAAGCACTATCCGAGTACCCACAAGTCGAGGAAGTAGCCGTCATATACGGTGAATACGACGCAATCATCAAAGTAAAAACAGAAAACATGAAGACACTTGACAACTTCATCACAGAGACCTTAAGGGCTTTACCGAACATATTTCTGACAGCAACAATGCTGATAGCAAAACAGTTCAAATAAGCCCCAAAAGGCTTACTCCAAAGTCATTCATCAATTTTATAAATCATTCAAAACAGTATAAAAGACTCATCCGAAAAGAAAATCGAGAATATTGGCCGCAAACTTTATTATAGAAAACACTATTCATAGGTTCCACAGCCCTGGTAGTATAGTCAGGCCCAGTATGCTCGGCTGTCACCCGAGCGATCCCGGGTTCGAATCCCGGCCAGGGCGCCATTTTACATACTTTTAGAGTTCTTGAACATCCAACCTTAGCCCTAGTTGTTTCTCAAGACGGCTAATATTCCGCCCATTCTTCCCGATAATCTTAGGTATGACTCCTGAATGCACTCTGATTATAGCGGAGGAGGGCCCCGTGATCTCGATCTCTGCGCCTTTATCGAATCTCCTAACGTGATGCATTATCCGTTCCTTGGCTAGTTCCTGGATATTATCATACTCTTGGTAACCGGTTCCAGCCACGGGGACCACGACGCTCTCATTCCCGAAAGTGAATATATCATATTCAAGGTAACCTGTCTCGAAATCCTTAATCTCCACAACAGGCCTCGCAAGGTCTTCACCTATCATACCCGAGGGAACCTTAACAGTCATCCCAACGGTGTAGACTCTCCGCACCTCACCGTCTTTGATGAAGATAATGGTGTCTATGATACTGGGAATCATACCAAGCTCCGTACGGTGTAAGAACCTCTGTAAAGCGTCCAAAGCTTCCGAGGCGTGAACTACACCCACCATCCCTACCCCCGCCAGACGCATATCCATGAAAACCTCGAAATCCTCTGTCTGGCGCACCTCATCAAAGATAGTGTAATCCGGGCGTACAAGAAGAAGTATATTGGCAGTCTTATGGAACTTTCCGTCTATGGCACCGTACTGGGTTATCTCTGGACCAACCTGCAGGTCTCTTGGACTCTCCATGGTCTTCGTGATCTTACCTAAACCAGTGTAATACTCAGCTAGGCTACTGGCAAAAGTTGTCTTACCGCTCCCAGGGGGACCTGCTATCAATATACCCTCAGCTTTCTCAGCGAGTCTCTGCTGAAGCTGGCTAGATAGATAATAATCATCCAGAGTTAACTTGACTAAGGGCCTCACAACAGTAATCTCCAAGCCATCGCTGAAAGGTGGCTCTGCTATCGCTATACGATACTCATCCAATTGAACCACCATTGCACCGGGTTGACTCACCTCAACGAAGGCTTTCCCTTGATCAGTAGCATCCTTAATCTCCTCGATCATTTTTCTGAGCTCCCCTTTTGTTCTGGGGTTTTGCCTTATTTTTTCAAGGTGAAAATCCCCGGGTTCACCTCTTTTGGCGTGTGGTGGTACATCTTCCTTGAGGTGTACACTCATAGTGTCATCGGAGAAATATTGTTTAAAGCTCAAGTGAGTCTCATGAGGCTGAAGTTCCATATAGTCTACGTTTAATCCCTGTGCTTCTGCTACAAGACTCTGGACATAATCCATGGTCACTAGAATTGCTTTACTTTCTCTCACTACGTCTCTGATTAATGCATCGATACGTCCTTTGGAGGCTAACTGGATCTCCTCATAAGAGGGGCGATCACCTTTGAAAGATAATCCAACATGCTTCTTCAAACATTCAAGTCTTAGATCCTTAATCTCCTCAAGTCCTCTGTATCCCTCTTCTCTTCCCTCGTTTGCTTGAGCTTCAAGTTCACTTAGCACAGCATATGGAATTATTATTTCATCTACGTCTTCCCCGAGTAACTGTCTGGTTTTCCTCTGTATTATTATGGAAGTATCTAGCACTAGTTTCAAGTAATGAGCCTCATAATAGAAATATCAGGTGCGCCTTAAAAACAGGAGTCATATATCCTAAAAAACTAACTATCTGAAAATCAGGAAAATAAGATTACTATATAACTACAAAGAATCAATATAGACCCACCATAATCCAGTACGTTTTTACCTTAGTGTTAAGTATAAGCTGTCGTACTAGAGAGATAGCATAAAGGAGGAAAAAATAAGGATATGTTCATGCCGAAAGCCTACGACCGGGCAATTACAATATTTTCACCAGAGGGAAGACTATACCAGGTCGAATACGCTCTAGAGCTAGTTAAAAGAGGAGCACCGATTGTTGGAATAGCTAGCCCAGAGGGAGTAGTTCTTGCTGCCAATGAAACACCAGAAAGCGAACTAGAGGATCCAGAATACTTCCGTAAAATATACCAACTGGATGACCACCTAGCCAGCGCAATATCAGGTCTTAGCAGCGACGCCAGAGTACTGATAGGACAGGCTAGGGTCTACTGTCAAAGCAATAAGCTTCTCTATGATGAACCCGTAGATGTCGAGGTACTAGCACGTAGAATAGGCGACATGAGTCAGGCATATACCCAGCACGCAGGAGTTCGACCTTTCGGCGTGACTATGATTCTAGCAGGCGTGGACACCGTTGGTCCAAGAGTTATCACAACGGATCCAAGTGGAGCATACCGTGGATTCAAGGCTGTAGCAGTGGGAAGAAAGAAAGATGAGGCAAACAAGCTCCTCGAGGATAGCTATTCTGATGATATCACTCTGGATGAAGCCATAAAGCTAGCCATAAAAGCAATAAAAACCGTCTCAAACACAGATATCAACGAAGAGACTGTAAAAATATCAGTGATACCAGCAGAAACCAAGGTTTTCAAAAGACTAGAATCAGACGAAATAAAACGCTATCTTGAAGAAGGTTAGAGGGCTCCAAATGAGCAAAGAATACACAATAGTACGTCATCAAACCGGCGGTGAAACATTTGAGATACTTGTAGACCCAGACAAGGGTCTTGCATATAAGAATGGAGAACTCGGTGAAATTAGAAATGCCCTGATGATCGATACTATATTTACAGACGCGGGAAAAGGGGAAAAGGCTTCAGCTGAAAAACTTGAAAGTCATTATGGGACCAGCGATCCCCTTGAAGTCGCTAAAGAAATGTTTGATAAAGGCGTATTCCAGCTGACTGCTCAGCAACGCAAAGACATGGTAGAGCAGAAAAGAAAGAAGATTATCCATTTAATTTCAAGAACATATGTAGACCCAAAAACAAAGCTCCCTCATCCACCCACAAGAATAGAAAACGCTATGGAAGTGATAAACTATCATGTGGATCCCTTCAAAGAACCGGATGAACAGGTACAAGAACTAGTTGACGCGCTGAGAATAGAATTGCCGATGAGCAGCGAAAACGTACAGATAGCTCTAAAGATACCCGCGGAATACACGGGAAAGAGTTATGGAACCGTTAAGAATTTCGGCACAATAAAAAGAGAGGAATGGCAATCAGATGGTTCATGGGTCGCAGTAGTTGAAGTACCTGCAGCTAGACAAATCGAGTTGATGGAAGCCCTGGGTAAAGACACTCAGGGAAACGTGCAATCAAAGATAATGAAATAGACGTGAAGAGATAAATGAGTCAAAAATACGAGTCGAGAGACATAGTAATGCCCGGCGATCTCCTGTACGAGGGGAGATCAAGAGCAGGAGATAACACGTACAGAAAAGAGGGAAACATTTACGCTACAAGAATTGGATTAGTCAATTATAGTAAAGATAGAGTCGCTGTAATAGCCTTAGAATCCGGATTTGTTCCCCTCGTAGGAGATCTGGTTATAGGCAAAGTAACGGACATTGAACTAGGACAATGGAAAGTAGACATTTACGCGGATAAAGAAGCTATCCTAACAGTTAATGATGCAATAGGAAAACCATATAGAACCTACCAGAATATGCCCAAGATACTGGACGTAGGAGAAACAATAGTAGCGAAAATCGTAGACCTAGATAGAAGACGCACCCCAATTTTATCAATATCGGGAAGGGAAGTAGGAAAGGTAAAAGACGGCTTCATCATAAATATAACGCCGTCAAAGATACCACGGCTTATCGGGAAAAAAGGTAGCATGATCAACATGATCCTCAAGGAAACCCGCTGCCAAGTGACAATTGGTCAGAATGGTAAGATACTGATTAGCGGTAGAAACAGGGAAAACGAGGAAATGGTTGTAAAAGTTATTAAGAAAATCGAGGCAGAGGCGCATACCTCAGGTCTCACTAACAGAATACAAGAATATATTAAAGAAATGAAGGAACAGAGAAAATGAGTCCAAAAAAGAAATTTGAAAGAGAAGACGGCAGAAAAGCCGATGAACTCCGTCCAACTACCATCGAGACAGGAGTAATCCCCAATGCAGATGGTTCAGCGTATATTGAGATGGGTAGAAACAAGATCGTAGCAGCAGTTTATGGTCCAAGAGAAATGCACCCAAAAAGACTGAGCAAACCACACAGAGGAGTACTAAGGGTAAGATATCATATGGCACCATTCAGTGTTGATCCCAGAAGATCACCTGCACCATCAAGAAGAGACACAGAGATAGGTATGGTTATGGCAGATGCACTAGAGCCAGCATTATTCTTAGAAAGATACCCAAGAAGCGTCATCGACGTATATGTTGAAATCATCCAGGCAGATGGTGGAACAAGATGCGCATCTACAAACGCTGCAGCAGTCGCATTAGTAGACGCAGGAATACCCATGAAAGACTTAGTAGCATCTTGTGCAGCAGGTAAAATGGATGGCACGATCATACTAGATCTTGGAGACTATGAAGACAAGAAAGGTGAAGCAGACGTACCAGTCGCTTACATGCCCAAGCTTGAAGAAATAACTCTACTCCAAATGGATGGAATTCTAACTACAGAGGAGACGGAAGAAACCATAGAATTGGCCATCGAAGGATGCAAAGAAGTCTACGAGATTCAGCGTGAGGCCCTGAAAAAGAAATACGGTATGGATGAGGAATCTGAAGAAGAGGAAGAAGCAGACGAAGAAACTGAGGAATCTGAAGAGGAGGATGACGAAGAATGAGCAATAACATAGTATCAAGACTCAAACGCAAAAAAATCGAAGAAGTACTTGAAGCAGGAACCAGAATGGATGGAAGGGAGCTGCAGGAGTTCAGAGACCTAGAGCTAAAAATCAATACACTTGAGAAAGTAGAAGGATCAGCGGAGGTCAAACTGGGTAAAACTCATGTAATAGTCGGAGTGAAAGCAGACCTCGGTACACCATTCCCAGACACTCCAGATGACGGAGTGTTACTTGTAAACGCGGAATACACACCAGTAGCACACTCCACTTGGGAGCCTGGTCCACCACCAGACGATGCAGTAGAACTAGCGAGAGTAGTTGATAGAGGACTCCGCTCAGCTGAGATCCTTGATCTAAAGGAACTTGGATTATTATCGGGAGAGAAAGTGTACCTAATATTCGTTGATCTCTATATATTGAACTGGGATGGAAACCTAATAGACGCATGCGGGATAGGCACACTAGCCGCACTCAGAAACGCTAGAATACCCGGCTACAAGGTAACAGATGAAAACGAGGTAGCTCCTACGAATAGAACAAGAAAATTAAAATTACGCTGTGAACCAGTACCAGTCACCATATACCGAATTGGTGAGCACTTCATCTTGGACGCTACTGCAGACGAGGAAGAAGTCGCAGATGGTAGGATCACAATAACCTTTGATGAGAAGAATAATGTTACTACTATCCAGAAATCAGGTCCAGTCGGTTTTTCGATTGACGGGGTAAAGAAATGTATAAATATCGCGTCTGAGAAAGCGGCTGAGATAAGGTCTCTATCAGTTGCTGATGAGTAATGGTAAAGAGAAAACGTAAGAACATTGGACTAAGAACTCGAGGGGGAGCAACCCTCCGTAAGAGATACGCTAGGATAATGGACTCTCTCAAATCATACCATAAGTGTCCTAACTGTGGTAGTAAGAGCGTAAAACGTGAAAGCGTTGGGCTATGGCTATGTAGAAAATGTGAACACAAGTTCGCTGGGGGCGCATACACACCCGAAACAAAAGTAGGCCAGACCTCCCGTAGAATACGAGCACAAAACTAACCCTTTTTTAAATCACACAACACTTTATTTTTTCAAAATGAATCACTCAGAAACAGTCATAAACGCAAAAATAAAAATAATTTTGGACAAAAAAACGCAAAGAGTGATCAAGGAGGCACTAAAGCCCGAATCTGAGACTCCTTCTTCAGATAGATCAGAGACAAAGGTTCTTATTAAAAACGATTATCTGGTAATAGAAACCCGTGCCTCGGATACTTCGGCTCTGAGAGCTGCTTTAAACAGTTATCTCAGATGGGTTGAAGGGATTAGTAAGATTGTTGAGAACATCCGTTAGACTCCTAAAATCTAAATACTGAATCCGTCGCTGCTTATCTGGTCATATTAGGTGAATATTGATGAGAAATGAGTTAAAAAGGCGAATACAAAAAGACGAACAGTTGTATGGTACATGGATCACTGTTGAGAGTCCTATCATGACAGAGTTAATGTCCAGCTTGGGCTTCGACTACTTCGTATTTGACACTGAACACGCTCCATTAGATATACTAACAGTCCAAACAATGATGCAGGCAATGCGCCCTGATTCAAAAACAACTCCTATAGTCAGAGTATGGTGGAACGATCTAGTAGCCATTAAAAGAGCATTAGACATAGGCGCCCATGGAATATTGGTACCCTGGGTAAACAATAAAGAAGAAGCAGAAATGGCTGTAAAAGCTACTAAATACGCCCCACATGGCCTCAGAGGATGCGGTCCAAGAAGAGCAGCTCTATTTGATCCCGAGTACCTAGAAACAGCTGATGAAGAAATCACAGTAATTGTCCAGATTGAGACAAAGGAAGCGGTAAGCAACATTGAAGACATTTGCTCAGTCGAGGGCGTGGATTCCACATATATCGGGCCAGCAGATCTATCAGCAAGCCACGGACACCTAGGTAATATGAGTCACCCTGAGGTTCAGGAAGCCATAGACAAGGTTTTTGACGCATCCAAGGCAGCTGGCATAGGAGCCGGAATACATCAGGCATCAGGTTCCTCGATATCAGAGAGAATGAAAAAAGGGTATAATTTAGTTACTCTTGGAAATGATTTAATATACACCAAGATGGGTGTATTGAACCAGTTCAAAAAACTGGGTATCTCTCTTTAATTCTTTTTACTCGTATTCTATTGTAGCCGGCGGCTTCGGAGTAATATCATAGTAGACTCTGCTTACATTGGGGCAACTATCGAATATTTTGGAACCAGTTTCACGGAGCGTAGTCCATGGTAAACGCATGACGCTGGCGGTAAGGAAATCTTTGGTTTTTACTGCCCTAATCGAAACAATATATCCGGGAGTATCACGTTTATCCACTAATAACATCAAGCGTGTCGCCTCCGGGTAATTATCAAACACATAAGATCTGATTTCTGCTAACTGATCATAATCAGGCTCAACGGTTCTCTCAGATTCATCTAAAAGGGCTAAAGTTAACACTGTACCATAAGCCCGTTTCCCAGAGATTACCCCTGTGGCTTTCTTTACTATAATCCCAGCTCTAACATTATAATGTTCATGTTCGAGTAACTCAGCAGCGTCTCTTCTAAGTACCTTCAATTCTTTTGGCGTCTCACCGCTGAAAATAGCTGCAAAATACTGTGACGGTGTATGAGGGTTCAACTGCTCCTCAACAATAAATGTCGCTTTTTTTAATTCATCCAGCTTCTCGTTTGTGATTTTACCGACCACTCTTATGCTAAGCCCCGGCCCTGGGAATGGTTGACGCTCAGCTAATTCTGGAGGGATAAGCATTTTTCTGGATACATCTCTGACCTGATATTTGTATAACGACTTTAAAGGTTCAATTACTTGAAAACCGTATTTTTCAACAGGATCTATTCCAATTTGCTCAAGTATATTATGCTGAGTCTTAATACCGTCTGAGGTTTCCTCTACATCGGCTCTTATAGTTCCCTGAAGTAAGTATTTACACTCGTATTCTTCTGCTGCTTCACGAAGTGTTTGATAGAATGTCTCCCTGAAAGCTTTTCTCTTCTCTTCTGCGTCACTTAATCCATCGAGAGCCTCCATGAATTGTTGTCGCTTATTCAATATCTTGACTTGAAGGTTTAATGGCTCATTGGATAATAAGTTCTTTACTTGCTCAGATTCACCAAGCCGCATAAAGTTGTCATCAATAAATACACATAAAAGACTCTCCCCTATTGCTCTGTTAGCCATTACTGCAGCTACGGTGCTATCCACACCACCACTTGTCGCAACTATGGCTTTTTCGTCTCCTATGCATTTGCTTATCTCTTGAACCTGTTTCTCTATGAATTTGGAGACATCAAGGTCTTCCATGGTTCTCACCCACAGATGGCGGGATCATGCATAAAAGCTTTCCAAAACACCTATTTAAATTTGTTAAAAAACAAACATAATATCCATGTTTTTTAAACAAGGATGCAACATTTAGGTAAACTAAAACACTTGAAAAAAGAGAAAAGGTATAAAGGGATTGGACCAGCAGAGAAAGAGGCGCAGGAGTAATCAACGATACAACTGTAAAATATTTACTAAACAGTAGATTATTTAATAGAGTTATAGCCACAAGACGTAACATGAATTCTCTTATCCGTTCGCTGATTAAACAGCATCATTAATATTAAATCCTCGGCCCCCGGTTTATCTCCAGTGAACTGTTTTGAAATTAGACTTGTTGATTAAAAAGGGTAAAGTAATCGATGGCACTGGTAATCCATGGTTTAGAGCAGATGTAGGAGTATTAGATGGAAAAATACACTCAGTTGGAAAACTAGGGAAGATGAACGCAAAGAAAATTATTGACGCATCAGGGAAATTTGTAACCCCCGGATTCGTTGATGCACACAGTCACAGTGACTTTAATACACTCGTTTACCGGGATATGGAGAATATAGTCCACCAAGGTATAACCACAGTAGTAGCAGGTCAATGTGGTTCCAGCCCAGCACCTCTGAGTGATCTTATCAGAGAAGAGGCGCAGAAAGAGTCAGAAGCAGATCTACCCGAGGGAATTGAGCTTGAACTCACGTGGTCAAGTTTTGATGAATATCTTAGGGAAGAAGAAAAAGAAGCGCTTGGCGCTAATGTGGGCCACTTGGTGGGTCATGGGGCTATAAGAGCAGCAGCTATGGGTTATGATGCCAGAGCACCCTCTAGTGATGAGCTTGATGCTATGTGTAATTACGCAGAGGAGGCTATGCTTTCAGGTGCATATGGACTCAGTACAGGTCTAATATATCCTCCTGGTATCTATGCGGATACAAAAGAAATCATAGAGCTAGCAAAGGTAGTAGCCAAATATGGAGGAGTATACGATAGTCACATACGGGGCGAGGGAAAAACACTCATGAAGGCTCTTGATGAAGCCCTTGAAGTAGGTTA
>CAZLHA010000051.1:0-3763 GCA_964559155.1 uncultured Candidatus Bathyarchaeia archaeon | reverse complement strand
CAGATATTCCTGTACAGATTAGCCATCATAAGATAGCTAGCAAGTCGCTCTGGGGAAGTAGTGTCCAGACTCTTGAGATGTTTGTGAAGGCAAGAGAGAAAGGGCTGGACGTCACTGTAGACCAGTACCCGTATAAAGCAGGGTCAACAAGCCTCATGACACTACTACCTCCATGGACGCATGATGGTGGAAGAGAAAAGACATTAGAAAGATTACGAGATCCAGAACTACGTGCGAGGATGCATAAAGAAATCCAGGAAGGGATTGAAGGGTGGGAAAACTTCGCTGGTGAGCTAGGTTGGAAAAATGTCTATGTTACCTCAGTGATCACCGATGAGAATAAACCTGTAGAAGGTATGAATCTAACAGAGATCAAAGAATATCGTGGATCCCAGGATGAATTCACAGCACTATATGAACTACTGTTGGAGGAAGAGGGCGCCGCGGGGATGGTAATCTTTTACGGCAATGAGGGGGATGTAAAACGCATTATGAAGCACCCCCTTCAGATGGTGGGTACTGACGCTGGATGCTGCAATATTGAAGGCCCCTTCTGTAAGGGAAAACCACATCCACGCCACTATGGGACCTATCCTAGGGTGCTGGGAAAATATGTGCGTGAAGAAGGAGTGTTAACCTGGGAAGAAGCCATAAGAAAGATGACCAGCTTTCCTGCTCAGAGGTTCGGTATCCTCGATAGAGGTCTATTAAGACCCGGTATGTATGCTGATATCACCGTGTTTAGTCCTGATACAGTAATAGATAACGCAACATACAAGGAGCCCCATAAATTCCCATCGGGGATACCATACGTGATAGTAAACGGTGAAATAACAATCTCAGAAGGAGAATTTACGGGAAAAAGAGCAGGTAAAACACTCCGTAAACCCGTTTATCAATAATTATTTACCTAAACATTTATTCTACATGTTATCATTGATTCATCAAACCTAGCTGGTGAAAAGATACGAGTAGTTTTCTAGTAATCGGAGGAGGATTAGCGGGACTCGGGTTCGCTCTTAGGGCAGCCGAGGAAACCTGTATCACGGTTTTAACCAAGGAAGATATAATGGACTCCAATAGTAGTTTGGCTCAGGGCGGAATTGCGGCTGTAATAAAGCCTCCGGATAACTTTGATAAACATATTAAGGATACATTGAAAGTGGGTCAAGGGCTTTCAGATAGAAAAGCAGTTGAGACTCTAGTTCATAATGGACCTAAGCAGATTGAATGGTTAAGAGAGCAAGGAGTGACGTTCTCAAAAACAGATGGAGAACTCGATCTCACTCGGGAGGGAGGCCATAGTGCACGGAGGGTAGTTCATGCAGGAGATATTACTGGTTATGAGATACAGAAAACCATAGTAAAAAAAGCCCTAGATATTGAAAACATCAACATCGTTGAGAACACCATAGCTATTGATCTATTAGTTAAAAAAGGGGTCTGCACTGGAGTCAGAGCATTAGATAAAGTAAACTCCCAGATAGTGGAATACTATGCAGACATCACAATATTAGCTACCGGAGGTGTTGGCCAATTATACGCAAAAACTTCAAACCCACTAGTCGCTACAGGGGATGGAATAGCTATGGCTTGGAGAGCCAGTGCAAGATTAAGAGATCTAGAGTTCGTGCAGTTTCATCCATCTATCCTAGACAAAGGGGACAGTCCATACTTCTTAATCAGCGAAGCAGTACGAGGAGAAGGCGGGGTATTAGTGAACTCCGAGAAAGAAGCCTTCATGACACGGTATCACCCCATGCAGGATCTAGCTCCCAGAGACATAGTATCACGCGCCATTATAGAGGAACAGAAAAAGGGACCAGTTTACATCGATATTAGAGATAGAGACAAAAAATATCTCAAGGACAGGTTTCCTGGGATCTACGATGAGTGCCTTAAGAGGGGAGTAAGAATGGATCAGGATCTGATACCTGTATCACCGGCTGCACATTACTTCTGTGGTGGAGTTAAAACTGATCTAAGGGGGCGAAGCAGTATACCGGGTTTATGGGTAATCGGAGAGTCTGCCTGTACGGGGATCCATGGAGCGAACAGGATGGCAAGTAACTCTTTGCTAGAGTGTTTGGTTTTCTCGGATATTGCTTCAAGGTTTATCGAGAAAAAAGGTCAAGAATTCGCTGAAAAAGTTGTAGTAGATGAAGTAGTATGCGAGACAGGCGCTTCTCAGGGCTATAGGGGTATCATTGAAAACACTATGTGGACATATGTGGGAATTCACCGAGATATCCCTGATTTATTAACAGCCCAGAAAAAAATAGATAGAATATATACAAAGACCAAGACTCAATTAAAAAAATATGTATCAGCCTCCAACATAGAGACCATGAATCTAGCCTGTTTAGCCAGACTAATAACTATGGCGTCTCATACTCGTACCGAAAGCAGGGGAACGCATATGCTTAATGAGTACCCGGTACGTGACGATGAAAACTGGTTAAAACACATAGAGTTTGAAAAAGAAAAAAAGTACCTTGTTAATCATGGAGATAGTTGAAGTATTTACTTCACATATTTTCCGAAGTGAGCCGGTGTGGCGTGTGGTGGAGGTAGCTCCGCCATTGTCTTTAACCCGGGATCAGCGTTGATAACATGGGGAATCATGTTTGTAGTCATGGCAATTGTGCCATGATCTCCGTGTACACAGGGAGTGATCTTGTTATTGATAGGTGGTACTCCTTTTATCTCAACTTTATCGAATTCCTCTTCTGCCCCAATATATGCACTAAAGTCCATCGTGATCAAGGTCTTACCTTTGCTGACACCATAAGCCATCTGTTTTCCACCTGCGGTGTGACCAGCTGGAACGGTGATTGCGTCGCTCTTAACCTCGTGATCAAAAGTGACTGGCTCAGGTGTATCCACCTTAATCTCGTCCAGTTTCCATCCTAGCGTATCAGCTATCATCTGCATGCTCTGCTCTAACCCTACGTGTCCCGTGATCTTCTTGTTATTGATGGCTTCTTTGTACTCTTCTACGGTCATTCCAGCTCCGATCTTTTTCTGGAAAGGTATACGACGAGTAGCGGCATCCATCTGTCGCGCAATGTACATTTCCTCTACTTCTTCACATGGACCAGATAAAAAGATGGGCAGAGTATCCATAAGGAATCCGGGATTGATACCTGTTCCTAGCATTGTTGCGCCCTTTTCTTTTGCTAATCTGTCTAGTTTCTCGGCTAGCTTAGTTGCCTCTTCCTCAACGTATGGATAACCTAATTCCTCACAGGTACTGATTATGTTTATACCGTGTTTAAGTATACCCTCGAACTGGTCATAGGTCTGGCTAAGGTAACTCATCGTTGTGTGACATACAATATCTGGCTTGGTCTCACTGAGAACCTTATCCACATCATTGCTGATAGTTACGCCAATTTTTTCCTGACCTAGGACCTCTCCTAGATCTTTTCCCACAATATCAGGGTTAATATCAATAGCTCCTACTATCTCAATACCCTCTTTTGTTAGAAGGTATCTAGCTAGTCTTCTACCTATTACTCCGATACCGTATGAAACAACTTTGACATTCTTCAATATAGTTCAACGAATAAGGCATATCTCATCTCTTTAAATCTTTACCGCAGGCACAGTCTAATCAAAGTATGTAGATAGGAGGTGCAGACATTTCGCTATATAGAGGCTTCTATACGTTTTGCTCAGTACCCCAGAGCGGGGAGGATAATAAAAATGAAACTAAGAAAAAGAACTGGTATGACTGGTCTTGAGACTGCAATCATCTTGG
>CAZLHA010000050.1:0-14699 GCA_964559155.1 uncultured Candidatus Bathyarchaeia archaeon | reverse complement strand
GAAATCATTGTAGCTGTCTAGGTGCTGCTTGACTAGGCCTTCCTCGTTAAAGAAAGACTTCATCATGTCCCAGTGGTCGTTTTCTGAGAGAAGCAAATTTAATTCATCCTATTTTTAAAGTTAATAATACTGCAAGCTGTTAGTAGCGGGAGGAGCTTAATGACGGGGACTGATCCTTTCATTTAACCAATGTTCACCTATTCAGAATCCATACTAACCTTGCAGAGGCTATACAGTAGGCTATGTGCCTCCTAAAAAAGATTTCTCCTCGGGTTTAATCCAGTGTACCTTAGGAGGTGTTACTTTGTTCTCTGTGATTCATTTACTCTCAGGGTTTAAGAATATTGCGATGCTTAGAATACAAACTTTTATAGGGGAAACTTGTTATTCGATTAGAGCCCAATAAACGAGTGATAAATGACATGGCGGATATGATTGAACGAGTACTTGAGCGCAGCGTAGGGAAGACCGTGCTCATTAAGCTTAGAGGCGGTAAGACGCTCAGGGGTACTCTTGAGGGTTTTGACCAGCACGTTAATCTCTATATGAAGGACTCCGAGGAAGTCACAGACCCTATGAGCGTAGTTGAGATCGGTGATATTGTTCTTCGCGGGGATAATGTGATTATGGTAAGTCCGCCGCCGGAGTAAGATGTGACAAATTATGCCAACTAAGGGACCAATTCATAAAGGTAAGACTATTCATATAAAGTGTAGGCGCTGTGGACGCAGAGCTTATCATATCAGAAAGAAACGTTGCGCGGCTTGTGGTTATGGGGATACGGCGAAGATAAGAAAGCCGAGTAATAATCGTAAGGATCTTCAGCGCAGTAGACGCATCGTCTAGCCTATTTTTATTTAGTTAAGTTTTTAATGGATATCTGTGTTTTGATATGAGCATGCGGGGGTACCCGAGGCTGGTCAAAGGGGCGAGACTTAAGATCCGATGCTTCGGGATAAGACATCTCGTGTCTTAGGACTTCGAGGGTTCGAGTCCCTCCCCCCGCATCTTTTCTGCTGACGACCAGTGGGGACTTGTTTTTCTTTGTAAACTGTGAATTGATAATAGGTTAGGGATATAGTTAATTTTTGATGTATGTCGAGATAGTTTTACGTTGGATTAGGTTTTATTATGTAATCACGGAAGAAATTATGGTTAATAGAGTTGTTTGAAGTAGTTTAGAGCGGTTTTTATGTGCATCTCAACACCCGAGGGTAGGGTGTCTTCGTCTAGTTTGAACCTGGGACTGTGGTGAGGATGGGTTGAGTCTTTTTCAGGGTTACCTGTTCCCAAGAAGTAGAAACAGCTAGGTACTCTTAGCGAGAACTCCGCAAAGTCTTCTCCGATCATCATCCTCATCTCCTCGCCTATGATTTTATCAGGACCAACTATTTCCTCCGCTGTCCGATTCACCAAGTCCGTCATCCAAGGGTTGTTACTCAGCAGTCTATTTCCGCAAGTATAACTTAACTCGTAATTGGCTCCATGGGCTTTACAGATGTGTTCAACCACTTCCCTGAATCGTTGCCGTACCTCAGCGTCTCCATTATGGAGACATCTTATGCTGCCTTCCAGTTCAACGGTATCCGGGATAACTATATTGAAGCGTCCTCCGTGGATCTTACCGAAGGTTATTACCGTGGGCTCCAATGCGTCTGTCATCCGTGTTTGTATGGCTTGTATAGCTTGAATCACGTTAGCGGTACAAAGAACAGGGTCAATGGCTGTGTGGGGGGCACCTCCATGGCCACCTTTGCCAATTATCTTTAATTTGAAGTAGTAACTAGAGGCCATGACTGGGCCAGATATGATGCCGACGCTGCCTGTAGGTATAGGGGTCCATATGTGAAGACCTATTGCCGCGTCTACGATTGGATCCTCCATTACGCCCTCCTCCACCATATATTCTGCGCCGGCTTCCTCCTCATTTGGTTGGAAGACAAATTTAATTCTCCCCTTTAGCTTATCTCGGTGATTAGTGAGTATTTTAGCGGCAACTAGGAGCATAGCCATGTGGGCGTCATGACCACATGCATGCATAAATCCAGGGTTCATCGATTTGTAAGGTAAAGCATTCTCTTCATCCAAAGGCAGGGCGTCCATATCCGACCTCATCAACAAAGTGGGTCCATCACAGTCGCCCTCCAGCACAGCAACAACACCGGTCTTTGCTACACCAGTCTCAACGCTGAGCCCCAATCCTCTCAAATAATTAGCTACCTTGGCTGATGTCTCAAATTCTTGGAACCCGATCTCCGGATGCATGTGAAACCATCTTCTTAGTCGCATCAACTCATCACGATACTCAGCTATCTCAGACGCTAGATCCATACATGATACTCGGGAATCGTGTGTTTATAGGTTTACGAGCCAAAACCAGACACGGGATAGTGTTATAATAAAAGAAACCCATATTTTACTGATAATTATGCCAAAAAAATCTTTAAAAGAATTCAGTTTCAGTGATGCACCCCAAATAGTATCAGGGCCACCAGGTCCCAACAGCAAGAAGATGCTCAAAAGACAGGAAGAACTAGAGGGCGCAGCAGTCAGCTATCCCCGAGGCACCCCTGTAGCCTTTGAACAGGGAAAAGGTGCCACTATCAGGGATATGGATGGAAACATATTCATAGACTTCTTCGGGGGAGCCGGAGTTCTCCAGGTTGGTCACTGCAACCCGTGGGTGGTTGATGCGGTTCAGACACAAATGGAGAATCTAACCCATACACTGGACTTCCCCAGCCCAGCAAGGGCAGAGCTAGTGGAAGAGATAATGAAGATCGCCCCAGGGAAGATGAGGAATGCTTCCAAGCTCTTGTTCGGGGGACCCACTGGGAGCGACGCTGTTGAGTCATCGGTTAAACTCGCCAAATATAATACAGGGCGCAGCGGCTTAATCGCTTTCATGGGAAGCTACCATGGTATGACCAGTGGCGCACTGGCCATAACCGCGGATAAACACTTCAAAGACAAGTATATTCCATTGATACCAGAGGTACACTTTGTACCCTACGCTTACTGCTACAGATGTGCCTTCGGTAAAGAGTACCCTGACTGTGGCCTCCAGTGTGCAGAGTACTTAAACATGTTATTCGACAACCCTAACAGCGGTATAGTAGACCCGGCGGCAGTCATCATAGAGCCCATACAGGGAGAAGGCGGATCAGTAACACCTCCACCTGAATACCTGCCTAGAATAAGAGAGATCACAGAGGAAAACGAGGTCCCACTTGTACTGGACGAGATACAAGCAGGCATGGGTAGGACAGGGAAGATGTGGAGCTGTGAACATTACGATGTAACACCGGATATAATGACCATCAGTAAGGGCATCGGCGGTGGACTACCATTATCAGCCATAATGTATAGAGACGAATTAGACACCTGGAAAGCCGGAGCACATATAGGAACATTCAGAGGACACGTGACAGCCATGGCTGCAGGAGCAGCGGGACTCAAATTCATGAAGGAATATGATCTACCGGGACACGCGGCTGAACTAGGGGAACACATCGTTAAACGTCTCAAAGAAGAGGGAGAGGGGGAACGGAAATACATTGGAGACGCACGGGGCAGCGGACTTATGATCGGCGTTGAGTTCGTGAAAGACAAACAAACAAGGAAACCATACCCTGAGATGGCTGGTAAGGTCAGGCTTGAAGCCTACAAGCGGGGAGTAATAGTTGAGAAAGGTGGTCACTACGGTAACGTGATCAGGTTCCTGCCTCCCCTAGTATTGACTAAGGAGCTGGCGGATAATGGGATAGATGTCTTCCTTGAGGCATGTAAGGCCCTAGAGTAGCCCGAGTTTATTTTCACCCGGGCAAACCTCAATTACTCTTTTACATATTTTATACAGATTGGAATGATTAACAGGATTCTACGGGTAAATCTCACAGATCAAACAACAGAGAAGGGCAAGATACCCGATGAGATAATACGCAAATATATTGGAGGAAAAGGAGTCGGCCTATGGCTATTAACCAGAGAAGATGATAGCAGAGACCCCCTAAAGCCCGAGAACCCATTAATATTCGTAACCGGCCCACTCACAGGAACCAGGATACAGACCAGCGGGAGATCAGCCCTAGTAACCCGATCACCCCTCACAGACACATTCCTAGACAGCCACGCAGGAGGCCACTTTGGGCCAGCCCTACGAAGAACAGGAAACGACTACCTCCTAATCAAGGGAGCATCGGATTCCCCGGTCTACATCCACATTACACCAAACGAGGTATTGTTTAAGGATGCAAGTGAGCTCTGGGGAAGAGACACATTCAAGACAGAGAAAACCCTATGGAAGAGGCACCCCGACGCAAAGGTAGCCTGTATAGGGCAGGCAGGCGAGAACCTAGTAAGATACGCATCAATAGGCACCGAGCTGTTCAGGCATTTTGGGCGTGGTGGAGCCGGCGCCGTTATGGGGAGCAAGAACCTGAAGGCTGTAGTGATTGAAGGAGATCTAGAGCCAGAGATGGTCGATCGCGAAGAATACCAGCGATTAGCCGCTGAGCTTACAGCTGACTTAGCCGAGAACCTCAATGCAAAGAAACGCAAAGAGCTTGGCACCATGATGTGGATAAGAATGTGCCAAGAAGAAGGCAACTTTCTACCTACTAAGAACTTTCAGCAGGGAAGATTTGAGCATTATGAGAACATAACAGCCGAGGTCATGAAAGACCAACTCAAGTGGACCAGCAAGGGTTGCTATGGATGCGGGGTTATAATGTGCAGCAAGGTCAGCCGCTGGGAGGGGAAAAAGATGGAGGGGCCAGAGTATGAGACCACGGCTTATCTTGGCTCTGGGTGCATGCTTGATAACCCAGAGGATGTAGCCGAGGCAAACTGGCTCTGCGACAAATATGGACTGGATACCATCAGCACAGGGGTTACCATCAGTTACGCCATGGAGTCAGCCGAGAAAGAAAAACTCAGCCCAGAGGACAAGGAGTGGATAAGATGGGGCTCAGCCGAGACAGTGCACAGGCTCATCAAGGACATCGCCAACCGGGAGGGAATAGGAGACACCCTAGCCGAGGGCACAAGAAGGGCAAGCAAGACAATCGGAGGAGGAAGCAGCTACTGGGCTATCCAGATAGCGGGAATGGAACTTAGCGGCGTAAACCCTCTAGGATCCTATAGCATGGCCCTAGCTCTATCAACAGGAGATTTTGCGAGCCACACCCGGCTATGGACCGCTACATCAGAGATGCATAACCAGCTAAAACTGGAGAAACTACCCGAGACCATCATCAAGGGCCAGAACGAGATCAATGCAAGAAACAGCCTGATAGTATGTGACTTCCTACCCTATGGCTTTGATAGACTTGCACCCTTCTTGAACGCGGCAACAGGGATAGAGTATACACAAGAGGACCTGATAACCGCGGGAGCCAGAATGCAGACACTGAGCAGGCTCTACAACTTGAAGAAAGGACGCAGCCATGAAGACGATAAACTCCCCGAGAGATTCTTCCAAGAGAAGAGCATCGCGGGTTTGATGAAAGGAAAAAAGATTCCAAGAGAACTTTACAAGAAGCAGGTGGAGGAGATCTACCGGCTCAGAGGATGGAATAAGAGGGGAGAACCAACAGAGGAGACCCTAAACAAGCTTGGAGTCAAACCACTCCAATAGGAAGCCCTATCACATACCCGGCACATAGTATAATTGACTTGATGTTAGATGAAACCTAAGAAAAAACTTCCCGATGATAGCAGCGAGTTACTAGAGATCGGGAGATATATTCTAGTTGAGACAACCCTCAACAAAAAACAGTACTATCAGATCTACGAGTTCTATGAAACAGGTGATGGGCACAGATACTGGGCTAGAGGAGCAGGTAATAGCGACTTGGACACGGTAACTGCTGAGCTTGAACGAATCACAGGTAGAAAAGTGAAGTTAGTTCAGTAATAGCCAGAGACTTGGAACCACAAACATCAGAGAAGCAGTGGTCACGAACCACATTGTATTCGCTAGATCAACATCCAAATCATATAATGTTGGAGGTACCATGGTAGTGAACGCTACAGGCATACTGGCTAGAATCACGGAGACCTTTAATGGTAAGCCACCGTCAACATCCCCAAGTCCCAGATAAGACCTAAGAGATAGACACTGCCCGGCACAGCCACGAATTTAATGAATAATAGCACTCCAGCCTCTCTAAGGTACTCCCTCATCTTCCCAAACCTCATAGCCATCCCTATGGATGATAATAAGAGCAAGGTACACAAGGGGATAAGTACACTGTTGAAGGCGGGGTAGAATCCTGGTCTATTAATACCCTTAGTTTTAGACCTAGTCCAAATATCATGCTGGACATAGCTACCAATACGAACCGGTCAGTCAAGACAGCAAACACACGATCCCTGATGGAAACGTCTTCTGATACAAAGTCAATCGTAGATTTTGCATAGGGAAAACCAATCCCATAGTATATGAAAGTCTCAAACAGCTTATAGAAGGGCATCAAGGCAACTGCTGCCTCACCCAGCAGTATATAGGTAACTAGTGACCCGATACTGCCGATATTAGTGAAACTACCACAAGTAACGAATACTCCTTTCTGCTTTCGCTTCAAATCAAGTAATTCAGAAGCGATATACGCTAGTACGCCTCCAAGTAAGATGGCGAAGGCCCCCAGAAAAGGCAAAGCGATTATCCTCAAGTCATTGAGATCTAGCCCCCAGATGGCTCCACCGAACGCGATGGGGTTTACAAACAACAATGCCGTTGCTTGCAGTTTTCTTCTTAACCTATTGATCTCTTTCGGGGTCTGGGATAAACTGTGGGGAATCCTGTGCCTGTAAAGGTAGCCTATTAATAAACCAGAGGCTATCAAACCAAGAGAATAGAGAATATTCAGGATGCTAGTCATACCGCATAATATCCAGCACCATATTTAATGGAAAAGAGGAAACCATCACATGGCCCTCATCTTTCTTCTAATTAAAAAAGGTCCAGCTAGAGCGGAGAACAATATTGTTCCCAATACAGTGGGGAACACCAAGTTAGTGAACAGGTGTGGATCAGTGAACACGATTCCCTCAGCATCATACAGAAGTGGGAGCTGGGCGAAGACAAGAGCAGAAGTACCGAGAGGATAAGTTAACTTGATTATACCAGTCTCCATTGGCTCCAGATCCGAGAATCGTTCCAATACCGTACCCGAGAAAAATCTGAGCACAAGAATCATAACTGTAAAACCAAGACCGGCTAGGAGAAAATCCCTGCTCAACGTAACGATCAAACCAGTATAAACAAAGTAATAGGCTTTCAACGCGAAGCTGATCTCTCTATTCATATCTGTAAGCTGTTTCACATCGATACGCGGTGAGAACCCCAGCCACCCACTCAACATTTTGAGATTAGATATAGTGAAACCGAACAGGAAGCAAGGCCATAGTTCCCCCACCGCTGCCGGCGACATACTCAGCCAAGAAATAAACCTGAAACAAAACAGCTATGGTAATCATATAGAAGCTCCCCGCGCCCCTCAACCTATGGAGGATAACACTCCATAGGACACCAGATAATAACCCAGTAGCCGACCCAACTAGCAGGACAAAAAAGATATCTTTCATGAGATCGAGAGGTCGTACGGTGCCAGCCAAGACTACCTTGATGATGCTGATGGCTATCATCACTCTTATGGGATCTACTAACGTAGACTCCAATGCCATTATCTTCCAAGCATCAGCCACACCATCCAACCTGAACTGATCCCTGATACTAACTACCGCTACTGTGCTGAGCCCACCCAGCATTGTCCCCAGTACCATGGATTTCAAAATGTAGAGCCCCGGGTAGAGGAAGGTTCCTATTAGGGTGGTGCCTGTGACGATTAGAAAGAAGGTTAGTAAGGAGATTAAGAGGGTGTTGGGAAGGATATCTCGTAAGGTCTTGTACTCCACACCCATCCCGGCTTCAAAGATGATCAACATAATGCTGAGTGTGCTTATTATGGGCGCTGCACCTCTGAAAAGGTTGACATCGATTATACCCGTTATTGGTCCAAGAAGAGCACCGAATAAGAGAAGCCAGATTATATCCGGTATCTGTGTGTATCTATAGATTAGGCTGCTGAAGTAGCTGATCAATATTATTATGGATATGAATAGAAAGAGATCCTGAGGAGTTATGGTTTTACACCTTTACTGGTTAAAGGTTGTCGTTATTTTATTTAAACACAATAACAGCCCATTAATCTTAGCCAGATTAACATAAATCGTACAAGCTACACATAGAAGGAGAAGACTAGGTTTTCCTAAATCTTCCGTGGTACTCTTCTTTCGGATATTTCTCCCTGTTTTTCTTAAGTTTCCGCCTGACTGCTACAGATAAGTTGATCCCTAGATCATGGGTCAAGAAGAGTAAATAGATCAGAGGATTTTTATTTTCTTTTGTTTCCGGGTTTCTGTCATTTTTTCATCTAGTCTGGTTGGAAGCAGCTCCAGAGAGAGGGCATAATCTCGGCCATCAACACTATACCTCTCCTGAAGCGGTCTCTAAGCCACCCAGAGGAGCCATAGATCACCCGCTTTAACTCTCCTTTACTCGTCCTCCAGGAGAAGAGTCATAGCCCACGCTAAGCGCCACCACCCAGCCGCCCCAGCTGAACCAGGTTAAAACAGATACACGCAAACACCAGCTTAACCCGGACACGCGGCACCGTGGTCACAAGCATATGACCGGAGCCGAAGACACGTTTGATCACCGCGAAAGGTCTCTCACCCGGAGCCCGTTTCCTGTTAATCCGCCTGTTCCGGAGCCGATCCCAGATACTGATCGGGTGATCCCTGGCGCCACGCCTCATAGTCGCGTCCCAGCCACGGGGCTTCACGCCCTGGTAGCCTTTATCCCGGTAGACAACCTCACCGGGCAGACTCAGATCTACTCGGCTATCATGAACATTCGCTGGCGTTGTCTCCAGGTCCCTGATCAACCCGTGATCAGTATCCATCTTCATATGTAGCTTGTACCCGAAATACGACTTGTTCCCCTTCTTGGCCCAGGCTCCATCCTTACTCCTACGTGTTTTTGCTTCCTCTCCTCTTGGCTCCTCGGCTGGTGCATGCCCCGGGTCCCCTGTGATAAAGCTAGCGTCCTGCACCACACCCTTCTTGACCTTGAGTCCCTTCTCATCCAGCTGACGCTGCAGCTCAGCCCACACCAACCCGTCCCTACCTGTCTTGGCTAGTCTTTCCCTGAACTTCCAGACAGTACAATAATCCGGAGCAGACACCGGAAACCCGAGGAACCGCTGGAAACTAAGACGATCAGCTATCTGACGCTCCACCTCAGGATCACTCAACCCATACCATGCCTGAAGCACCAGGACCTTGATCATCATCACAGGGTCCAGGTTTGGCCTACCACCCTTGGGGCCCCGATTATCGTAAAGGCCTTGAACAATAGGCCTGAAACGGGTCCAGTCTATCTGTTTCTCAGCCATGGCGAGCTTATCGCCGAGTCTCTCAATGTTTCGGTAAGCTTCCCTGAGCATATAAGATCTGAAAGAGTCCATAACAAGTCAGAACCCTCTCTGATCTATAAACCTATTCGAGGGGGTGGAAAACAGCTAAAAACACAGGTAAATAAAAATTCTCATCAATATATCCGCTACCTCGTCGCGGATCTCATGCATCCTAGTGGAATCAAGTTTAACATCATCAGCTGATTCTATTTCACGCCATAGGAATAATTCCTGCAGCTCTGATGCCTCAATGGATATGGCAGCTGCTAACTCCTTGGGTAGGTGAAACTGCTCCCAGTCACGCTCAGATCTGAACTCTAGTAAAACGGGTAATAACTCCTCGATAGACCCAACCAAATTATACACCTGTCATCTTCATATTAAGAGCTTCACGAGAGGTTATAGATTTCGCGGACAGGAGTACAAACTGACTTCCTCATTGGTTTAGATGCCGGTTGAGACATAGCTGAAACTCTTATCACTCCACCTGTTCTCCAACCTATTATAAATTAACACAGCAACAAACAATAACACCAATGAAAACCCGTATATAATCTGAACAGCCGGTTGTGGTTTGAACTGGAGGATCATGGAGGCGATCTCAATCACCGTCAAAGGGGGAGCCACGATGACCTTGAACTTCAGGATTGTTTTAGCCCCAAAGAACAGGGTATTAGTCCATAACCCCGTGAGATAAGTCGTAACAGCCACAACAAATAGGCTAGTGGAGAGCGCCACCATCACCCCCATGGGAACCATTCCCAACTGTTCCTTCAAAAAACCTATCAACAACACATACCCCACAGCAACACCCGAAGTCAACAATAGATAAACCATTAACTTGGACTTCACTACCATATCCACACTGACAGGCTGAACATTCAGATATTCATTGTGTTCAATATTCGTCAAGAAACTATAAGTCATTACTCCCATGAAGCCAACGATTCCACTGTAGAAAACCACATTAAAATCGATGGATACCTCGAAGCCCACCTGAAACAGCCACGAGATGAAGTATATTGCTAATAGATTCCCTCCAAACCCCGTCAAAGCCGGGAACAGGCTATTACTACGCACCAGCTCCAGCCACTCCTTAGCGACCAATATACGTAGCCCACCCATATACCCCAGCCTGGCTTCACCCCCCAGTAAAGACGCGTCGTGTCGCTGCTCATGAAGCTCAAAGCTCTCCTTCATGAAATAGACACCAACGTTAGCCATTAGGACTGCCTCAGCTATAGAGAATACTATGTAAGATAGTTTCTTGGTGATCCAGTAACCCAGTGAAGGAATAACATAGCCTATGGGTATAAAATTCAAAGGATAACACAGCAAAAAAAGAGACAAACCGATGCAGGTGAGGATGAAACCGGTTTTTCTAGACTTGAGGCTTAAAGCACTGAGAGCAAAGCTTAACCCCATCCCCAGCATGAAAGCCAGATACATGGTGACTCCGAGCACCAAAACACTCAGAGGAGAGACACCAGCGGATGGAGCAGTCAAACTCACACCTAGTACCAAGGGCACGTAGCTGTAAATCAGATAAAATAAAGAGTCCTTGAGGTAGAAGACACCCATAACATGTTTGAAGCTAACCGGATACTGCTGAGGCAACTGGAGTAGCATACTCACCTGACCCAGTCTCCTAGTCATAACATGTTCACCTATCTTACCGAATCCACCCACGAATACCCCGTAGATAACTGATGCAGTGTGAAGCATCAAGAGTATAGTGCTGAGCTGGATGTTACCCATGATGTACGGGGTGATGAAGGCACCAAGAGAGGTGAATAAGAATATCATGAAAGGGAACAAACCGGAGCCTAATCCACCCAAGAGGGATGTATAGAGTCTCCACTCCTCCTTGATCATGGATTTAAACAGATGCCAGCTAAGAGACTACAACCTCATCCACCACCCTTAAGAATATTTCCTCAAGACCCTCGTCACCCTCACGCAGCTCATCAATGGAACCAGAGCTCACAATTCGACCCTTATTGATTACAGCGATCCTGTTGCAGAGTTTCTCAGCTATCTCAAGAATATGGGTACACATGAAAACCGTGCATCCATCTGATACCCGGTTTCTCAAGTATTCTCTAACCTTTCGCTGATAGATGGGGTCAAGGTTGATGAAAGGCTCATCAACCAACAGTAAATCAGGCATATGTATGAACACAGAAGCCAGCATAACCTTCTGTCTCTGGCCCTTTGATAGATCCCTGCACAGTACATCGGCTTTATCGGTAATGTCGAAGAAACCCAGCCAGTGATCCACACGGTTAAAATCCTCTACGCCACGTATCCTGCATGTGAGCTCAAGGGTCTCACGAGCTGTTAGGAAGGTTGGCGGAGTATCGGCTTCAGGAACAATACCTACTTGTTTCTTCACCATTATGGGGTTAGTGTGGGGCACCCCTGCAGTGTAGGCTTGACCGCTATCAGGTAACAGTTGACCGGTGATGACTCGTAGTAGGGTTGTCTTTCCGGCTCCATTGGGTCCGAATAATCCATAGAAGTCGCCCCTATCCACGTTGAAGCTAATGTCTTTGAGTACATTTGTTTTCCCAAAACTCTTGTTGATTTTATCGACTTTTATTACCGACATGGAGTCCACTGTTTGATTTGCTCAAGGTGTTTAATGTAAAAATGATTCTGATACAGTATTCAGGTGTTTATGATCTATATGTTACCTAGAGTTTACCGTGATGAGGGGTTCAACGTATCTCCGCATGAACTCCATATTCATGCGTATATCAAGTGGCTCCATCAAACCCTTTTCTGTGATTATGCCGGTGATTAACCTTGGGGGAACTACTTCAAAGTAGGAGTTTCTTATGGTGACGTTCAGCATGGGTTCTGCTACTTCATCCGGTGGTTTCATCTCTGGGTCTATGGTTTTTCCGAGATAGTTTATTACATTGAATTTACTGGTATCACAGAGGACGTAGAAAGGTATGTTATGGTCTAGGGCGGCGTATCCCAATAAACTGCTGCCTACCTTGTTCATCACTGAGCCATCATACTGGACGCTATCAGCTCCGATTATGCAGATATCAGCATTTGGAACATACACTCCGGTGGCTGCATCAATTACCAGTAAGACGTTAAAACCCTCTTCCCCCAGTTTCTCTGCCAGCAGTTTACCCTCCAATGTGGGTCTACTCTCGGTGATCATGATATTCTCGTACCTGTTTTCACGGATCACATCAATCACAGTACTGCTGTAACTGTTAGTGAATACGGTTTCAGCATCCACTGCAACAGTCTCCAGGTACTCTGCTATCCGTTTCTTGCTCTTCTCGCTTCTCCTGACGAGGTTTGAGACTAACTCACGCAACCTAGATCGATAACTGTTTAGATCAGTTATCTTTTCCAGTTCATTAAACAGGTAACCGATTTTGTTAGCCAGCGGAGCCATACTGAATCTGGAAGAGACAAGCCTGATGCCTATACTCCAGAGCAGTTCATGAAGAACATCAACACATGGTGGGTCCTCGTGGAGACTCGCAGTAACCAATACTTCAATTGCCCTGTTGCTCAAATAGTCGGCTCTGTGAACATTATACATTGCTATGGACTCTATGAGCAACTCAGGGTTACAGGGCATACATGGAAAAAAGCTTGTATAAATAAAAAGGTGTATTAAGCCGCCATTGACCCTGGCTGCCCTGATTTGGGGTACCATGGTGCCGATGCGGGTACGCTGAAAACTCGTGTACTCATCTCCCTATCCACCATCAATATGCCCCTGCCCTCCTCACCCACGATACTCAGCTGCTGCACAGCTTCCCCTACGTTTGCCTCCTCCTCTACCTGCTCCTCAACGAACCACTGGAGCATCTGGTAGGTAGCATGGTCCTTCACATTCAATGAGACATCCACCATGTGGTTAATCCTAGAGGTAATATGCTCCTCATGATCAAGAGCCGCTTTAAATAATTCCAGAGAGGTCTTCCACTTGTCCGGCGGCGCCTCAATGGCTTGTAGTTTGACATGCCCACCTCGTTCTAAGATATAGTTATAGAATATGTCTGCGTGTATCTTCTCTTCCCGTGCCTGTACACGCATCCAGTTAGCCATCCCCTTGTAGCCCTCCTCCTCCAGCCACGCTGCCATGGCGAGGTAGATATAGCCACTATAGGTCTCTTCCTGAACCTGTTGATTAAGTTCCTGTAATATCTTCTCGTCTATCATAATTAGTCAATTAAAAACGAGGAACCGTTGCTTTTAATCTTGATTAGTATCGGCAAACTACTAGGGTAATAAGTTCATCATTACGAACTGGAGCATCATTATGCTCCTTCTTATATCTCCATAACTCAGCGATGCCCTTTCTTAGCCCCTCATCGGTGATTGGTCTGAACATACTCCATAGTTTATTCTCGGCTATATCCACGAACTCTTCAACGGATTGATAACGCTCCTCACGATACTCATGAAAATCTATGGAGCTAAAACCGGCGTTGGTGAAATACTCCGTGAACTCTTGGTTACTAGGGTATACATTAAGCTGGTTTCGCTTAATCTCGGGAAAATACTTGAAACCCACTTTCCTGTGTAACTGAGCGTGGCCAATCGTTCTAATGACTACGGTTTTACCCGGTTTTATCACGCGTCCGCATTCATCTGCTGTACTCCGCTTATCCTCTATATGGTGCCACACCTGGCTACTGAAGACACAGTCTAGTATGTCGGATCTGAGAGGCAACCATTCACCTATTCCGTTGAACCAGTGAACATCCCGTGACTTCTCCCGGGCCTTACCCAGCATACCCGACACAGGGTCCATCCCCAGCATCAAACAATCAGCCGCTGAGCCTATGCCCACAGTGTAGAGCCCCGTACCGCAGCCCAAGTCAAGTACAAGGGAGTCCTCGTCTACATCTGCTAGGTGTTTAGTCTCATTTCCCCATAATTCTATATTCTCGCTCTTCCTACCCTTATCATACTCATCGGCTATATTAGCGAATTCTTCCCCCGACTGCTTACTATAGTCGTAGCTCATATAGAGAAAACAACTCGTTAGAGATATAATAATTAATCAGCGTAACTGATTTCTGACGACAAAGTTTATTATAATATATCCTATATTCTGGAAGGCGAGAGCCGCCATAGCTCAGCTCGGTAGAGCGTCTGCCTGTTAAGCAGTTGGTCAACGGTTCGATTCCGTTCGGCGGCGCCACCTAAATTATCTCAAGCAGTGTAACCTGT
>CAZLHA010000049.1:0-14934 GCA_964559155.1 uncultured Candidatus Bathyarchaeia archaeon | reverse complement strand
GAACACCTGTGCCAAGTCATGTATTATCTCTGGGTTCTCGACTACGGCAGTGTTAAGGGCAGTCTTATCTGCGCCGTTTCTTAGAATGTTTCTAACATCTTCCACAGTTCTAATACCCCCACCCACGGTGAAGGGTATATTTATCTCAGAGGCAACAGCACGGACAAGTTCACTTAAGGTATCTCTTCTTTCATGACTCGCGGTGATATCAAGGAAGACAAGCTCATCGGCTCCATCATCATTATAACGTCTCGCCAACTCCACCGGGTCACCCGCGTCTCTCAGCTCAAGGAAGTTTGTGCCCTTCACCACCCTACCGTTCTTCACGTCGAGGCAGGGTATTATTCGCTTGGCTAGCATTGTCCAGCCTCCACGGCTTCTTGAAGTGTAAATCTTTCCTCATAGAACGCTTTACCGATGACAGCAGCCTCGACGCCGGTCTCATGGAGTCTCGTGATATCATGGGTTGAGGTTATGCCTCCTGAGGCGATTATGTTTGCTACCCGGGATATCTCTTTGTAGGTCTCAAAGTCCGGGCCCTTGAGCACTCCATCATGTTCTATGTTAGTTACGAGGAAACGGTAGTAGCCTTGCTCTTTGAATCGTGTTAAAGCCTCCCTCAGACTGTGCGCTGTGGCTTCCTGCCAGCCTTTCACCATTAGGTTACCGTATCGATGGTCTAGGGCTACTATAATTCTCTCTCCATATTCATCCAATAACTCCAGTGATTTGCTGGGATCTTTCAAAGGCATGGAGCCCAGTATAATACGTTCAACACCCATATCCAGAAATCTACGAGCTGTTTCAACGGTACGGATACCGCCCCCCACCTGTAAAGACGTGTCAACGGAATTCGCTATCTCCCGTATCAACTCTTTGTTTGACCCTTTTCCGAGGGCTGCATCCAAGTCTATTATGTGAAGTCTATCTGCACCCTGTTCAGTCCATATCCGTGCCATGGATAGGGGGTCACGTGTCTCGTAGTGCTGTCTGGTGGATGGATCTCCTTTTGTGAGTCTCACTAACTGTGAGTCCATTATGTCGATAGCGGGTATAATCTGTATCACCTTACCGTCTCACCAACTTTACAAAGTTGCTCAACAAGGTGGCTCCCTGTTTACCTGATTTCTCCGGGTGAAACTGGGCTCCATAGATGTTCCCACGTTCCACCAAGGATGTGAAATAGCTTCCGTAAACCGTCTCAGCCAATGTATCATCAGAGTTCTCTGGGTCAGGGTAGTAGCTGTGCACGAAGTAGAAATAGCTACCATCCGGTATCCCATCCAGTAGGGGGCTATTTCGGGTGGAGTTTATGGTGTTCCAACCCATGTGAGGCGTCTTGAGATCGCCTTTGAATCCCCGTACCCAGCCCTTTAGTAATCCGAGACCTTCTCCTTTCGCTTCCTCGCTTCTCTCAAAGAGGAGCTGCATACCGAGACAACTTCCCAATACGGGTACACCATTCTCAGCGACTTCCCGAACCGCATCGGCTATGGGAGCTAGTTTCAAGGCTGCTGCCCCAAAGTTTCCCACACCCGGTAATACCAACCCATCGGAGGCAAGTAATTCCTCCGGTTTTTTCACTACCATAACTTTTGAAGTTGTTTTCTTCAAGGCGTTAGTCATGCTAAAGAGGTTTCCTACACCATAGTCTATTACGGATATCATAGGGTTCCCTTGCTGCTGGGTAATTCTGTTCGTCTTGAGTCTATGGCTACTGCGTCTCTGAGGCATCTAGCTAGGGCTTTAAACGCTGCCTCCGCCTTGTGGTGATCATTGCACCCATAATCTACCTGTATGTGTATGTTAGCGCGTAGACTGGTGGCTAGTGTCTCCATGAAGTGAGGGATATCCTCGTTAGCCATGTCCTCGGTCATGGGATTCACTAAACCCAACTCAACAACGTGATAGGGTCTACCCCCTAGATCTATGCTGCACTTTGCAAGGCATTCATCCATTGGCACAGACGCGTCTGCGAAGCGAGTTATCCGTTTATCCAACTGGATTGCCCGGTTAAGGGCTTCCCCAAGCACTATGGCTGTATCTTCCACTACGTGGTGGCGTAAGTCACCAGATGCGTTTACCGTGATATCTATGAGGCTATGGGTGGCGAGGCTGGTTAACATATGGTCTAGGAACATTATCCCAGAGTCGATGCTTACCTCTCCTTCGCCATCCAGATTGACCGATGCTGTGATCTTTGTCTCACGTGTCTCACGAGTGTATTCACCGGTTCTCAATTGGATTCACCTCTCGCGTATCTTAGAATAAGGGGAATATCATTCACAGTCGGAGCCACGATATCGCTACCCATCTCCAGGAAGCCCTTCAATGCCTCCTCGCTGCTATGGACGCAACTGTAGACACCTGCGAAAAGGTACTTATCTCCAGCATTCTCCGCTGTGAGGTAATCAGCCATGGTGTCACCGATGTAAAGCACCTTCCCAGGTTCATAGGGTTCCGCTGCCTTTACCAGTGGGTAGGGATTGGGTTTATGCAGGTTATCTTTACCCAGCTTCTTGGAGTCATGGTCTACTACATCATGCCAGTACTGGCTTCTCTGAGGGAACCTATCCTTGATCTCCTTGAGGGCGTGTCTAGCAGTGTTCTCCATGCTCCCCGAGGCTACCCCAAATCTGGGCCCACTTAGAAGATTCTCCAGTTCATCGAGGGTCTCCTCACGGATAATCACCTCATCTGCCTCCACTATTCCCTTCTCTGTCTCAACGAAGCATGGCTCCAAGCCAAAAGACGCCCTGTACAGATCTAACCCAGCGAATAACTCCTCAAAGAGGGTGCTGATGATACTCTCACCAACCTTCCCCGGGAAATTGAAGGCTCTTTTAATGTTCTCTCCGATTCTGGGTAAGAGGAGCGCATCCACTTTCTTGATCCCGGACTCGTCCAGCTTAGCCGCGAAGTCTGATAGTTTCTCATAAAGACCATCAACGGGAATATCTGGATTGACCCTCTCAGCTATGTAGTCGAAGCGTTCCCTTGGTGAAGCGTATTGCAGGCTCTCAACCGCTATTTTATCGAGTTCTTCTAGTTCTTTGTCAGGTAGCTCCGCCAGTATGCGCATTATCACGGCGTAGGCGTGACTCCAGTCGTTGTTGAAGCCCCCCGTGCGCTTGTAAGCGTGGTTAAGCTTGCTGTCGAATAGCTCTTCGGGTATAATTGTGCCGGTGAAGGCTTCCACTATGTAACGGGTGGTGGCTGCTATGGCTACATTGTAGGCGTTTCTTACGTCTAATAGTACGCCGTCGCAGTCGAATACTATGGTATCTATATCCGCGATCTCTGATAATTTGTCTTCTCTTAGATAGATTAAGCCGTTCTCGGATTTGATCTCTGTGTATTTCGTCAATTTGTTGCCTCCTTCAGTGTCTCAAGGAACAGTTCCAGTATCGGTCTAGGCGCCACGGTTATTCTTAGACAGTTCTCCAGCGAGAGTACTTTACCGATATTGCGTATCAACACTCCTCTGCTTTGGAGATATTGGTTTATCTCTCTGTATGGTTGTTCAGTGTTAAAAAGCACAAAGTTGGTCTCGGAGGGGTAAGCCTCTACGCCTTCAAGTGTGTTCAACTGGTTTATCAGCCATTCCCGCTCTGTGATGGTCTCATTAATTGCTTTCTTTACTGTTTCCTGTTTCTGGATTAATTTGGCGCCGGTTCGGAGCACTACATTTGGTACAGGGTAGGGCATCATGTATCGTTCACGTAACGTTGTAGCCAGCTCTATATTGGAGATACAGTAACCCAATCTTAAACCGGCTAAGCCATAAGCCTTGGAAAAGGTACGGAGTATAATCAGGTTATCATGATTTTTTACTTCCTCAACTAGCGTATACTCTGAATACTCTTGGTAGGCTTCATCGATCAGCACGAGACCTTTGAAGCGTTTAACCAAGTCCAGCACCGTTTTTCTTGGGAACTGGTTACCTGTCGGGTTATTCGGGTTACAAATCACCAGGAGCGACGCCCCCTGTGCTATCCCCAGAGTCTTCTCGGGGTCCAGTGAGAAATCTTGCTCCAGAGGGATTTCTCTATAATCTAAGTCTCGTTGTACAGCTACGCGGGGATACATGGAGAAAGTCGGTGATACAGCCGACACGGATTCACCCCGTTGAAGCAAAGAGAACATTAACTCTATTACCTGATCGCCGCCAGCCGAGACCATCACTTGACCGGGTTCAACAATGTTATTTTCAGCGATTAGCCGTCTTAACCTGAGCCCTTCGTCCTGAGGATATAGCCGGGGATCGGTCTCAACTGCAGCCTCCAAGAGGATTTCACGCATCTTATCCCGGCCCAGGAATAGGTTCTCGTTGGCGTCTAGCTTCAAAATCTTTGATGCAGGTACACCTATTTCATCAGCTATTGAATTAACTGATGGGTTTGGCTGATAGGGTTTGATCTGTTCACTGGAGGACAGTAATTCCCTGATATTCACTTGAATCGAGCCTCCACAGCTAACCTGTGATTCGGTAACCCCTCTGCATCTGCTAGAGTTCCAATGCTTTCTCTCACTGAACCCAACCCTGTTTTGGTTGCCTTCACCACGCTAACCGGTTTCATATAATCCAGGACGGTGATACCTGAGGCTACTCGGGCATAACCCCCTGTTGGTAATACATGGTTAACTCCCATGCAATAATCAGTGGAGGAGACCGGGGAATAGTCTCCGAGGAGAATCAAGCCGCTGCTGGTTATCTTCTCCGCCACCTCCTCAGGTACTCCTGTCATGATCTCTAGGTGCTCCGGGGCGAACCTGTTGGTGAAATCAATCGCCTCCTCCATGGTGGAAACAAGATAGATGAATCCTTTCTCATCTAATACCGTTTCAACGATTTCTCTACGCATCAGTGTGGACGATTTTTCATTGATTAGTTTCGCTACATCGTCTGCTTGTTTCTTTGAAGTAGTTACAAGCCCTGATATTCCTCCGGGTCCATGTTCAGCCTGGCTAATGAGATCAATTGCCACTAAATTTGGGTCAGCGGTCTCATCCGCTATAATTAGTATCTCACTAGGTCCGGCGGGTTTATCGATTGATACCATATCCGAGACCAGGTTCTTTGCTGCGGTAACATACTTGTTCCCGGGGCCCACAATTTTCTCAACCCGGGGAACTGATTCTGTCCCGTAAGCCATGGCGGCTATGGCTTGGGCTCCACCGATTTTGTAGATCTCATCCACCATGCAGATATCACAAGCCACCAGCACTAGGGGATTAATTTCCCCACTCGCACCGGGTGGTGTACAGACGATTATCTTCTCCATCCCTGCGACCTTTGCCGGCGTCACATTCATGATAACCGAGCTAGGATAAGCGGCTTTTCCCCCGGGAACATAACAACCTGCTGATTGAATCGGTCTCATGGTGCACTTTATCTCTGTACCATCTATATCGACTATGAAGGTGGACTTGGTTAGACGCTTGGACTCTACTATTTCCAGTCTTCTACGGGATTCTCTGAGGGCAGCCACCTGATTCTGTGGAACCACTTGATATGCGGCTTGAATCTCATCCCGTGAAACCTTGAAGCGGTTTAATGTTACCTTGTCGAATCGCTCAGTATATTTTTTTACCGCATTGTCACCTAGCTGGGCTACATCGGATACAATGGGTCTCACGTACTCAACAAGCTCATGCTTAACCGCCGAGGACTTGGGCCACCTTGAACTCAGTATATCCGGTTCCTCTGTGTATACCTTCATTCCCCATTCTCCAGAGTTATCTCATCAAGAGGTAATACCTGTCTGGGCTCATAGAGCACCAAGCCCTGAGCAAGTCTACGAAGTGTGGGCAATATCTGTAGGAACCGGTCCTTTTCTATCACCGTGTTGATGGCACACCACCCTGGATCACTTAACTCACTCACGGTTGGTCGCTTCAAAGCGGGTAACTGCTTTAACAACTCATCTAGGTTACTCTTCTCTACGTTGGCGAAGATATGCAACTTCTTAGCCCCATCCACGGCGCCCCGCAGCAGAGTCAGTATATCCAGTATCTTCTCCTGCTTCTCAGGGTTCTCTAAAGCATCCTTATTAGCAATCAATAAGGCGCTTGTCCTCATAACCTCCTCGATTACCTTTAACCCATTCTGCCGTAGACTCGTACCTGTCTCGATTACCTCAAGTATCGCGTCAGCGTCCTCCGGGGGCTTGGCCTCGGTAGCACCGAAACTCAAGTAGATGGCTACCCTCTCGTTATCACCTATCCTCCACCAGGGGGTTACCACGACTGGTGTCTTCTCCCCAAAAGCCTCCACGTAAACAGGGTTCTTCATGATGTATTCTTTAGCAGCGTTAAGGTACTCTGTGCTTATACGTAGAGTCCTGTCGTTTTCAGTACTCTGTCTGATGAGCCCCGATAGATCATTGACCTTGTTCCAGTTCTTGGGAACCGCGAACACCAGTCTCACCTGGGCATACTCCAAGTCCAGAAGAGTCTCAACATCCGCATTATTCTCAGCAACCCAGTCCCTGCCACTGATCCCAACATCCTGAACCCCCTCACTGACGAAAGTAGGTATCTCCTGTGGCCGTAATACCTTCAACTCGATATCAGGGTCGTTTATCGCTGGTCTATAAGTACGATCATGACCTGTAACCCGGTATCCGGCTCTCTCAAGTATTCTAAGTGTCTGGTCTCCAAGGTGTCCTTTGGGTATAGCAAATTTTACTTTAGTCAAAAATATTTGTCTCCTTTGTATGTCTTAGAAAAAAACCTAGAACCCACTAAGGGTGGTTGATTTCTAGAATCGTCGGCAGTGGCTTGCTGAGAGATATTAATTTGGCTAGAGATGAATACAAACGCCTCTAGTGAACATACTCCCTCATTATCACTACACTAGTCAACTGTACCATGTATATCAAGTATAAACGTTTCTAACAAAAAGGAGGTAAACAATCGGTTACAGGTTTGTCTCACCTAGATGCGCCCATCATATAATCATGGTACCGTCAATAGTTGGAAAACCTTTATAGCCATAAACGTGGTTCAGTGGGGTGCATTAGGCAACTCTAGCCAGAAAAAGGATGAAAAAAATGAGCACTAAAACAGTCATCGACGGAGACGGCCTCATACTAGGCAGAATGGCAAGCACAGTTGCCAAGAGGCTGCTCCAAGGAGAAACTATTGACATCGTAAACGCTGAAAAAATCGTGGTCTCAGGCAAAAAACACATGATAATTAACAAGAATAAAGAGTTCCTAGACGTTGGCGGACACCAGAGAGGACCATTCCATTACAGGCAACCACATAGATACGTCAAGAAAACCATAAGAGGAATGCTACCATACCGCAAAGAACCTGGTAAAGAAGCTTTTAGAAGACTAAAAGTCCATATCGGCATTCCAGAGGAGTTTGAAGAGGCCAAGCTGGAGAAGATGGAGAAGTATCATCTGAGTAATCTAGGTAACAGATATGTGACCATTGGAGAGATCGCCGAGAGTATCGGCTGGAGAAAGTGAAGATAATTGTCAAGTAAAAAGAAAAAGAGCGTAATAGCCACTGGAAAACGTAAGACCAGCAAAGCAAGGGTCTTGGTCTCTGAGGGAAAAGGCCGTATAAGGGTTAACAATGTACCAATCCCACTCATCAAGCCCTTCATAGTGAGAGAAAAAATCCTTGAACCATTCATGCTGGCAACAGATTACAAAGATAAAGTAGATATAAAGATCAACACAGAAGGCGGAGGTCTAATGAGCCAAGCAGAGGCAGCGAGAATGGGAATCGCGCAAGGCCTCGTAAAGTTCACCAAGAGCAAGCGTCTACGAAATCTATACCATGAATACGATAGAACCATGCTAGCAGGAGACGCGCGGCGCAAAGAACCAAAGAAATTCGGTGGACCAGGAGCACGTCGCAGGAAGCAGAAGAGCTACAGGTGATCAAAATGGTTCGTTATATCAACCCCATAGTTGAAACAGGGAGAAAAATCCGCAGAGGCAAAGGATTCAGTCTTTCAGAGCTTGAAGCCGTCGAGATCACAGCTGGAGAGGCAAAGAAGATGGGGATTCCAGTGGATACACGTAGAAAAAGCAGTCACGATGAGAACATCGAGACCCTCAAAGATTTCTTAGAGGAAGCTGATGAACTAGAGCTCAAGGTCTCAAAACCAAGTTTTGAGAACAAACCCATCCGTGGACGAGTTTTCAGGGGAAAGACCAGCGCAGGTCAAAAGATGCGCAACTTGAGCCGCAGAAAGTAACACGGTTTATCTTTATTCATTAGACACATTTATCTATTACACTACAAACACTTGTAGCGATACAAGTGAGGCGCGATGTGCAGATAATAACAGATCCCGAGGTGGGAAAACTCCTTGCAAACAAGACAAGGCGCAGCATACTTAAGATTATCAGCCACGAGGAGATGAGCGCAACAGATCTCGCTAAGAAACTTGATAAAAATCATAGTAGCATCATACATCATCTAAACACCCTACTAGAAGCCGGTTTAATCAAGGTAACAAGAGAGGAACATGTACGAAACATGATCCAACCATACTATAGAGCGATCAGCAAGGATTTCCACGTCAGCTACAGGGTAACTGAGGCCCTAGAGGGAGACCCGGATTACTCTGCGTATACGGATAACTACTTGGAAAAACTCCTTGAAGGATTGAAAATGTATGGAGTAAATATCCCTGAGAAAGAATACACCCGGGTTAAGCAGTTACTACTCAGATGTCATATATACAATAAGAGGGCTTACGAGGAACGTATACAGAGAAAGAAAGATGATAAGGATATTAGCCGCTACGCACAACGAGGAATAGCGCACATAGTCTCACATGTACAGCTAATGGATAGCGAGGAGTACAGGGATACCATCAGCAAACTCAGGGAGATTATGGATAAATACAGCGAGCACAGGTGGAGTGTAGAGTAAGTATAAAAACAGATTCCTGGGACACTTTCAAACGTCTATTCAGTTACATCTCTCCTTACTGGGAGGTAAAGGCTATTGTATTCGTTATTATCTTCACCACGTTCCTATCCATACTATCCCCCGCCATCATCGGAAACATCGTTGACACTGTAGGCTATGTGGCTGCAGGAGAATCAGTTCCGGATGCCACAGGGATTGAGGGAGTAGCTAACTGGATTCTCATACCAGTAGCAAGATGGATGAATAATTTCTCCGGAATAGAATATAATATGGCGGTACTGGCGGTTTTCAGTTTCAGCCTCGTAGTCATTGGCCTAGTAGAAGGCGCGCTGAGCTACACCCAGAGATATATCCTGCAGATAATTAGTCAGAGAGCAGGTTTTGAGATGAGAGACGATCTCTATAATAGTCTGCTAGAGCAGAGCTTCAGTTTTTATGATCAGCAACGCACAGGCCAACTAATGGCAAGGGCCACGGGGGACATTAACATGCTGGGCAGGTTCTTCAACTTCGGGTTCAGGTTAGCCTTGAGCAACACGCTGTTGCTTATACTGGTAATCTATAGCATGATCTCCATAAGCCTCAAATTGACACTGGTCTCATTAACAATACTACCCTTTCTGCTTATCACTACACTAAACTTTAGCTCAAAGATTCGCCCACTCTGGCAAGAGGTGAGAGAACAATACGGGGAGATCACATCACTGGTTCAGGAGAACCTCAGCGGTTTACGAGTCGTGAGGGGATTCAATAATGAAGAGTATGAGGAAGAAAAGTTCTGGGCCGAGATCCTGGAGTACTTTAATATTAATATCAGAATGGCCAAACTTAGAGCATTCTTCAGGCCCCTAGTATCTTTAATCAGTGGCATCGGGGTAGTAATCATTCTGATGTACGGGGGTACTCTAGTAATCCAGAATGTCCTAAGTTTAGGCAGCATGATCGCCTTCTACTTCTATATTTCAAGACTCATGGGGCCAGTCAGAATGCTAGGGTTCATGACGGGTATGTTCGTAAGGGCACAGGCAGCAGCCGAGAGAGTATTCGAGATAATGGACGCTAAGATAGAGGTAAGCGATAAACCAGACGCAAAGAACATCGAGAAAGTAGCTGGAATCATCAACTTTGAAGATGTTTGGTTCAGCTACGATGGCGAGAACATGGTCCTCAAAGACATAGACCTCAAGGTGATGCCGGGTGAGACCGTGGCAATACTTGGAGCCACGGGTAGCGGTAAGAGTAGCATAATCAATCTAATCCCCCGGTTCTACGATGTCACCAAAGGCAGTATCAAGCTAGACGGCGTAGACCTTAGAGACATAAAGATCAAGAACCTCAGGAGCCACATAGGCATAGTGAGACAGAACCCATTCATATTCAGCACAACACTCAGGGAAAACATAGCATACGGCGTAGAAGAAGCCTCAATGGAAGAAATTCAACGGGCCGCGCGTCAAGCCAAGATACATGAATTCATCCAAGAACTCCCAGAAGGATACGACACCAAGGTAGGGGAAAGAGGAGTAACCCTCAGCGGAGGACAAAAACAGAGAGTAGCCATCGCCCGAGCACTACTCAAGAACCCCAAGATACTCATACTGGATGACAGCACCAGCAGCGTGGACACCCAGACAGAGTACGAGATCCAGCAAGCACTGGATAATTTGCTGGAGAACCGCACCACCTTCATCATCACCCAGCGACTTAGCAGCATCAAGAAAGCCGACTACATCATAGTCCTAGAGGATGGGGAGATAAGGGAAGAAGGAAAACATGAGGAGCTCATAGAGCTTGACGGTATCTATAAGCGACTCTACGAGACCCAGATAAGCGAAACACAAGGAGGAAGCAACTAATGGGACACCGAATGCAGCGCTTCGCTGGAGGCGAAGATGACTATGAACGCGCTGTACCTGATATGGTACTCTTCAGAAGAATGCTGGGATATATCACCAACCAGAAAAAAGAATCAATACAACTAGTAGCGGCCATCATCGCTTCCACCTTAATCAACTTACTACCACCATACATGTACTCCCTAGCCATTGATAATTACATCAAACAACTGGATACTAGGGGCCTATACCTACTAGGCGTAGGATTCGTTGCAGTGTATTTCCTAACCTTCGTAACTCAGTACATTCAGCAATACCTCATCAACTGGCTGGGATCAAGACTAGAACTCAACATGAGAAAAGACATATTCAAACACCTCCAAGCTCTAAGTCTAGACTTCTACGCCAAGAGAGAGATAGGGAGCATCGTCAGCCGTGTAACCAATGATATAGACAAGATCACCGAACTCACCACAAGCGGCGTCGCTAATGTGATAGCGGATCTCTTAACCCTCGTAGGAATAGTGGCTATAATGCTCTGGATGAACTGGAGACTTAGCCTAGTGACTTTCAGCATCATACCGTTAATGATCCTATTCCTCTACCTCTGGGGAAGAAGAGTACGCACAGTATACAGGAAAACCCGCAGAACCATAGCAAGCGTCTCAGCCAAAATGGAGGAGAGTGTAAGCGGCATGAAAGAAATACAGAGCTATAGCCGAGAAGGCGAGACCAGACAAGAGTTCAGGCAAGTAAACAGGAGCAACATGGAAGCAAACGTAGAAGCAGGACAGGTAATGTCAGCATTCTGGCCAGCAGTAAGAGTATTCACGGCCCTAGGAAATTTTTTGGTATTATTATTCGGCGGCAGAGCCGTGATGGCTGGAACCCTTAGCGTAGGGGTCTTATTCGGTTTCATGGGTTACCTGGGAAGATTCTTCTGGCCTATACAGGATCTAAGCGGATTCTGGAACAACGTCCAGAGCGCCCTAGCTGCAGCCGAGAGAGTCTTTGATATAATGGACACCCCGAGGGGCATCGAGGATAAACCAGACGCAGTGAAGTTACCCAGAATAGAGGGGCACATAGAGTACCAGAACCTCAGCTTCAGATACGAGGAGGACACACCGGTACTAAAAGACATCAACTTGGAGATACAGCCCAACACAACAGTCGCCCTAGTAGGCCCAACAGGGGTAGGAAAGACCACCATGATCAACCTACTATACAGATTCTACGACCCCCAAGAGGGCGCAGTGAAAGTCGATGTATATGATCTACGTGACGTGAAACTAGATTCACTTAGAAGCCAGATGGCTGTAGTCCTACAGGATAACTTCCTCTTCAGCGGCACAGTGATGGAGAACATAAGATACGGCAACCTAGGCGCCACGGATGACGAGATCATTGAAGTAGCCCAAACCGTTGGAGCCCACGAGTTCATAATGAAACTACCAGAAGGCTACCAAACAGACGTAAGAGAAAGAGGTGGAAGACTAAGCGTCGGTCAGAGACAACTCATAAGCCTCTCAAGGGCCCTTCTAGCTGATCCCCGGGTACTGATAATGGATGAAGCCACAAGCAGTATAGACGCCTACACTGAGTTGATAATCCAGCAAGCCTTAGATAAGATCTTCCAGAACCGCACAAGCATCATCATAGCCCACAGACTCAGCACGGTGCGAAACTCAGATATGATAATCGTATTGCATGAAGGAAGCATAGCCGAAACAGGGAGCCACGATGAGCTCATCGAGCAAGATGGACTATACAAGCACCTCTATGACATGCAGTTCAAATACGAAACAGAAGAAGTGTAATACACTTAATTCAGTATTACAACAATAAAGTATGAAGGAGATATCAGTTACACCGAAGGGGCAGGTCACTATACCCGTAGAGTTAAGAAGAAAACACGATATCAACCCCGGTAAAAGTAGAGATCACAGAAGAAAACGGAAAAATAATCATTACAAAGGTAACAAGCATCCTAGACCTAGCAGGTGCAGGAAGTCATGCTGCAACACCAGAAGAACTCAAAACAGAGTTAGATGAGAAGACCTAACATGGGAAATCGCGGTAAAAGCAGCCGCACTAAATCACGATACAGGTAACCCTATGACGGATAGCATAATCGTGGCTATAGCGCAAGAACAAAAAGCACCGGTAATCTCAGATGACCCACATTTTAACAAAATAAACAATTTAAAGATAGTTTGGCCAATTAAATGAAAAAAGAGGGTTTATCCACTCATTTTCTCAAGCGTGGGAATGATGCTCTCGATCCTATCTAGAGCCTCATTCATGATACCCTTGCTTGTAGCAGTGAGTATCCTCATATGACCCTCACCTTCAGGCCCAAAAACGTCTCCCTGATTCAAGCTAACCTTAGCTTCCTCCAACAAGACCTTGTTTAACTCAAAACTGGATAAGCCATAGTTAAACTTGGGGAACATCAAATAGGTTCCCTCCAGCTCCGGAATGGTAAAATCACCCATCTCGTTTAAACGCCTCACAACAAGGTCTCTAACCTCTTCCAAGTATCTGTTCATATCTCTGACCCAGTAATCAATTTTACCGCTGGCTATGATAGGGGCCATGGCTTTCCCAAAGTTGTTTGTACCACGTAGGATACCCGTGGATATATTCTGGAGGCTATCGAACATGGTCTTGTTTGTACACGCCAAGTAACCCGCCTGTAATCCCGGTACACTCCAAGTCTTACTGAAGCCCCAGCTAGTCACTGTAAGATCCGCTACCTCCGAGTTCAGGCTGGCAAGGCTAACATGTTCATGACCCTCGTACACTATATCCTCCCAGAGCTCATCAACCATAACATAGATCTGGTGATCAACAGCGATATCCGCTATCCCCCTGAGTTCTTCCTTCGTCATCACCCTACCCGCAGGGTTATGGGGATTACATACATTGATGAGCTTGGTCTTGGGGTTGATTAACTCCTTAAGCCGTTCAATATCGAACTTGTATCCCTCATCCAAGTCAAGCTTCCAGTAGACCTTCCTCGTCTGAGCCACATCAGCTATCGTAAAGAATGGGAAATACATGGGATCGGTCACAATCATCTCGTCCCCCGGCCTGCACGCGTGCATAGCCGCCAGCCACATACCTGGGATTACTCCCTGGGTGAGCATTATCTGCTCAACCGTGACATCAATATCGTTTACTCGCTTGATCTTCTCCTTGAGGGCCTCACGTGCCGGTAAGTCTGATGCATATACAGTGAATTCTTCCTCGACGACTTCACGGAGAGTATCCTTCAGTTCAGGGCATAGGGGATAGTCCTGGTCAGCGAGCCAGAGGGGTATAACATCCTTTGAGTCCCTGTGCCACTTTACACCTCTTTTACTGAGTCTGCTCTCGATTGTCGGTTTATTAAAAGGACTAGTCATGTTATCACTAACAATTATTGAATGGGTCTCTGTGGGCTAATATTTATTTTGATCAGCTAATAACCAGAGTTTACCCACTTTTAGCTAAAAAGAATCGATAAGGATATATTGCACCTCGGGATCGTTTGGAAGACGAAGGATGAAAATCCTACTATACTTCGACTGGACAGGCACAAGAAAGGAGCTAAAAGAACACGATAAAAAGATGCAGAAGAGCTGCATAGATACAGGCGTAGAACATGAAGGGCTTTACGGTAGCATGAATGCGAAGTGGAACTATGTATGGGTCTTTGAGGCAAACAGCTTCGACCATTTCCTAGAGATGAGCCGAAAAGTACCGAGACCCGTAAGCATGTCTCATTATATCACTGAGCTGCTTATCCCCGCAAGGCTCTAACATCTTAATCACTAAAAGCTTGGCCGAATGATTCTATAATAGGTTTAAAGCAGAACCGTTCCACGTTCATCAACAGAGCAGACAACAGGATCCTCACTAAGCTCTGTCAATAGCTTCAACGTTTCCTCGGCCTTTTCCTTGTATTGGACTGTGAAAGCTACCTCTCCGAAGTTAGCCATAGTAAAGGTAAGGTTATGTTTATCCATCTCCTTGAAGAGACCCTTTATTTTTTTTGTAGCTAAACCGATGTGATCTGTAAATCTCCGGCTAAAATACATAAACCTCTCAGGGGTTAGTTCCTCGTATAATTCATCAACGTATTCACCCCCAAACCGGTTGATCTTATTCACCAGCCCCTGATCTGATAGAGCCTTCTTGGTGTGAATCT
>CAZLHA010000048.1:0-15009 GCA_964559155.1 uncultured Candidatus Bathyarchaeia archaeon | reverse complement strand
GAGGTTAGGCTTTTTGGACGGAGTTTCCATTTCTGGTGGTGAGCCTTTACTTCACAGAGAGCTACTTGATTTCTTAAAAGATTTGAAGTTCAATGGATCACTTGTAAAAATAAATACAAATGCATCAAAACCAAAAATGATAGAATTATTACTAGAGAAAGATCTGGTTGATTATTTTAGCGTCTTTGTACCTGGGCCGATTGGAAAATACAAGAAAATTGTTAACTATAATATTGATGTGGAAGACGTAGAGAATTCTATCCAGATGATAAGAAAAAGTGGTTTAGATCATGACTTTCGTGTAAAGCCTGTGCCAGGGATTGTAGATGAGCCTGAATTACTTGAGATCGCTAATTATTTAGTTGGAGCGCCACGTTTTATTATCGAATACTTTGAACCAAAGAAATCTATGGCTTCCGCTTGTAGGCATTTAACTCCGTATACAGAAGAGCAACTAAGGGAAATGAAGAGAAAAATCGCTCCTTTTTTTAATGAAACATTAATCAAACCTTTATCTGTTTAGATTAAATGATGCTTAAAAACTAATTAAATAAAGTATATATTGAATTTATTGTGGTAAACTTGGATGTTTTTTGCAGTTTAGTAAGGCTAGTAATTACATGCTTTGGTATATGTTATATTTATATTACATATTATAATGATGTGTACAGTCAAAATTATTAATAGTGTAATGATTGGTAATTGTATCTTGCCAATCATAAGGTGAACAATTTGGAAATGAAAGGTAATACACTAGCAATCGTACTTTTAGTCGTTGGACTGGTCGTTGGCGCGGGTGCAGGATACTTCCTCGCACCAGGCGGAGACGGTGGAGAAGGCGGAGACGGACCTGTAGAAGTTAAACTACCCCTAGAGGGAAAGACAATACAGCTCGGTTACATCAGCTCAACCACAGTCGGACTAGAGACAGCGACACCGTTGGTCGAGGACATAATGAATCCCGACTATAACGAGTACGCAGAACTATTGGGTTACGACGTAGACTTCGAATACCTTATCGATGACGCTACAAGTCAAGCAGCAGTCCACCTTGAGAAGGTCCAGGGATTCAAATCCATGGACGTTAACATATTCATAGGTGGATTATGGTCAAGTCAGGCGCAGGCAGCTCTCAGTTACGCTAACGATAACGACATGTTGATGTGGAGTACTTCCTCCACCAGCCCACTACTAGCTATTCCGGATGACAACCTATATAGGATGTGTCCAACGGACCTAGTTCAGGCTCCAGCCATCGCAAGGATGATTGAAAGCAAGGGCGTAGAAGCAGTCGTATTGATTTACAGAGGAGATGCTTGGGCTGATGGTATTGTTAACTACTTTGAGCCTGCATTCGCTGAAACTGGAGGAGTAATTCTCGAAAAGATTCGCTATGCGGGTGAGACCACAGAGTTCAGTAACTATCTGCAGACTGCAGAGGATATCGCTGAAGAAGCGGTGGCTGAGTATGGTGAGGACAAGGTTGGGGTTGAGTTAATCGCCTTCGCCGAGTTCGTTACCATGATTACTCAGGCTCAGGACTACGAGACCCTCTACAATCTACCATGGTTCGGCTCTGACGGTACAGTACTGAGTCAGCAAGCATTAGACGATGCGCCTACACAGGCAAGTCATCTAAAGATCTATAGCACTTATGCTGCACCTGCTGAATCCGAGCTATTCAACGATCTATATGAAAGGTATTATGCACTGGTTTCACAGCCATTCGGCTATTACAGTGCATGTGCATATGACGTTGGCTGGATTATAACAAAAACTGTCCTTGAATCACAGAGTACCGATGCAACTGATGTCATTCCATTGCAGAGGCCATCTGCCTATGTGCAGTGGGGTGCAAGCGGTTGGAACAGGCTCAACGAGGATGGAGACAGGTACGCCAGTAACTACCAGATTTGGGCAGTCAATGATGACGCCTCAAGCTGGGAAGTTTTTGGATTGTACGACAGTACTGTTGATACCGTTACATGGTATAAGTAAGCGTCAAATACGTCTAACCTAAATCCCTTTTTTATTAATTCTTCTACGTTAGTTACTTTTAATCTGGTATTAGAAAATTATCGGGGGGTTTTGCGACAAACCATACATGAAGCACGGCCCCGACATCGTTTTTGATATATTGGCATATTAAATACTTTATCAATGATATAATAATTAGAGATTATGAAATATGTGCTAGTATTTATTTTATTGATTGGATGTGTTTTTCTTTGAATATCTCTAGTACTTTATCTGCTGCCCATTGAACAAAATCCTCACAATAGTAAATTCCCTTAGCCTTGTTTTCTTCATGTTTGGCTTTTCCTTCAGGCGTTCTTGTATCTACGCCCAATAGATCAAAGCAATTAATATGTCCCCACTCCTGTTCAAAAGCTTTGAGAAATTCTTGGGTGTATTCCCTCATTTCATCCCTTATTGCTGTGAATTCCTCCGGGGCTTCGTTTCCATTTGTTCCCATAGCTAATCCGAAGGCCATGACTCCCCCCGATACTGCGCCACACATACTTCCCCATCCGGCTCCACCACCACCCATATTCGATGCAGCGCGCATTATTCCGGTACCAAAGCCCTTGAGAGGGTGTTTCTCATTTACCTTGATAATCGTGCTTTCACAGCAGTTGAATCTTTTTTGATTTCTTTCAATCATAACGAACATAATGTTAGATGATATGAAAAAACCTTCGTTATGTTAATGCATAGATTAGAGCAGTTTCAATACCGGCTGCCAACACGAGTAGAGGGACCACTCTTTTAATGAATACTTTTATGCTTTCAGCGAAATATTTCTGCAAACCGTTTCTACGATTTAGTTTATGAATTATCTTGTACCCAAAGCCAACTCCCATCGCGGCGCATAATAATATGGTAGGAATCTCAATTACGCCATGTGGTAATAATGTCAAGATAACGAACCATATCCCCTGGGTTTTTGCAGCGTTAAAAGATACATATCCCACGAAAAAACCGTTGAATGCCATGAACATTAATGGTGGTATGCCAATGATCAAACCCGATACGAGAAAGATGAAGCTAGCTAAGATATTATTGTACAATATTGCTGTAAACATTTCTAAACCAGTAGAGCTAGTTGGATCAGGTATGTTGCTTAATACTCCCTCAAAACTTTGTGGAGATATCTGGTCACCTAGACTATATCCCATGAATATGCTGAAAAAGAATAATACAGTTGTTAACGCAAAAATCGATCCAAGTTTCGATATATAGTCCCAATGTTCCTGAAAAAACATTTTTAATATTCCTGAATTTTCTTTACTCAGCGTCATTACTCTCCGGTACCCATACCCTTTCTGCTGCCTTCCAAATATCCCTTTCTAATACTGTTTTTCGACCATCTTTTTTAGCGTTGCCTACAGCATTTTCTGCTATCTCTAAGCCGTATTTTCCTATGCATTCTCTTAAAGCATTGGCTGCTTCCTCGTTTATCCTGAGGTTTCCTGCTTTTTTGAGGAGTCTTCTTATGGGTGCTATGGTGAATTCTTCGGCCATTACTTAATCTAATACTTTGTGTTATTTGGGTTTATTCCAATTAGATATGAATATCAGTGGTTAAGCTTATCCTATTTACTATGAATCGAAGACTGCCGTTGTTATTCCTATTATCCTTATGTATTATGACACCTATGGCTTTTGCTGAGCCTTCTTTAAAAGTAGATGTATCCCCAACGCCAGAATACCGCCAGTTATGGGCTTATGATACCTATTCATTTAATGTAAGTCTCGTGGATTTCAATGCATCCAATGTTAATCTCACTGATTATTCCCAAGATCCGTTTGGATTAGAATATAATATGAAATTCACCTGGAGAGTGATTGGTGGTTATCATTTTGGAAATGCGAGCACTGGTTATGCAAGTACTCCCCAATCTGTATATTATCAAGAAAAGACTAATCTCAATAATTCCTCACCCATCTTTAATGTTACTATAGAAAAAGATTCATACGAATATGGGGCATTACCAACGGAAAACGTGAGAATGGATTTCAACTTCAATGTATATCTGATTATGGATGATGGCTCCACTGGCCCCAGAATAGCTTCAAAGTCTCAGACCTACGAACTAATGGATGAATCCAAGGTGGCGTTTTTTGAGGGAAAATACTATGAAATGAATATTGAGCTCAAAGTTGTCCTTGACTCAAAAGGATTGGATACTTTTAACCGTGAAAGATATTCCACGATATTGGCAGATATGAATTCATCCCTAAATCAGGGTAACTATATTGAAGCCCAGAATATATGGGAAGACTATAACGAAGATGACCGAACCGATATGATCATAGGATTAATAAGGGCGTCAGATATGCAAACAGAGAAACTGGAGAGCTTAGAGTCAATAGAAGAAAACCTCACTAGAGTTGGAAATGAACTTAACCTACTTGAAGAGGAGTATGAGCAACTACAAAGAACATATTCAACACTTGCAAATACCTACCAGAAAATCAACATTAGGCTTGAATCGTTGGAAAAAAACCTGTCAACAGCCATAACCGGTGTTTTCCTTGCTTCAATAGTGTTTTTCTTCATAGGACGATATAGTATAGAAAGAGAGGGAAAGAATGCTTAACCTAATATTCACTGAAGCCGCTTTAGAGCTAGTTCCAAGAAACATATTACTCCATCCCGCTGTAAGGCGCAACGCTAAAAGACGGAACAAGCCACCAGAGGAAACACTTCTGGATAGAAGCCTTCATCATTACGCAATGGATCGGTTGCCTGATGCTGAGAGAAGAGGGCGCCCAGATATACTTCATTTCTGTCTGCTTCTAGCCATGGGATCTCCACTAAACAATATGGATAAACTCAGAGTTAAGGTGAACACGGTTAAAGGGTATTCCATTGATATTAATCCAGCTACACGTCCCCCTAAGGATTGTAATCGATTTAACGCTTTAATGGAGCAATTGTTGACTGTCGGAGTGGTTCCCCCTAAAGGTGAACCTTTGATAAGTTTATCTAGAAAGAGTTTACCGGATTTAGTGGATGGGTTGGATTCAGGGAAACTTGTTGCTTTGTCCAGTCATGGCGAGCCAAATAGTTTTGATGGTGTAGCAAGTGAACTTATTAAGGAAGGGTCTTCAACAGTTTTTATAGGTGCTTATCCTTCGGGTCCAATGAGTCCTGAGGTTCTTAGTCTAGCGGATGAGGTTTACTCAGTTTATCCGGAGCCGCTGGAGGCTTGGACGGTTACCTCAAGGATGATTTATAGTTATGAACAAAAACTAGGTCTTGAATAGGTTCTGTACCATTATCAAGGCTCTTTCTTTGCTTGTATTGACGAATCTATGGGGTGTGTTTGATGGTATTTCGATTAACTTCGTTTGATCCATCAATATTTTTCTATTTTCTGATACTAGTTCTGCTTTTCCTTCAATTGTAATTACATAGTGAACCCTGTCATGGCTGTGTGATGCAGTGTGACCCCCAGAATCTAAGTTGATTATTCTACAACTTACTGCGTTCACCTGAGTTTTAGGCACCATCATAATGCTGGATGCTTTTGAGTATCCTTTTCCAACCCATGGCTCCCAGACTTTTCTCTTAAGTCTTCTTACTTCGATTCCCATTGTCTCCACCGTCCATATCTTTTTGAGTGTAAGAATGAAAAAAAGTTGAGTATTAAGATGATTATTTAGATTTAGGTACTGTGTGACTTAGTTTGCCATCCCTATAGTAGGCACTTGAACTTTTACCACACGATGAGCACTTGTATCCTATCGCATCAAATTGACCGAATTTCCACTCCTTTCCTGTTGGCTTGGTTTCGGCTCCACAGCTAGGGCATTTCATGGATACTCAGTATAATTATTATATATATTATTTATAAGTGTTAGGGAATTGTTAGTAAAAATTTGGACAATTTTCTATTTTTTTGATAATTTTCAAGGCGTTTTCTAGGGTTCCACTGGCTTATATTGGACAAAGATCATACTATTTTCAATGAGCTTATTAATTGGGACGAGTGGCTGGAGTTATAAAGAGTGGGTGGGTCCATTTTATGAAAAGAAAACTGGTATGTTTTCCAATTATTCCCAGTTTTTCCATACCACAGAGATCAATAGCACTTTCTACCGCTATCCTTCTGAGGGAATGATAATGGGTTTGCTTAGAAATGCGCCCCCCGGTTTTGTTTTCTCAGCCAAGTTACCCAAGGTAATTACCCATGACAAGTGGCTTAGTCTTGAGGAGGAAGTGGAAGATGATGTTCACAGATTTCTAAGTCTGATGAAGCCACTTGCTGAACATCTTGGACCTATCCTGATCCAGCTTAGACCCATGTTCAACTATGACGAACATTTAGGTAACCTCGAGAATTTTCTGGAGGTGATCCCAAAAAACTATGAATGGGCTGTAGAGTTTAGGGATAATTCTTGGCTCAGGAATGAGACCTTTGACCTTCTAAGAAAGAATAATGTGGCTTATACTGTGGTTGATGAGCCTCTTCTTCCTCCTGAGGTGCATATCACTGCGGATTTCGCTTATATGCGGTGGCATGGTCATGGTGCCCAACTATGGTATGATTATGAGTACACAGAGGAACAACTGGCGTCATGGGTTCCCAAAGTTAAGGAACTCACAGGAGATGTCAGGCGTACGTATGGTTATTTCAATAATCATTATAATGCTAACGCTGTGAAGAACGCCGTAGATCTGCTTGAGCTTCTTGAGGAGACTACTCCTGGACAAAAAATAGTACATGAAAAGATCGTTGAATACAAGGCGCGGGCTGGTAGGCCCAGAGGGGTTCAGCCCCTTGAGGCTTTCTCTACGTCAAGTGAGGATCTGAGTGTGGCTGATCATTTGTTACATTTTACTGATCCACGTAGGATTAGTCGTGGTGAAAAGATGGATCGTGAAGAGGTAATGGTATCGTTAAGCACCGATGAGCATCTGATAGGTGAGGTTAAAGACTATTACGTTGATATTGACTTAGAGCAAAAGGTTATCAAACATAACTGTGCTGACTGGCGGAAAGGCAGAGGCAGTAAGCGTTTTTGTAAGCATCTTGTACGTTTTTTCATGGAGCTTCCTCCGGGTCAGGCTACTCATGTATTGTCTCGTATCTGGGATGAGATAGATGGATGGAGTTTTGAGGTTTAGTTAGGCTATTTCTAGTCCGGTTTCTTTTAATAGTGATTCTACTTTTTTCCTGTGACGGCTTTTTAGACCATCTATGAACGCTATTTCGGGGGTTAGGCTTTTTTCTATCATCTGATTAACTAGTTTTTCAGTAAGCAGTTTTATAGCGTATCTTGCGGCCATGTGGCCCATTGCGTAGTCGTTTATTTTCTCACTGAACAAGGGGCAGTAGTGGCCTCCACCGAATCCAATAGCTATAGGTTTCTTTTCTACTTCATCCATGCCCTCTAATATGCAATCCACTAAGTAGTTACATACTGCTGGGTCTCTCCATTGCTCGTCTCTGCTTCCAACTTCTACGAAAAACATTGGGACCTTGAACTCAGTGGGGCTATGATGTGTAGCTTCTAAGCTTACCTGGAATCCCTCTGGAGGATCTTCCAGTATCCTTTGATATATATTCCTCATGGGATTAGGAGCTGTAGGTTGCAGTTCCCGGTTCCTCCCCCCATACATAGCTTTACCGAAGTTTCCCGTTGGGTGGGCTGTTAAACAGGGTTTTCCACTCTTTGACCAGTGTCTGCTAGCTACTGTAATGTATTCAAGATCGTATTCCTGTGCTATTTTTGTATAATCTGCAGGATAGGGGTGGGGTGCTTCGGGTACTTTGAATCTTTCTTCCGGCACTATGAGATGATCAATTACGATCAATATTTTTTCTCCAAGTCTGTAGATATTTTTTTTGCTTGTTTCTCTGAATCCTTTTTCTATGAATAATGGTAGCATGGTTTGCCCGGCTGGGTCTGATAGACTTAATGTTATTCCTTTGTTCATGGGGGCACCTATCCCGGGTTAGAGATGTCTCTTTTCGTATAACTCTTTAGTTGAAACATTATCAGGTTATTTCAAAACTGTTTAGGTTCTATGTTTTTAACAGGGTTTATACTGGGGCAGTATGGGTATCAGTAAGGTGAATCTTAATGGGTCGTATAGGTAAAGGGACTAAGTGTAGCGTGAAAGACTGTTGGGAAGAAGCTGTGCGTTCAATTGATATTGTGAGAGTTAAACAGGTTGGGATAGATGCTGAGGGAGTAAGGCGTGCCTATCTATGCAAGGAACATTATAAAGAGTATAAGAAGGGAAATAAGAAAAACACTCAGATAAAGAGATGGAGATACACTGGATAGCCAGTGTATTATCCTACGAATTGTGGTCTGTCAGCAAGGTAGATTGGCATCGGTACGGGTCTAAAGGGTTTATCCTTGGTCTTGGAGTGTATTTTTTCCTGTAACTCTACTACACTGTATTCGACTGGTTTCTTTTCTCCTCGTACCCTGACTTGGTATTTTTCTATGTCTATTTCTCTCTCCCCTACGACAATGATGTAGGGTATCCATTCTTTCTCGGCGTCCCTGATCTTCTTACCAACTGTCTCATCTCTGTCATCTATATCAACCCTGATTTGGTGGAAACTGTCTTTTACCTCGGTAGCTAGTTCCACATACTCCTCTGTTACAGGGATTATTCTTACCTGCGTTGGGGTTAGCCATAGGGGTAAGCTTGGTTTTACTCCTTTTTTCATGTCGAATGCTGCTTTCTCTAAGAGTCCATAGATGTCTCGTTCGATAGCTCCTGATGGGCTGCAGTGTAGTATTAGGGGGTGTTTTTGTTCTCCATCTTCGTCCATGTATCTTATGTCGTAGCGTTCCCCGTTCTCGACGTCTATCTGGTCGGTTGCGAGTGCTGATGCTTTGTCTAGGTTGTCAACAAAGTTCATCTCCCATTTGAGTATGAAGTAGAAGAATCGGTCATCCCACATTTCCACTAGTACTGGTTTCCCATGTTGTTTCACCAGTTCTAGGATGAAATCCTTGTTCTCCTCATAGAAATCCCTGACCATCCTAACTCCTAGCTCGTAGTCTGCTTTCTGGAACCCTATTCCCTCTAGGACGTCTTGGCTTAGTTTGAATCTGCTTTTGAACTCTTCTTTTGCTTGAGGTAGATCCTTGCAGAAGGCGTGGACATCTGGCATGGTGAATGCCCTAAGTCTTCTGAGTCCTGTGAGTTCTCCTCTTTGTTCTCTTCTAAAGCTGTAGCGGGTCATCTCGTAGATGCGCATGGGTAGATTTCTGTAACTGATGATGGCATCGTGGCTCATGAGAAATTGGCCGAAGCATGCTGCGAAGCGCATGAAGTATGGGGTGTCATCTGACTCGATGGTGTATTGTCTGGCTGGGAACCTATTGAGGTAGCTCTTGAGTGTAGGGTGCTCCATGCTGTACATAAGTGGGGTCTCTACCTCCATTCCACCATAGTCATGAACCATGCTGGTAACATACTCTTCTAGTAGTCCCTTTATCATCCTGCCTTTGGGATAATATCTGAAGTTTCCAGGATCGCTAGCTGGTTCATAGTCCACTAGTTCTAGGCTTCTCATTAGATCTACGTGTGGAGGTGTCTGTGTAGTGGTTCTATCCTTCTCGTATTCGTATCCGCTGAATATGCGGAGTTTTTCATGTTCTGTGAAGTCGAATTCATCGAATTCCCAGAGTTTTCCCTCTGTGTCTAATATGTACCAGTAGCTGCTTAGTTTTTCTTCTGCTTTGAGGGCTTCGGATACTACTTCTTTTTTCTTATTTTCTTTGCTCATTTGGGTTCATTCCTTGGGGAACGGTTGTGTTGTCCGATATGGCTCACACTGTATATGTTTTTTGCAGTGGAGGAGCGTCTATTAAAATTATGTAGGGCCTTTTGGCCTAAACTGTTTGGCGGGACATCACCGCGTTCTCCTCGAAGTGTTTGGAGTTGTTATTGCTTATATCTTTTATGTAGTCTATTTAGGCTCTAAACTTGTTTCATGTATATGGTATCGTCCGCTTACTCCGTCCCATTTTTTCTCGGCTTTTATGATCTTGATACGTTTGTTGAACCATGGCGCATCAGTTACTAGGGTCTCGTATTCGCCGCCTTCTCCTGCTATGTCTACACTGAATTGTTTGTTGAGGGTTTTGAGTTGTTTTATTCTGTTTCTGTTTAGTGGTTTTCCTAGCCATGATTGTTCAAGGCCGTGGGCTGCTACGCTGGTGAATATGATTTTCATTCCTTCGTCTAGCATATTGTTTAATAGTTTTTCCCTGTTTGTGCCCCAGATGGGGTGGTAAGGGGTTAAGCTTAGTTCTTTACATATTTTGTTTATTCTATCTGCTTGATATTTACTTGCGATGGCGCCGGTTATGACCCCATCGATATCTAGAGGCTCCAGAGCTGCTTTTAGATCTTCTAGCTCTTTTTCTTTTATTCCCTCTGTCGTGGCTTTTACGTAGTTTATCCCCCATGCTTCGGCTTGTAATCCCGTTAGGTCTATGTTAACTGTGTGGAACATGTAGCTGTCGGGGTTCCGTGAGTGGAGCGATACTAGGTGGGTTAGAGTGTGTCCTTCTATTTGTGCGTGGTGTGACGCGTATACGCTGTCTTTCCCTCCGCTGAGCAAGCCTGCTAGCTGCATACACTGGTATTGGGCGGTGTATTTGAAATCGTTTCGGGTAGTCACTATAACAGTTTTTTGTGGTGATTACTACCGGATCAGGGTGTTTCTGTGGCTTTCTCTCTTGTTTTTATGAGTTTTTCGTTTGCTCTTTTTTCATGGTTTTTTCGTAATCGATATAACCCGATTAGCATTTTTAGGGGATCGACTAGGAGGTTTATGCTAGTCTCCTTACATGGTTTCCAGTTTACAGGTAGTTCATGGATGGTGTATCTTTTTTGTTGCGCCAGCATCAGTATCTCTGCATCCCAGAGCCACCCTGTTTCACGTGTATCTCCCATTAGATCCTTTATTATCTCGGCTTTGAATGCCTTAAATCCGCATTGATGATCGGTGTTCATTGTTTCAAGTAGTCTTCTTGCTATCGAGTTGAATATGAGACTCGTTATTCTTCGGCTTAGTTTCCGTTGTTCATGTTTTCTTATACCTGTGCAGATATCGTAGCCCTGTTTGATTTTATCTATTATTTCCGGGAGATTGCTGGGTGATATGGATGAATCCGCGTCCATGAATATCAGTATCTGGCCGTTTGCTTCATTGAATGCGTTTTCCAGTGCTTTGCCCTTCCCCTGTCTGTGTTTTTTATGATTATGATATACGTGGGAGTGTTTTGTAGCTATTTCGCGGACTATCTCTGTGGTCCCATCTGTGCTTCCGTCCTCTGCGATGATTATCTCGTATCTTTCACTGTTTTCTCTTAGAATCCTGTCAGCTTGTATGATTGTTTCCGTGATATGTTTTGATGCATTATAGCATGGTATGACTAGGCTAACGGTTGACCTCAACCATTACACCTGTTGAGGATTCAAGACTAGAGCAAGGCTAATTAACCCGACAACGAAGCCGAGATATGTTTTAGACGTGTATCTTTGTCCGAGGGTAATGCCTTCTAGGAAAAGTGTTAATGTCTGTGTACCCACGGTGATGGCTATTGTGGTCTGGCCTGTTCCTAGGACGGATAATGGGCTTCCAGTTAGTAATCGGCCCGTAAAGAAGGCGATCATTGCGATTATTATCAGTGGAGTGAATGTGTATTGTAGTAGAAACTTTGGATCTAGTAGATTTGTGGGTTTTATCTCCCCGAATCTTGTGGTGCCTATTTTGAGTAGTATGTTTCCAGTTGCGCCGATGAGGCTAACTAGGAATAGCATTAGATATACTGTGGTCTTGTTCATCTTCGTTTAAGGGGGTGGTGGATGATTCGTTAAGTAGACTGTACGTCCTTCGGGTTTTTCTTGGTTACAGGAAGTGATACCAATTGACGTATGCGATTGTCCCGTACACCATTATACTGGTGAAGGAAATTACGATGGTGCTGTTGAGCCATTCTCTGTTTTTAGTTATCTCAGCGATGCTCCAGTATACTGGTATTATTGTCAGAGTATATCTTGTCCATGATTTCAAATCTCCCACAAGTGTGAATATGGTTAGAAGGGCTACTCCCCATAACATGTAGTGGGTTCTCGTGTCCTTGAGGTCTAAACTCCGTATAGTTTGGTAGAGTGTGGCGGTTAGGGCTATGAGGAGAGTGGCTGCGCCTATTAATAGGAAGGGTGTCTGTTCGGCGGGGTGGGGGGTGAGGAGGTTTAGTATTCGGATATTGTTCCATTCTTCCTGACTGGTTATGAGGTAGATGGGGTTGTCTCCGTTTAGATGTGTTAGTAGCATGAAAGCTGGTATTGTGCTTAGGGTGGCTATTGTGCCTGTTATTAGCTTTGGAGTATGGTCCTTGTAGATATATCTCAGGGTGAAGGGAATTACCAGTAGTGTTGCTTCTGGACGTGTTAGTCCTGCTAGTACCGATGTTATCGTGGCGTAAGTGTAGTTTTCTTTTTCCAGTAAATATAGTGTGGAGGCGGTGAGTAGTAGATAGGTTGCTTCAGGGTATTGTGCTGTTAGGAACACGGTGGATGGGAATATTGCGAGATATGTGATTGTTTTTTGGGTGGTTTCTAGGCCGTATAGTTTGCTGGTTAGTCTGTGCAGTATTACAGTGGCTGCGAGTAGCATACTCAGGTTCCATATGAACCCGGTGTTTGCCGTGGTTTTGAGTGTTTCTCCGCCTAGTATTCGGTGTGTGATGTGGAGTATTGTGGGATATATTGGTCTGAAAGCGTAGAGTAGTTTCTTGTCGTATCCGTGTTCAGCAATATAGAGATACCATCCTGCGTCCCATCTGGCAAAGTTACCGGTTATAGGGGTTCCCGTGGTCTATATAGTCTCACCTGGATAGGGTGTTCTCATAGGGAAGAGAGTGGATAATGTACTGATGATAATTAGTAGTAATCGTGACAATAAGATGATGGCTACGTTCTGCTTTTCCTCGGTGTTTATTTTCATGTCTTTTCTCTCAGTATCTGTATATAGTGTTTTGTTTTCCAGTAGATATAGTAGGGATCTGCACCAGATTGGTCATGATGTGGCTCAATCTGAGTTCTTTCTTGGTACTCGTTCCACCCGAATACTCCTATGATGTCTATGTTTCCGTTTCTTGCTTCCTGTATGGCGAATAGCCATTGTCTGTCGTAGAGTCCTTGACTGTAGTTTACATCGAATCGGTGCCATACGTCTCTGAATCCACTGGTGTAAAGGAGCCAATCATCGAATCTTGGGAGAACACTGCAGTAACCGTTCCTTGCTCTCTGATTTTCGTCGCTGAACCACGGTGGATGTATACTGGAGTTATCACTCGTTGACCCGTAATCACATAACATCCATACCCAGTCTTCCCATGTCTCGCTGGGGTCGCAATCTCCGAGTATATGTGTCTCGTATTTTGGGTCAATGGGTGGTTGCGCTGGGTTGAAGTAGGTTAGGAGGGGTTTACCATGGTAGTGTTGATAATATTCATGGTATGGTTCTATGAATGTACTCCAGATATACTCGTGGGCGTACTCATAGTTGAATACTGGTTCCCCCGTTGCGTCTCTTGCCTGGGCTACTGCTAGGCGGTCTCCCTCGTAAGGTTCTACGAGGATGGAGAAGTTGATAGGGTTTTCTCTTTTATTGTTTACTGCGAGTAGTTTTTTTATCGCTTTGTCCTCGAAGCTGTCTTCTCCCCCCCATGATAGAAATAGGAAGTTGATATCTAGTTTTTGTATCATGTCTAGTTGCCAGTCTATGACTGTTTCATTGTGGCTGCTGTATCGACCGATTATCGGGGTGTCTGGGGTGTTATCCCAGTGTCTTGAGCCTGGGCTTCCATCTTGGTTTCCGAACCATGTGTAAAAGTAGATCCCAACAAGTGTTTTTTCCCGTTTAATGGGGTTTACTGTCTCAATTTGTTTTAAAGGTGGCTTAGGGAGTACGCTGTGGATTAATAGTATTATTATTAATGGTGTTAGCAATAGGTGTATCCCTGTTTTCTTGAGCATTCTATATTGTATCTTGATGTGTTATTACAAATCTGGTGTAACTGGACACGGTTTCTTTGATTAAATATATCTCATTGTTTGTGTGTTGATTAAGATTCGTTTTCGCGTAGATCTAGCTAAGAAATAATCTATTTTAGGGGTTGTTTTCTTAAAGAAGGATTTGATTCAAAGGGAATTTGGTATCATCTCCCCCTCGTTACGCTAATCGGTTCTCTGGCTCTTCTCCTTTTATGGATTTGAGTGCTCCTTTGGCTACCTGTAATGCCATACGTTGCATTCCCTCAAGATTACTTGCCCCTAGATGTGGTGTAAGGATAACGTTATCCCTCCCACATAATGGGCTGTCCATTGGTAGTGGCTCATCCTCGAAAACGTCCAATGCGGCAGCCTTGATCTTACCCGTCTCCAGCGCCTTGACAAGGGCTTTCTGATCTATCACTTTTCCCCTCGCCGTGTTAATAAGATATGCTCCTTGTTTCATTTTGCTGATTTTTTCTTTATCAATGAGGTGTCTGGTCTCGGATGTGGATGGTATGTGGAGGCTGATGATATCCGAGTCCATTAGTAATGCGTTTAGTTCCTTCCACTTGTATCCGTATTTCTTTTCTTTCCTAGGTTTTCGTGTCCTACTCCAGTATGATACTGATGCATCGAAGGCCTGCATCCTCATAGCGGTGGCTTCCCCTATTCTTCCAAGACCGATGATACCCACTTCTTTGCCTGCTAGCTCATCCCCTATGAGGTCACTGTATTTACGATGCCACGCTCCTTTACGCACGGCTTTATCCGCAGAAACAATGTTCCTGAGAAGAGTCAGCGTCATAGCCATAGCCATTTCTGCTACTGTAACTGTTAAGGCATCTGGGGTATTACACACGATTTTACCTAGTTCTTTTGCGGCGTTTATGTCAACATGGTCACATCCTATGCCGTGTACGCCCACTACTCTAAGCCGCGGGCTGGACGCCATAAGC
>CAZLHA010000047.1:0-15103 GCA_964559155.1 uncultured Candidatus Bathyarchaeia archaeon | reverse complement strand
CGGAGATCGAGCCACAACAGTCGGCCCGCCGCGAAAGGCCGGAAACAGCCATCATACTCTTACCCATCCTACTTTCAGGGTCACCCTTCCATATTTTCTTGATCCTCTCAGGTTGATGCTGATCTGGGTTTGGTACCTTATGAACCGCCATACCTAGAATAGCTTCACTCAGTGGCAACATCTCCTGAAGTGTCTCAAGCTCATCATTCTTGTACATCTCAATAATCTTGGGGAGAGTCAACCCTCTTTCCGCTAACATGGGTAATGTGAACCCCCAACGGTCTAGTGCTGAGCCGAAAGCTACTTCGCCATCTCCAGCGTTAACGGTCCATTTATTTCGGATCTCCGGTGATCCGTATGTTTGAACTATTTCGTTGAATTTTCTGATTATCCTTAAAAGTTTCTCTTGTATGGCATCAGGATCCATCTTCAGCTCTTTGATGAGCCTATCGAACTTGTTGATATAACAGACTGGTTTAACATGCTCGTCTAGAGCTACCCTGAGTCTGACCTCGGTCATGATCTGGAATTCTTCGACTGCGTCAACCAATAGTACACAGCCATCTAAGGCCCTCATAGCACGTGTAACCTTTCCACTGAAATCAACGTGGCCAGGTGTATCTATGAGGTTGATAACATACTGTTCTCCTTTTTCCTCGTATAGGAGGCTTATGTTCGCTGTCTTGATTGTAATCCCTCTTCTCTGCTCCTCTTCTAAAAAGTCGAGGGCTCTGGCTTCTCCGGCTCTTGTAGGGGCCATTAAGCCAGCCATTGCAAGGAGGCTGTCACTCATGGTAGTCTTACCGTGATCAATGTGGGCAATGATACCAATATTGCGGACCCTCTCCTTGTTATGCATTAGTTTGAGTATTTCTTCGGTTTGCTTGAATCGTGGCATAAAGATCTAGTCCCTTTATTCTAATTTGATATAGACAGAAGCAGGACTCTTTTAAACCCTTTCTTAAATGTACGTTCAGATTCAATTTATCATAGCTACTATATAGGGTAAAGGCTTAGATAATTACATCGTCTTGAGATAAATACAGTGAAGGCAGACATTAACTACACCAGTCCATTATGATACGGGCAGTAACCTTAATCCCACTAATATAGTCGTCTATGTCAACCCATTCCTCGTAACCACCTGTTGTGGATAGATCGCCAGCCAATGGACCATAACCCACGTTAGGGATATCGCTAATCAAAACTGGAGTTCTCAGATCGCTTTTAGAATAAAGGGGGTTACTAAATGGTCTTTCGCCTGTAACATCCTCTATAGCGTCACTCACTATCTCAACAATTGGTAGATCTAACGGTATCTCAACTCCTTGGGTTCCCTGAATCCAATCAAGTCTCAACGGGTGTTCATTTAACCATGGGTCCGCTTCTGAGGTTTTTGAGATAAAGTCTTCGATCTTCTCCACAAGTTCATCAATATCTTCATGGGGTGGAAAGGTTAATCCAACGCCTATCGTGCACGTTGAGGGTATATTGGTAAGATTGTTTGGTTCACCTGCGTTAATATATGTGATTAGTAAATTTGTACCTCTTCCCACTTCCTTGTTAAGTGGTTCATATCTAATGGTTCTAACTCGTTCCTCGTTGAGTCTCTTTAATGCATCTATCACATATAACGCCTTATCAATGGGATTAACACCGAGATGATTGAAAGTTACTTGAACAAACTCTGTTTTAGGAGGCTTTACTCCCTCAATAGTTATCCTGAATTTTAATAAACCCGAGGTCATGGTCTTTATCTCCTTTAACCCTAGTTCAGATTCCGCCGGGTGAAGATACAAAGCCGCATCAGCACTGTAACCCTTTCGTAATAGAGCTGCTATCCCCCAAGCATTTCTCTTGGCAGAGGCGCTTAAAAGATAAATATCACCACGGGGTTTATATCCCACATTATTTAACGCTTGTACTGCTTCAATCATCGTACATATGCCTGTTAGATCGTCTGCAACTGCCCAGCCATATAGTCTTTTATCATCAATTACTCCTTCATGGAGTGGAATACTCCAACCTTCAGGGTTTATTGGGTCTGCGTCAGGATGGGTAATTAACATTATACTTTTCCCTTCTCCGGTTCCCTTAATCTTACCGATAATATGGATTCGTTTAGTCATGTCGATTGCTTCTTCTACTGCAAACTCTTTGTTTAGCTGTATTGTGGTTGGTAAGAGTTCTAAGTATTCTACTTCGCAACCTATTTTCTCGAAAAATTGAGCTATTTTATCTTGTAGTTCTTTCTCACCCTTTGGATAAAGCTTCACTAGTTCTCTTAGACGTTTTATCGATCTGTCCCTTTTTTCATCTATCTCTGAATAAACCCGGTTAAAATTCATGGCAAAGAAAAGGTGGATCTAGTTATTGTAGTTTTTGAAAAGGTGTAAATTATTCTTCGTCTTCTTTCTCTTCCTCTGGCTCGATTACGGTACAGATCTCATTCTCGCTCCATAATACATTGTCTATGCTTATAGTTGCGATAGCGGTACTGTATTCGGCGATTATTCTCAGGTCCCATGAGATCTCATTGACATAGGCTGCGAGTTCTGAGTCATGGTGTTCCTGAAACTCTTTTAACAACATGTCTTCTTCTCGTCCAACTGCTTCATAAAGGTCTACGGCATCACTGGATAGCTGTATATCGTTTTCAAACATGCTCTTCATGGCTTGATCAAACATGGTGAAAACCACTAAGCCTATCTGAGTTAGTCTCTCAAAGAGTTCTTCGTCTTCATCTTCTCTTAACTCTTCTATAGCTAACACGTTCTTTGCAATCGCGTATAGCCTATCCCCAATCATTTCAAGGTACCATCCTACAAGGTTATTATCTACGACCTCCATGGGTTCAACGATTCCAATAGCTTCACTGACTGACCTTGATTGTTGTGCGGAAGAGAGTAACCTGGTTAGTAGCCAGAAAATAGTGTCTGCTTCATGCTCCCTTGCTATGGCATCTTTTGCTAATTCCATATCTCGGTCAATTAGGGCGTCCATACTCTCCTTGAACATAATACTGGTAATTACATAAAGACGGCGTATGACTGTTTCAATGGGAAAATTCTTTGGGTTGACGCTGCATTGGAGCAATAAGTGTCTGTCACTTTCCTCTATAATACCTATTCCAAGAAGTTTTTGGGTTACCTCTCGTATTGATTCTATTTGCTCTCTCATCAAACGACGCTCGGACTCAACCCGGATTAGATTTCTTCCAAGCACATAGTTTCCGACAATGACCCTGGCTAATACTTTAGCAGTATCACATTTATCGACATTTACAACGTATATGCTTTTATCTTCATTCTGCTTGGGTTCCGGAGTGACTCTCAGTGCTCCATCGTTTTCTTCTGATAGAAATAGAACGTCACCTTTTTTGACACCTGTTTTCTTTGCCCAGTTCATGGGGAGAGAAACAGATAGAGTCGAGTATCCAACTTTTTGGACTTTTCTAGGCTCCATATAATTCACCAATTAAATCATAATTTATCCTAAATACAGTTCTCAACCCCACTTCAGTAGGGTAGTAACAATTGAATGTATTTATGGTCATTACTCGTTCTGTATGCTAATTGCTCGCATATAAACATAGTCTTTTGTAATTACTGAGGTGAGTTATTTAAAAACAGGTCCTGATCCAAGTAAATTAGGGAAACTTGGAAGATAAACTCTAGCGTATATAGCTAAAACAAGTAATATGATTGATACAAATAGGACAACATAATCCAGATTATTCATCTCCAGCTCGTATAGGTTAGTACGATCATTCGTTGCCCCAAACGCTCTAGACTCCATCGCCTCAGCTAGTTCAAGGCTACGTCTAATACTGTTAATAATCAAAGGCAGTAGAATGGGAATATAGTTTTTTATCCGGGTCAAGAAATTTCCCTTGTCCAATTCTAATCCTCTGGATCTTTGGGCATCCATTATGGTCTGGGCTTCATCAGCTAAAACAGGTACAAAACGGATAGCAGTAATAAATGCGAAGTTAAACTCGTAGGGTATTCTTGCTTTCTCCAGTGCTAAACTGAGCTTATCGGGGGATGTGGTAATAAAGAATAGGCTGAAACTTGTTACTAGTACAATGAATCTCATAGTTAACGCTATGCTGTACTCTACAAGATCCCAAGTTAGCGCTCCACTTCTAAAATAGTAAAAGCTAATCATATTGGTGACAAAGATAAATAATGCAATAAAACCAGCGCCTTTTATGCTCTTTAACCACTCGTTGAATACTTTGGCTATAATAACTAGAGGAATCTGAACGATGAAAACTAGAAACAGGGGAACAATGTCTAGGAACATTACTGAGACGCTGAAAAATATCAGAGTTAGGAGAAACTTTACCCTGGGATCCATATTGTGGATAATCGTATCTCCACGACTGAATCGAAGACTCTCTAATAGACTCATTTTGAGGACCCCCTCAATCTCCTGTACAATATATCATAGGCTTCATCTATATCTACAACATCTTCGGGGAAGCCGTGTTCACATAGTTTGGAAAATAAACGAGTGATCTCAGGCTGAGCGACACTACATAGTTCCAGAGCTTTTTTATTCATCATTATATCTTTGGTAGTTCCCTCTTTTACGACTCTTCCTCCAGTCATCAACACGATGCGTGGTTGGCTTTCAGCCACGAACTCCACATCATGTGTGACGATAACTACTGTTTTTCCTTGGGTTCTTAGCTGCATTAGGAAGTGACGTAGTTTCTCTTTTTGTCCATAGTCTTGACCAATAGTGGGTTCATCAAGTACAAGGACATCTGGATCCCATGCAAGTACTGATGCAAGTGCGACTCTTTTTCTCTCACCACCGCTTAAAGTGAATGGGCTTTTATCTTTGTACTTCTGTATATCAAGAAGATTAAGAGCCCAGTTTACACGTTTATTGATAAGAGACTCTTTAATCCCAAAGTTATGCAATGCAAAACTGATCTCTTTTTCTACGGTTTCCTCGAATAATTGATCATCTGGATTCTGGAAGACTAAACCAATTTTCCTAGCTAGTTGAGCTACGCTCTTATTCGCGATGTTTTTTCCATCGAAAAATACTTCCCCTTCTTCTGGTCTCAACAATCCATTAAAATGTTTGACTAAAGTTGTTTTCCCTGCCCCATTTTCCCCCATTATTGCCACGTAGTCACCGGCGTTTATCGTGAGATCCACTTCTTTTAGTGCCTGTACGTTACCAGGGTAAGTGAAACTCAGTTTACGTGTTTCTATCAAGGGCTTATGATGATGTTCTCCTGATATTTCGAAAAATTCTTTTTGTAATTTTTTGGTTACGGTATTTCTCGGAGGTAAGTTATTGATTATTGATTGATAGAATTGTTCAGCCGTAACAGGAAGAGGGTTAAAGTTATTCATGTCTTTGAAGCGTGAGGCTAGTGTTAATATTCGTGGGATCCCCACGCCTAGAAGACGTGTGTCCTCATCCGACAAAACGGTAATCGGGTCCCCGTCACTACGTATCTCGCCTTCATCAAAAACAATAATTCTATCAACGTATTTCGATGCGATGTCTATCCTATGTTCAATGATTATTACGGTTATATTCAGTTCCTTGTTCAGTTGATCCAGTACTGTGAATATGTGTTCTGCTCCAACAGGGTCAAGAAAGGAAGTGGGTTCATCCATTACCACTATCATAGGATGCATAGCCAGTACAGAAGCGATGGTGAGTCTCTGTTTTTGCCCCCCTGATAATTCATGTGTGGCTCGTTGACGGAGGTGCTGTATACCGGTTACATCTGCAGCCCAGTTAATCTCCTTGTACATTTCCTGTTTAGATTTTCCAAGATTTTCCAGCCCAAAAGCTAAGTCCTTCTCGACGGTCAAAGCGAATATTTGATTATCTGGGTTCTGGAAGATCAAGCCAACATGCTGAGCTAGCTCAGTAGTAGTATGATCAGCGGTATTCAGACCATTTATGATAACTTTTCCCTCCATTTTACCGTTGTAAAAGTTTGGGATCAATCCATTTAGAGTCCTACAGAAGGTTGTCTTCCCACAGCCACTTGGGCCAGTTAATAGTATGAATTCGCCTTGGTCGATAGTCAAGTTTATTTTTTTCAAGGCAGGGGTGTCTGCCTGTGGGTATGTGTAGGTAAGGTTTTTTATCTCGATCAGTCCCAAGGCGTGTCCCCTAAACTCGTTAATGAACTAACTTAACTATAATATAGTTTACTCTATAATATCTATGATTTGAGGTTTAATCTATTTTTTCTTTAAGTTTTCCTAAGATAGCCTCATTGAACTCATCAAAGGATATCGGTCCATTGTATCCTGCGGCTGTGGGATGACCACTCCCCGTTCCATCTAACCCAGTACTTAGTTCTTGAAGAATTTCTCCGAGATGAATGCCTGTTTCATTGTTGAAATGATGAGTAGAACGCAGACTACCTCGAAGCCCTTCTAAATTGGATCCTGAAACAATAGCAAGATCAGCGCCAAGTGAAACAAGTGCTCTGGCTCCAGAAGCTTGAAATGAACCTATTTTGCTAATAACAATAAGCCACTCATTTAATAGATGAATCGTTGATCTCTGAGCGGTTTTAATACGTGCAATCTTCTCGGAGATATCTTGCTCTACGTTCAACAAGGATCTAACCTCCGACACATCCCCTATATTACCCAATAGTTTAGATGCTGTTTCAAATGCTCTTCTATCTCCAATTGAGAAAAACTTTGTATCAAACATTAACCCAGCTAGAAGGGCTTTCGATGTCTCTACTGAGGGATTTACACCATAGTTTACAAATAGATTATAAACCAGTTCACATGTAGAGCTGGCATTTTCATTATGAATTAACAAGTCCACTAGTTTAACAAGATTAACATCTAATACATGGTGATCGATGAGCGTAATAACAAAATCCTTTTTTAGAATAGCAGAGTCCCAAGATCCAAGCTGGTTTAATCCACCCGAATCAACAATAACAAGTGAATCAGGTTCTAGTGTAGCCTCCTCAAAAACCTCCAAACCCAGTTCGTTTATTAGTGTTTGTGAAATCTTGCTGATATCCTTTGGCATAACGATTTGTACCATGGTTTGTGGTTTGAGATGAGATATCAACTCTTTTACTCCCGCGGCTGCCCCAATGGCATCAGGGTCAGCGTTATGATGCCCAAGAACTAATACTGATTCCCCAATATTTTCAATCAGACTTGGTTTTTGCAACGTAACAACCACATTATTGAGTTAAAGAAAATTTACTTGATTATTGATTGGGGAGACCTAGTTCTTTCTGTAGAGCTTCCTGAATATCGGTCATTTTTTCTCTTGTTTTATCCTCTTGTTTTTTAATAACCTTCATTCTCATGTTGAGAAAATCTTTCCTTTCTTCAAGATCTTCCACAACATCATCCCTAGTCTTCTCAACAAGAACAGCGCCTACTGACTTGTACACCTTTTGATCAGATGAGACATCCTTCAAGGTTTCTAAAGCCTTCTCGGATTCCATCAACTCACCCTCAATACGTTGTTTTTGTTGTAACAACTGCTGCAATGTGTTCTGGTGGCTCTGAAGCCGCTGTAATCTTTCCTGAACTTGTGGTGGTAATTGTCCTTTTCCTTCCATCTAATGTCCCTAATCCTTTATTATGATAGTAGGAAGACGGGAAATACAACACATTTGTCATGAATCAACTCCACCGTCAACCCATCCATCAATAAATAAGGATAAGTTAAAACTATTTCGCATTTCGGATTAATATATATAAAATTAAATCAGCTACTTTTTAGGGAAGGATCTTATAACCCGATTCCTGACTCGATTCGTGTTAGTACGGGTAGTAGACCATGGGCATTAGTTATAGAGAATCTTAGACGAGTAGATTATAGAATAAATTTGTGGAATTACTCTGATTTTTACTCTAAGAAAGCTATCAGGATGAAACAAGGCGGTTCGACACTATGTGCATATAAGAAATCGTCTAGAGCTTACGGAAATAAAATGAAATCAAATATTAGAGATTTAATAGCTGTAGCTGATGTAGTTGAACCATTCAGTGTATGGTTATAGTAGTAAATCGTTTTACCTTACTATAGATCTATTTATTCAACTCTTACAAATAATTAATCTAACCCTCATAGGGGGGTCCCTGTAAAGTCTCTAGTTTCTCCTAGGGTTACTAGACCCCCTGGGAAATTGTTTGTCTTCCATGATAGCTGCAGTTTTCACTAGTGTTGATGTGTGTGAAAGTGGTGAAACAGGTAAAAACAAAGGGTTAATCAAAACCCTCTAAAATATATAAATAGATACATATATGGGAATATTTAAATTTGTTAATTGATACCATGTATCACTAGGTGAAAACGAATGAATGAAGATAACCTACCAAGATTTGTCATGTGCTATTGCACCGGGGAATGCCCCGGATTCGCAAAAATGGAACTTTGGAAGCTCATCAACTATGTACGTAATGTCCTAGATGTTGAATACGCCATAGTGCACCCACAGCTCTGTGTTACCGATGGAGATTACTTCTGGAGGGACTACCTAAGAGAAGGCGACGACCGCAAATTCATCATCGGAGGCTGTGACCCCAGGATGCAGGTGAAAATGTTCCGTGACGCCTTTGAAGAAAAAGGTATTGATATTAACGAACAAGCAATCATGTTGGATCTACGAGACATGGAAACCGAGGTAGCTATGAAAAAGGTTGAGGAAGCCGTAGAGAAAGTGGTGGGAGAATAAGTGGACGAGAAGTATCTTCAAAACGAGCGTTATCATGGAGAGAAGCTCGCTACACCTCCTGAACCATATGGACTACCAAGAAAGGAGATAGAGTGGTACCCGACAATAGATCCTGAAAAGTGCGACCCCTCCACATGTGATTACTTCTGTGTTGATTACTGCCACATGAAAGTCTTTGAAAAACGAGACGGAAAAGCTGTAGTGGTAGATCCATACAACTGTAATGTTCCGAGCCAGTCTTGTGTCCCACGGTGTCCGACAGGAGCTATAAGCTTCCCCTCCAAAAGAGAGCTAAGAGACATGCTTAGGGCTCTTCAAGCAAAGCAAAAGAAAACTGAGCCAGGAAACACTGGAACGGGTTCTAGTTGACCGACGAAACGTATATGGGGGTACCGAGAAAGGAGATCGAATGGTACCCTACCATAGACTATGACAAGTGTACAGCATGCGACGTATGCGTCGATTTCTGCCACGACAATGTATATGATAAACAGGGAGACAAAGTAGTGGTTGCCAGACCGTATGACTGCCTGGTTAGCTGTGAGTCGTGTAGGTCTAGGTGCCCCGTGGAGGCCATAAGCTTTCCGTCGAGAAAAGACCTTAAAAGCATGCTTAGAGAGCTAAGAAAGAAACACAACCTATAACTTTTTATGAGAGGATATTTTTAACGTGCTCTGCTAATGATTTGTCTTTAAAAGCATAGTATATGTACTTACCCTGTTTTCTACTATCTATAAGCCCGACGTTCTCAAGTTTTTTGACGTGATATGTGAGGTTTGGCTGATTTAATCCTAGGGCTGCGGTTAACTCGCAGTTGCACATTTCCCGGAGTTGCAGCAGCATCAGTATTTTTAGGCGTTTCTCTTCGCCGATGGCGTTGAAAACATTCGAGTGTTTTTTGAACTCGAATTCTTTGAGGTATGCGTCTGCGTTAATTTTCAGCTCACTCTCAAACTGATTTGGGTTGTCTAAGTCGCAGTGATGGATCTCTAGGGTTTTTTCAAGAGCCTTCTTTTTCTCAGGGTTTATGGTAAATCACTACTAAGAATATTATAAGATAGATTTATATATGTTTATATCTCAATGGGAAGGTTAAAGAAGTCTAAACTAATGTAAAGCAAAAAAGACTCGATGATAGTAAAAGCCGATGAGTTGGCAGAGGCTTTAAATTCATCCACCTTTAAAAAAGGTAAACTACGAAGAAATCATGAATGCTGGTCAAAAGTTACAATATGCTAGTTTCAAGGAAAATAAAAATTAACTACGTCGTATTTTCAAAATAACAGCGGATGCTGCGGTTCGTTACCATGAATAAAACGGGGGAAGATCTCTTTGAGCCGAGAAGAAAAGAATAGATTTGCCTTTTTAAGACAGTGGGCAAGCTTTCTGCAGCGACAAGAAAACCCATTCAAAATCAATATTTGGAGGAATCTCTTCAAAAACCTCTCCACGAATCTAACATATCAGTATATACCAATATATATGTCTAGCCTAGGGGCATCCCCCTTAATTCTTGGATACCTAAACAGCTTCAATGGCTTGATTTACACATTGTTAAGCATACCCACGGGCATATTGGCGGACAAGTTTGGAATAAAACGGGTTCTAATGCTAACTCTGACAGTCTATATTCTTAGCGCAATCGTTTTCAGTTTTTCTTACACCTGGGAGTTAGCAGCAGCGGGTTTGATACTTTACGCAATTTCTTTCATCTTAGACAACACCTCTTGTCCAATGGTGTGTGGCTCGACACTAGCATTAGAGGAAAGAGTAACAGGAATGGGAATATGTGACACGGTTTCATTTTTCCCCCAACTTTTTGCCCCCTTAATTGGTGCATCATTAATCACCCTTTTTGGGGGAATGAACGCGGTTGGTATACGGCCATTGTTCTGGATACAGACAGCGGGGCTAGGCGCCTCTTTTCTAATAATCTGGACAAGGTTCACCAACCCGAAAAGTCACCTAGTTGAAGAAAAAACGGGGATACTTAGCAATATCTCAAATATCTTCAAAGAAGGAACCATGATCAAAAGGTGGCTAGTCATGATAATGTTAGGATCATTCTGGTGGCAGGTTGCCTTCTATACTCCTCTTTATGCAGCCGAGATTAAAGGTGCAAACCAATTCATTATAGGTGGAATGAGTACAGCATCCACTATAGTGTTTGTATTTCTACTCATTCCTCTCGGACACATAGCAGATACTAGAGGCAGAAAAAAGGTGATGACAATTGGATTATCCCTAGTGATACTTTCATACATCCTGCTTATCTTTTCCTCAAATAGTTTTACCCTCTTACTATCTGGTTTCTTGAGTGGATTCAACATGATTATAGGCGTATCTCAGCTTGCCATATCTATTGACCTTGTACCAAAGAAATACTTGGGCAGCTGGTTAGGATTAATGGGTTTCTTTAGAGGCCTCGTGAGCATTATCTCTCCTTTAATCTGTGGCTACCTTTGGGAGAGCACTAGCCCTGAAAGCGTTTTCGTTTTAATCATCATAACCTTAGTTGGTAGTATGATTATGCTTTTCACAGTGCCTACATCAATAACCAGATAAAAATAATAACCTTGATTCGTGCCTATCCGAAGAACCATTAGACGAGACCGAAAAACCCATAAAAATGTTCATTACTAGCTTTTATTATAAGGATTAAACATCCTGTACGTGCTTGTTCAGATTAAAAAATCAGAAAATATCATTGTTTTAACTTATTTTACGACAACAATTCCGTAAAAACGTAAATATACATCATCGATTAAGCTTAATCTTTACACTAAAAATTGTAGAGTTAAGAAGATACCAATAGGCTCCCTGATAATGATCCAGTCTATGTTTTAGTTTAAGGTATAGCCGACTATGCCCGTATATTGCTCTTGGGCGCGTGGTTATGTTAACCTCAATTCTCCGTTGACAGATACACCGTTAATCAGGGTATTGGTCACAGTACCCCATTGAATAGCTAATTCATGAAGCTTAGTCAATTTTTCAGGTGATTCAGGGCTATCTAAAAACAGACGGTATCGAACATTAATAAGAGCAGGAGGATCATCACGGCGATCCCCATCTATCTCAACATGTATATTGTCCACGGTTAAACGCATCTTTTCGGAAAAAGCCACAACGTTAGTTATAAGACACCCACCTAGAGCCGCTAACAAAGTCTCAGTTGCGTTAAAGCCAGCGGTTGAGTCACCGCGTCGTACACCTAAATTTAGTGTATGATCGTGAGATGAGGCCTTAGCATATGCTTCATCTTGGCGTGTAACTTTTACAGAGTATGTACGTAGTCCAGCCGTGCTTTTATTATCATTCATTTTATTTCTATACTCACTCTACCAATCAAATATGAAAAGCATTCAGAACATAACAACTTTACTGAGACAATCACCAGTTATTGTTATCGATGAACCTAAAACACGGTAAACATACAGATAAGTATGAACACCTTTCACAGCAACGGACCCTTCGAGGTAATAATCATAGGACTAGGTCCCAATGAAAAGCTACTGGAATCCATCAAGGAGGCAGCTAAAAAACACGACATCAAACACGGAGCAGTAATATCAGGCATAGGAACCCTGAAACGAACCCACCTCCACTACGTCAACGAGAACAGTTTCCCACCTATGAGCAAATACTATGTAATAGAGGAACCCGTGGAAATAGGATCAATCAGCGGCCATATAGTAGACTATGAACCACATCTTCATATAGATGTAGGGTGCAGAGAGGATGAAACATATATCGGGCACCTAGAACATGATAGCATCGTTCTCTACCTAGCTGAGATATGCATACTCAAATTCAACGATGCAGGAATGAAGCGAGAACCAGACCCCGACAACAATATATCACTACTCGTCCCCAGATAAACACCATCCACTAGACTAGCACCAGAAGAATATGAGGAAAACTCCCTCACTTGGTAAGAAATGACTTCATCTACGTATTCAAAAGTGATCTTTCCCAAAATTGCTTAATCAAGCAGTCTAGGTATATTCCTTAGCTAGGCTATTTTTTCCAAGTACTATTTACCAGCTCAATTGATGAACCCCTTTACCTCATCACTTTTTCTTCCACTTGGGAATCTCTTTTTCCAATAGGCCTCAGTTTCATGTTACATGTTTTCAGGAGTCTTGTTGATTCTGTGGCTTTTTCCATGACTTTCACAGATTCGGTGCTCGATACGTCGCTTGTCTAACATCTTGAAGGTAGTCTACCATGTATTGTAAATTAGATTTAACGCGATGTTACTCAAACCAATTTAAAAGCATAGAAAACAAAGTGTTTTGAGTGTTAAATAGGACTAGTCTCCTGGCCTAATCTCGGTCCTCAGGAACAAAATATAGGACGCCACGAAGAAAATGACAATCCCAACCGATAAGGCAGCAATATTAGCCCAATTAGCAGCTAAAGCTTCTCCCAAAGACGTGGTTCTCACAAACTCCCGTGTCATTCTCTCAAATTCACTCCTCAGCCCTAGCACGGCATTTGCTGTGTTCTCATAAAGTTCCGTAGGACTTAGTCGAGTTATCCTGTCGATCAGGGCGTTTCTCTGGGTCATGGCTTCCTTAAATTCTTCAGATATCTGGATACCTCCACCTTTTTGACCTCCAGTCATAAAGTCGCCTCCTGGTAGAGGGATCATGATGTTCGCAATTGCGCTAGCAAGAATGGATAAGACTATTGAGAAAAACATCCATGTGGATATTGATGCTAGTATGGATGTTGTTGTTTTCTTGGCGATGACCGAGAATAACATACCCAGACTCAACCAAAAGATCAGATACAACACCGTTAGTAGAGCAAACGTGACTAGTTTTACCGCCTCAGAACCAGATGGCCCATATCCCAGCATAGGAATCGATAAGCCTATAGTTATGGCGATTGTGCCCACTCCAAGAACTGCGAGAGATATGGCCCCTGCGAGGAATTTACCGTTGATGACAGAGTCTCTATATATTGGTTGACCTAGAAGCATTGATAGTGTTCCGGTGGTTCTTTCCTTGTTAACTGAGTCGAAGCCCATGGCCATCCCCAGAATTGGTCCGAATAGCACCATTATCTGGATGAAGCTAAAGCTCATCCGGGAGCCGCTGAAGAGGTATAGAAAAGTTGCATCTGTATTGTCTTTGATGAAATCAACGCCCTGGTACGCGGCCAGTCCAGATAACAGGATCATGAACCCGAATAAAATTAGGAAACGTTTGCTGCCAAATTGATCCCTCATCTCCTTTTCCGCGATGGTAAATGTTCCAGCCATTCTACTCATCCTCCTGTTGATAGTATTTCATTAATATCTCCTCCAAGGTATATTCTCTCGGCTTCATCAAGAGGATGGTCGAGCCATGCTCCACGATAGTACGCGACACATGTATGTCGCTTTCAATGTTGTTATACACGTACATTCTCCCTTTCTCCTGAGTAACAGACTTTACGCCTTCTAGGCTCTCGATACTAGTTACAAGCTCTGGGGTTATCTCGGTTAGTTTAAACTCGACTCTTCTATCTTCTGCGCCAGTCATTACGTTGTTTAGGTTAGACATGTTTTTCATAAGCACAAGCTTACCTCTGTTAATTATCCCAATCCTATCACACGTCATTTTTACCTCGTTCAGAAGATGGCTGGTCATCACCACGGTTAACCCCTCCCTGTTCTTGAGGTTGAGAATCAGCTCCCTGATCTCCATGGTGCCAACAGGGTCCAGGCCTAAGGTAGGTTCATCAAGGAAAATTATCTGGGGATTCTTCATCATCGTTGACGCTATTCCGACTCGCTGCTTCATTCCACGGCTGAAGGTCTCGTACTTATTCTCCAGCCAGTCACTCATTCCAACGATCTCTAATACATCAGGTATCCTTTTCTCCCGCTCTTCTCTGGGCATATCATTTAATCGTCCAATATAGTCCAGATTATCAAAAGCCGTCAAGTCCCCATATAGACTACTATACTCGGGTAGGATACTGGCAGCGGTTCTTACCTCTCGGCTCTGCTCAATAATGTCAAACCCCGCTACCCTGGCTGTGCCGGAGCTTGGCACCGATAACCCCATAAGCATCAGTACTGTTGTTGTCTTCCCAGCCCCGTTCGGGCCTAGAAAGCCAAATATCTCGCCTTTTTTCACCTCCATGTCTAACTGATTGACCGCAGCTAAGTTGCCATACATCTTGGTAAGCCCAATTGTTTCAACTATATTTTCTTCCATTTACTTCATCTCCGTTTAAATCTCTTAAAAAGCAGCCCAGCTCCAACTACAGCCATCACCGCAAGACCCACTCCAATATATCCCCAAGTATTAGATGCCTGTGCAGTGATCCTTATCTCGGTCTCATCCGACTCCAGTTGATCACTTATTGCCTGCATGGTAACCAAGTAATCTCCAG
>CAZLHA010000046.1:284-15659 GCA_964559155.1 uncultured Candidatus Bathyarchaeia archaeon | reverse complement strand
GCGGTTTCCGTTTCGACTCCTATGATTTTTACTTCTGTTTTGTTTTCTTTGATGGTTTTCTTGTTTTAGGTATATGTTGCCTTTTGTCATCTGGCTGAAGGTATTTGAGTGGATTAATGGGGTGATGTGTGTTATTTTTTCTAGTGTTTTCTGTGCGTCTAGGATCTTCTGGTATATGTTATGGTACTTTGTCAAATCTGGGTCTGAGTTAAATGGTGTTGCTGTTTTTGATAATGCTTACTGTGTTTGGATGATCTAGGTACCTATGCTTGTACTGGTAGCCTATATGATTCAACAGGCCACCAGCAACATGGGTCCTCGAATATAAGAGATGGTACTGGCTACAACTAGGGGAATATCTCTAATCAGAGAAAATGAAAAATATCTATTTCTCCAGTTTTTATAGATATAATCCATAAGGGACTAAAGACAACATACAATATCTGATCTATATATCCTTGGTAAGAGCCATGATATGCTTCTCCTTATCTGTGTCCTCGTCTTAACTACTTTTTTAGATTTTTATTCCAATTATTTCAAGTAATTCACGTTTCAATGTTTCTTCCAGTGAGTAATAGATGTATTTACCTTCACGTCTTTTTTTAACCAATCCCGCGTTCTCAAGTTTCTTAATATGGTATGAGAGGTTTGGTTGGGTTGACTTTGTTGCAGCGGTGAGTTCACAGTTACACATTTCTCGGAAGGTGAGTAGGTGTAATATTTTTAGTCTTTTTTCGTCCGATAAACTCTCAAATATCTTGACGTATTTTGCCAGTTTTTTGTCCTGGAAATATTTATCTGATGCTTTTTCTAACTTGGATTCAAGTTCTGTGGTATTATTAAGATCGCAGAAATGGGTTTTCAGTACAGTGATCAACTGTTCTTTAGGTGAACTCATTTGTTTATTCTCAAGGAACAATGCATAAACGTTTTTAAAAATGTTTATATGATGTGGCTGTTTTTAATCAAAACGTCATGTGGAAGATAATACTCGTAGGATATGATGGTTCAGATCACTCTAAAAAAGCGTTAGAAAAAGCTGATAAGGTTGCGCTCCAAAATAACTCAAAAGTCATAGTGGCAAACGTCTATAGAGAATTAGTGACCAAGTCTTATAGTCTAACCTTGCTTGAAGAGGCCAAGAAGTATTTTTCAGAAGAAATCAATGTAGAAACAATCTCTGCGAGAAATACCGACGTTGATGATGAATTATTAGGGATTGCAGAAAAACGTGACGCGGAGTTAATTATCGTTGGAAGCCGAGGCATGGGGGAAGCTGCGTCTCTTTTACTGGGTAGTGTAAGTCACGAGATAGCTAATAACTCTCCTGTTGATGTCCTCATCACCCGAACATAAAATAAATAGATTTAAATTTGTTTATATGATTTAGGGGTGTAATCACAATGTCAGAAGAACACTCTCACCTGAGCCAATTCGAAAAATACCTAGCAGTCTGGGTAATAGTATGCATGGGAATAGGAATAGCCCTATCCCAATATTTTCCAATACTGGGTCAAACATTTGACGCATGGCAAATAAGAGGAATATCCGTCCCAATAGGCATCTGCCTATTCTTGATGATGTACCCTGCCCTACTTAATCTACAGATAGGTGAAATCAAAAAACTAACAAGAGACCCCAAACCCATAATCCTGACCCTTTTCTCAAACTGGATAGTCGCACCATTCGTTACAGCCTCTCTTGCGAAATATTTCTTAGCTGGCTATGAGCAACTGATAGTTGCAGCGATTTTACTTGGCTCCAGTCCCTGTACTGCCATGGTACTCGTATGGGGATCGCTAGCTGAAGGAAACCAGGAACAGAACGTTATCACCACAAGCGTAAACACAGCAACAATACTAGTCCTGTATGCTCCTGTGGTTGCACTATTTACCGGTCTTCAGAATATACATGTAGATAGAGGATTACTTGTTATCTCATTGATCGTGTTCATAGGATTACCCCTTGCACTGGGGTATCTCTCACAGAACATTTTGGTCAATAGAAAAGGCCGGGAATGGTTTGAGTTCACCTATAGGCCCATGGTTGGGCGAATAGCAATAATAGCTCTGTTAACTACCTTGATCATTTTGTTCTCTATGAATGGAGAAGTACTACTGAACAACCCTGACCTGATGGTGAAGATGTCAACTCCTCTACTAGTTGGATTTGCAGTGGTTGTTGGCTTTAATATCTTGGTCACAAGACTAGTTGGGCTCGCTTATCCGGAGGCTATTACCAGTGTCTTGATTGGGTCCTCAAGTCACTTCGAGATAGCTATTGCAACCGCGATTAGTCTATATGGGTTAAATAGCCAAGCAGCTCTCGGTACAACGATGGGGCTATTCTGGGAAGTACCCGTAATGCTGAGCCTCGTTTACTTCGGTAAATGGCTGGGGAAGAAAGGTTTTTGGAAAAAAACTACACTCAGATAACTAATTAACCTATTTATTATTATATTTAAATATTTTAAAATAGTTAATATATCTTGTTGTCGAATGGCGGATATAATTTATGATGTTATAATAATAGGCGCGGGCCCAGCGGGGCTAACTTCTGGAATATATACTTCTAGACATAACATTAGCACACTCATATTAGGAAGCCAGATTGGGGGAAAAGCTGGCCAAGCAGAGTGGATCGAAAACTATCCGGGGTTCCCAAAAGGGATAAGTGGAAAACAGTTAATGACTAGGATGGAAAAACAAGCAGCCCGATTTGGCTCCAATATTAAATCTGAGACTGTTTATGCTATAACTAAATTTAATGAATATTTCATGGTCTCAACTCGTTCCGGAGACGTTTATCAATCAATAAGTCTTATAATAGCAACCGGAGTGAATCGCGAAGTTCTCAATGTTCCTGGTGAGATGAAGTATAAGGGTCGCGGGGTTAGTTACTGTGGGGTCTGTGATGGGCCTTTCTTTAGAGATAAAAGGGTCATAGTAATTGGCTCCGGTAAAGATGCTGTGCACGATATTGAACTTTTATCTGGCACCTCCGCTAAAGTTATAGGTATACCTCAGAAGAAGGGCTACATAGAGGATATAGCTAAACTACAGGATCTGATAGAGGAAGGGAAGGTGGAAATCCTTCCAGATGTTAAAGTTGTTGAGATTGGTGGGGGTGATTTTGTGGAGTATGTTGTTCTTGACTCAGGTGTTAGGGTTGATGCTGCTGGAGTTTTTGTGGTTTTGGAGCAAGTTAATATGGCTGGCTTATTTGAGGAGTTGGGTGTAGAAACTGACATGGACGGTTGTATTTTAATTGATGCCGGGCAAGAGACCAGTGTTTCAGGAGTTTATGCCGCGGGGGATTGTTGTTGTAACGGGTTTCAGGTGGTTACAGCTACGGGTATGGGTGCGACGGCTGCTCTAAGTGCGATGAAGTATGTACGATCAAGAAAAAGTTAACTAAATCTCCTTTATTCAGAGTTTAGCGTTGTTCCTGTTTATGCCTTTGTCGGGAAATATTCTGTTATCCATTCTTTTATCTCGTCTCTTATCTCACGTATCTGGACAAGAATCTCCTCTTTAGAGCCTTTAATGCTTGAAGGGTCTCTAAAACTCTTATGAATAAGCTCCTCTCCTGGAAAAACAGGGCATGATTCTCTGGCGTCATCACATACTGTGACCACTAGATCAAAGTTCCTGTCAAGATACTTTTCTACACTTTTAGAACGAGCGTCACTGAGGTCAATAGCTTCCTCGGCCATTACTTTAACAACATATGGGTTAATCTCTGTGGGGTGTGTTCCGGCGCTTTTCGCGTCGTACTTGTCACCGTAGAGCTTATTCAGGTAGGCTTCAGCCATCTGGCTCCGGGCAGAGTTATGTGTGCACAGAAAAAGAACCGTCTTCATTAAAATCATACTCAAGATTTATTTTCTTGCATAATAACCTTATCAATCAACAATATATTTAATTAACTAAATATATTAATAGCGGTATAGTTATCTTGGTTAAAGTCATGAACAGTAAAAACAAAGTGTACTCTGAAAAATTAAAAAATATACTAGAACTTACATCAGAGCCAGTCGCAATACAATTCAAAAAAGATGCAGAAACCAAAAAGAACCTAGAAAAGATGAGATACTGCCAACTCTTAATGGAGGCAAAAAATGGAGCTTCCCATACTTTAACTGAATCAAATATTACATGTCCAGCCGCAGCAGCAGCACTAGGATTCAAGCCCTTACCGGAAAAAATTCGAAACGGGGGAATGTTAAAAACAATGGGTCTTTTTGAGTCGAAGAAAGCCGCAGCTAAAACAATGCAGAACATGACCCGCTTAGAAGAAGACGAGATACAAGCCGTATACGCTACTCCTTTAGAGGATGCTGATTTCAACCCTGACCTCGTAATTATAGAAGACAAACCGGAGAAAATAATGTGGTTATCCTTGGCGGCGATACATAAAGACGGTGGGCGGTTATCCTATGATACATCGGTGTTTCAAGCAACATGCGTAGATGTAACTACTGTTCCCTATCGCACAGGGGAGGTGAACGCGTGTTTTGGCTGCTATGGTTGCAGAGACGCAACAGATCTCTCCGATGATGAAGCTTTAATCGGGATACCGGGAAGGAAACTAGAGGATATAGTGAATTCACTAGAGGCACTATCTAGGAAAGCTATACCAAAAGCACGTAGTAAGGGTTTATACACGTTATACAGGGGTTAATCTCTTTTGAGAATACTAGTAAACTATGATGGGCACTCGGATCAAGGCATCACCGCGGCATTCACTTTTCTAGGCAGTAAAATATCAGAACTAATTATACACACAACAATACCCTATGTACCATATTGCTCTGTTTTGGAAATCTGTATCTATGATCCTAGCTACGCTGAGCAAATAGATCGCGCGTATTATGCCGAAAAGGTTAATGAAAAACAAAGAAAGTTACTATTAGAAAACCCTGGGTTATCGATTAAGACCTTAATTTCGAGAGGATATCCTGATATAAGGATTCTTAAGGCCTGCAAAGAAAATGATCCGGACCTAGTGGTTTTAGATCATGGTCACAGAGGATTCAATATATTGAATAACGAATGGGGTCTAGTTAGAAGGCGGTGCGAAGTACCCTTATTAGAGGTAAAAAGGAGAAGTAGGAATGAGTGTGAATAAAAAATACATAATATTAGGGGCGGGTATTGTCATTATACTCTTTATTGGTTACATTTTTGTTCAGGGTCGAGTTGAATCTGAGGATAAACCGGTGTCTAATGGTGCAACCAACACTAAAGCGGCAACGGGTCCAGTGTTTAAATTAGAGGATCTGAGGGGAATAGAATACATATTATCGGATTACAAAGGTGAACCTGTGCTGGTTCACTTTATGGCTGTCGGATGCGCAGGAGAATATACTGAACTAAACGACAACCAGTTAAAACAATTAAAAACAATCTGCACAAGCCTATGCGGACAAGAAAAATTAACTATTTTTACGGTACTCGTATCAACCTGTGATACCACCGATCTATCACAGCTGTATGATATGTATAATATTTCCTGGATATTGGGTAATGATTATCAGGATAACAAGCTGGATATAGTAGAAAAATATAGTACTTATGAGCCTTCAGACGGGATGGTGCTTCTTCTAGATGAAAACCTAATAGTAACAGATATAATAAAAGACGCCTTATCCAGTGACGCCATTATCGAGAAGATACTTCAATTGGGGGGCTAATATGTTTCTATACATAAGTTTATTCGTTTATGGTTTAACCACATTTATTTCTCCCTGCTCCCTTGGATTGGTTTCTGCTTACCTTACATATACGATAAAAGATACACAGACGAAAAAACGAGGACTGTTTATAGGATTAAGTTATATGTTGGCTATGAGTCTGGTATTCTTTATATTCGGGTACGCTCTTTCATCACTTATTCCAGTTAGTCTCGCGTCTAGTAAACTGTTTTACATCTTTGCTGGTTTAATAATGGTGATTCTTGGTCTAAACACCCTTGAGGTGTTAGATAGATTTGAATCACTGCGGGGGGTTACAGGTTTTTTCTCTAATGGCTCGAACATTGTAAGATCAAGTTTGATGTCGCGCATTGGTGGGAAAAATGATTATATTGGTGCATTTGGGTTTGGTTTAATCATATCTGTGGCGCTTGGTCCGTGTTCATTAGCCCTTGTGTTACCTGCGGTTATGATGACTTTGTTTAGTGCTCCTTCTGCTATTCATGGAGGGTTGCAGTTGTTGGCTTTTGGTGTTGGTCACAGTTTACCTGTTCTCGTATTGAGCTTGTTGATCTCTCAGACTAGGTATTTGTTAAGTAAGCAACTGGTTAAGGCTGGTGGGTTATTGAATTATGTTATTGGTTCTGGTTTGCTCTTATTGGGTATCTGGTTAATCGCTGAGGCGCTTTAATTATTTTTTTATCTCAGTTTATGTTGTGGGGTAATGGAAAAAGGGGGTTATTTCTTTGATTCGATTTCTTTTTTGCTGTGTTGTATTACATCAGCGTCTTTGATGATGTTATGTAGATAACTGAGTGGCGGGAAACCGATGGCATGTGTGGGGCAGGTATTCTCGCATGTCACACAGCCGACTTTGCATTTTAGCGGCTCTTTAACTTCAGCTTTATTGGTCTCATAGTTATATTCGAATACTCCGGGTCCACATCCTAGGACACAGATACCACATCCTATGCATAGTTCAGGTTCTATGGTGGGATGCCACTTTACGGTGTCTCTGGGGACACCGTGCCAATCTTTAGAGGATGATGTTGATGGTGTTGTTGTTGGGGACTGTTTCTTTGCCGTCATATATACTATGCTCTCATGATTATATTTAAATATGTTAATGAAAAGTTGTCTATGAACTAGTTTGGCGGTTAAAATCGAAGTAATCGGAGTTTCCCCCGGGTGTATTAACTGTAAACGAGCCGAGGAAAATGCGCGTAAGGTGGCTGAGAAGCTAGAGGAGGAAGGAATAGAGGTGTCAGTAGAAAAACTGGATATAATGTCCCCTGATTTAATCGACAAATACGGTCTGTTAATGTCACCTTCTATGGTTGTAAATGGGGTGCTTCGTGTAAACGGGAAGGTCCCATATGAGGGTGTTGTTGAACGATTTGTCAGAGAAGCGCTAACTAGGGAAAAAGAGCAGAAAAAAGAATAAAGCGAGGATGATGGATGCTTGAATACAAAATCTAATGATGAACCCTGTGCATGTACTGCTTATTTTGGTTATTTATTGAATGCGGGTAAACATAGATCAAACCTTGTCGATATAACATGTAAAGAATGTGGAAAAACGTTTCAAAGCAATGTACAGAAAGAATATTGCATAGATTGTGAATCTACAACAAACTAAATCGTTTAGAATATGTTCCACCTTAAATCAATGGGCATAATTCTATTTTTAATCAATTCTGACTCGACATGGGGACATTTTTCATAGCTTTTTTCTCCTGCCATGATTTTTGCGGCATAATTGAAACAGGTTTCTTCTCCGCATTCTTTGCAATTGGTTTTTGGGAAAAACTCGTAGAGTGTCATCGTGGTTAATTTCTTCTTTCTCTCGACCATTGAGTCTGTATTAAATTTGTTTGAAATGTTAAATTTGATTCCTTTGTTGATTAGTTGGGTAATTTTTTCGTTGATGTAATCTACTTCTTCTTTGTCTTTTACATATGTAACGGCTAGGTCTCCATTATCCCCGATCATGAAATTATGTTGTTTTACTGTGAAGCTCAATATTGGGGGGTCTTTTGTTAGTCGGGAATTAGGTAATGAAAGGAATAGTATAGGTAGTATATCGCTGAGGTTTCTGTCAATTTTTGCCATAAATTTGATTCTATCTGGATCAGCGATGCATGGAGAAACATCAATATCAGATATGCTGGTTTTTTCCAAGAGTAAGTTGCCTATAAGTAGGTCAGTTAAAGACTGTTTCTTGGCGTCCAAGCCCTTCACCATTGTTATTTATTTATTGAAATAATTGTATATATGGTTTGTTTAATGATACGGTGTGGGTGTTGGGCATTGGGGTATGAGTTATAAACAGAAACACGCATCAATAATTCATATTTAAACATTTTTTAAATCGGTTTTCATGATGTCATTTCTTCTTCTCGCGGTTGTGTGTGAGTGGAGTTTGAATGTTTTACCTTGTGTGTCATGTAGTTTGTTAGCTCTAATCATGAATCTTTTCGCTACGTGGTTGAGTACTTCTTTGCCTCGTTTCTTGATACTAATGGCTTACTTCTTTTTGTTTAATGAGATCCTTTAAAAACTATGGTTATGGTATCCTTCGAATGAGCCAAGGTATGTATTTTTGTTTCTTTGTGTTCGGTGGCATGGGTTCATGTGGGTGTGAGTTGAATTAGTTGGAGTCTAGAAACCCTTTCTGGTTCATAAAAGGAAATCTTCGTGTGTTAATGATTTGTAGGGTTCTCTGGTCTTTTACGACGAGCATTGTTTACCCGTATTTTAGTCTCTATGTTTTGGCTCTCGGAGGGTCTCCTGCTGAGGTTGGGTTGATTAATGGTGTTGGGTTGGTTTCGGGGATGCTTCTTTACCCGTTGGGTGGGTATGTGGCTGATCGTTCGGGTCGGGTCAAGTTGATCGGGTATAGTACTATTCTCTATGCTTTGACTCATGCCTTGTTTCTGTTTGCACGGAACTGGGTTTGGTTGTTTGTTGGGCAGTTGTTTAGTCAGTTGTTGTTGTTTTATATGCCGGCTATGAACGCTTTGGAGTCGGATAGTATTCCTCCTGGAGTGCGAGGCAAGGGTTTCGCGCTTATGATGGCGGTACCTAGTGCGGTTAGGATTATTGCTCCTATTGTGGGTGGTTATGCTATTGGGTGGTTTCAGGCTAATAGCTTGATGAGTGGTGAGGAGGCTCTTGTTTATGCTTTGAGGATTTGTTGGGGTATTGCGTTGTTGACGGGGTTTGTTGTGGCTTATCTAAGGTTGACTTATTTGGAGGAGACTATTCCGGAGAGTATGCAGGGGGAGCCTTTTAGTGTAAAGCAGACACTTCGTTCGATTATTCCTTCTTACCGGAGTGTGTGGGGTACGGTTCAGGCGATGAGTTCTACGATCAGGGTTATTGCAGGGATTGAGATGTTTACCGCTTTCTTTATCGCGATGACGGCTCCGTTTTATGTTGTTTACGCTAGGAATGTGGTGGGTGTAACTGAGGCTAACTGGGGGCAGCTTTTGTTTATTAGCGGGTTGCTTGGTATCCTTGTGGCTTTGCCGTTGGGTGGTTTGGTTGATCGTTTGGGGTCCCGGAGGATGATTCTTATCGGTATGTTTATGTTACCTTTTTTTATCCTTGGCTTCACTTACACAACTGGTTTTGTTTCGTTAGCCATTGTTTTGTGTGGGATTACTCTCTGTAATAATGTTATGATCCCAGCGTTTAGTGCTCTTATCGCTGATAGTGTTCCACGTGGTCTTAGGGGTCGTATGTATAGTGTTATCGGTGAACGGGGAGTTAGTATTAACTTCGGTAATTTCTGGGGGAGTGGGCTTCTTATTTTTCCGCCTGCTGCGTTTGGCGCTTTTCTAGGTGGTTATTTTTATGATTATAGTCCCCGGTTGTTGTATCTCGTTACCTCGGCGGCGTTGTTTGTAGGTTTTATACTGGTGTACTTGTATGTGAAGGAGCCGGAAACAGTGCAGGAATAGTTTTTTCTGTTGATAGGTGTGAAGTTTTAATATCTAGGTGTAGATTGTTGTCTGTATGTTTTCTTTGCTATTTTTGATCATAGTATACCGTCTTATGATACATTGTGGTCAAAGCTGTTCAAGACTGAGTTGATTCTTCGTTGCCATAGACCGTTGGAGTACTGGCTGGGAATCTGGGTTGAAATGGGTGAACAAACCCCGGGTTTGAGTTCAATATTTGTCACTGAACGTAGCTGATTCATCTCCTCTCTATGATTTATGGTAAGACGTTGATCACTTTGGTTAAAAACAGGGAAGGAATGTCTATGATTGGTTTCACAATAACCGAGAATGTGAATATGGGTGTTAGATCCCTAGTGCTTTTTTCTGAGCCGCGACTATCTCTTTGATGCCTTTCTCAGCTAGATCAAGCATCTGATTCAACTGGTCCCGGGTGAAGGCCTGTTCTTCGGCTGTTCCCTGCACTTCCACGAGTCGGCTGCTTTCAGTCATAACTATGTTCATATCCACGTCAACTGTTGAATCCAGAGCATAGTCCAGGTCCAGAAAAACCTCGCCGTCTTTGACGCCAACACTGACAGCGGCGACCATCTCACTCATGGGAACGCTGTCAATCATGCCCTCGTCTTTCAACTTATTTAATGCTAGGTAGAGAGCTACCGCGCCGCCTGTTATGCTGGCGCATCGGGTTCCACCGTCGGCATCTATGACGTCGCAGTCCACGTAGATGGAGTTTGGGCCTATGGCTTCTACGTCGACGACGGCGCGGAGGCTGCGGCCGATTAATCGTTGGATTTCAATGCTGCGTGAACTGACTCTGCCCCGTGGACGGGATTTACGGTTTTCTGTTGAACCTGGTAGCATGCGGTATTCGCTGGTTACCCATCCTCCGGGAAGGTCCTGTGCGACTTTCCAGCGTGGTGCTCCGGGTCGAATGGATGCACTGCATAGTACTCGGGTGTTACCGAAGCCGATAAGCACTGAGCCTTTGGGGTGTTTCTGGAAGCCGATATCGAAGGTTAGTTCGCGGATTTCGTCTTGTTCGCGTTGGGTCATAGGTATTAACCATGGTAGGTACTAGTTAATTGTTGAGGATACGGATGGTTAAATCTTAGATTAACCACGAATAATGCCTTTCACGTAACAATGATATTGTGTTTTTTCGATTTTCTTGACTTTGTTTTTCTATTTAACCCTAAATATCTAAATAAATCCCTGTTTCAGTATTACATGGTTTGAAACGATTAACGCCTGAGGAGAAAGTGCAAATAACAGCAAATATGTCTGATGCTATTATCCATGTTTCTTTGGAAGGAATAAAGGCGAGGTATTCGGGTTTCTCAGAGAAAGAAACCGTAGAGCTTTTACGTGAGAGAATCAAAAAGAGGCGACGATAACTTGACACTTTTCAAGGTCTTGTAAAGCGTCTGATTAAGGCCTTTAACCATATAGAGGTTGATTATATGTTTACAGGTGCTATAGCTTCTAGTTACTATGGTGTGCCTCGGACTACTATGGGTATTGATATTATAGTCACTGTTTCAGAGATGGCCCATAACGTATTGGTTTCTGCTTTGAGAGAAATACGTCTAAATGTCTCATGTAGCAGGTGTGTTTGGAAAAGTTTGTCCTCTGGTTCATTTTGAGGTAGTGTTTCAGAGTTGTTGGTCTTTTCTGGGTTTCGTGTGACACATATAGTATTTGTTTGGAGTCAATTAAAATGGGTGATTCGTACAGAATATGTATCGCTTCGATAGTTTTTCGTGTTAACTAGATATATTTTTATATCGGTTTTGTTTGGCTTGGTTATGTACGTAATTGATCGAGTCATACATGAAAGAATCGTAAAAAAGAAAATTAGACTCGATGAAAAAAGACCTTTGCCAACATCTTTTGTAAATAGACTAAGAAAAGAACTAATGATTGAGTATACCTATGACTCAAACGCTATAGAAGGAAGCACTTTAACATTAAACGAGACACGATTAGTAATTGAAGAAGGCATCACTATTGGAAAACAGCCAATAAGTATGATACAGGGAGCAAAAAATCATCCAGATGCAATTCAATTCATAGAAAAACTCGTTTATAGTTCTGAGGCTATCACTGAAGAGAAAATATTACACCTTCATGAGCTAATACTAAAAGAAATAGAACCTGACGCAGGAAACTATCGTACATCAGGAGTAATCATATCTGATGCAACTTTTACCCCGTCTAGAAGTAGTGAGGTCCCGCAACTAGTTCGAGACCTATTAGAATGGTTAAACAAGAATATAGAAGAATACTCTCCTATCGAATTAGCTGCTAGATTTCATCACAGATTCGTATGTATTCATCCTTTCTCAGAGGGAAATGGAAGAGTAGCCCGTTTATTATTAAATGCAATACTATTGAAAGAAGGTTATCCTTTCATTATAAATATAACAAATAAAGATCGAGGCAAATATCTGGAAGCTTTGCAAGAAGCGGACTTGGGAAACCTTGAGTTATTGGTAAACTTTATTGCACGAAGCTCAGAAAGAGTATTAAATATATACTTAAATGCTCTTGAGGAACCTGAAATTTTATCGTTAAAGGAATCCAGTGAAATAAGTCCTTACTCAGCAGATTACCTAGGCCTATTGGCTAGGCGAGGAAGAATTGGTGCTTTTAAAAAAGGGCATAAATGGATGATTACTAAACCTGAGTTATTAAAATACGTAAACGAGATAAAAGCGAAACGGACTTAATTAGATGTATATATAAATTAAGGTATATTTGGTGAATAGTTACAATTAGGTTGATTGGGGCAGTGATTTTAAGGATAAATGGTCTCTTTTTTCATTTGTATGGCTTTTAATAGGCCATGGGGGCCTGTCATCATCACGTCTCCCCGGGGGGCCTCAATAATATCCAGCTCTGAGTCCTCTAGTAGTTTTCGTTTGGGTCCTGTTACGGCTATTTTTTCTATTTCAGTGAACCCGGGTGGTTCCTTGATGGTGACTGCGCCGTGGCTATCGTCCTCAAAGACTTCTTGTTTTGTCAAGATGCCTTCACCTAGTTTTTTCAGGTAGTGTTCTAGTTTTTCTTGGTCTAGCGTGTTTGTATGGTGTTCAAAAAAGGCGTGGACTCTGTCACCGGAGACTATGGAGCCGACTGTGTGTCCATTCCCGATGTTAACTAGGAGCACGAGGTCCCTGTTACTTATTCTGGGGTCTAGTTGGCAGCCTGCTAGTGCGCTGATGCTTGTATCCAGTAAGTAGACTGGTACTGGTCGTAGTGTGTCTCGGGCTGTGTCTATGATTGAGTTCATACGGAGGTAATATTCTGGTACTTTTGGGGCCTTGTAGAGGAAGCCTGATGGCCGGTTGTCTTTTTTCAATGTTTTAGTATTGTTTTTCAGGTAGAGGCTATTTAGGGGGCTTAGTTTCTTTTCGCTCTGTGGTTTTCGTCGATGCCACAGGTATAGTTTTCCTGTTTTAGGGTATGCGGGAGAGGGCTTCCTTAAAGTCCTCTTCGAGGTCACTGTAATTCTCTATTCCCACTGATACCCTAATTAAACCCGGGTTTATCCCTATCTTCTTCTGCTCCTCCTCGGGCATGTTACCAAAAATAGTTATAGATGGTACCGTGGCGATGGTGTCTACTCCGCCGAGCGATGTCGCTAGTTTGACTATCTCGAATCCTTTGAACATCTCTGCTAGTGTCTCCATGCCGCCTTCTGTCTCAAAGCTCAATATGCTTCCATAGTCTTTCATCTGTTTAACGGCAAGGTTGTGCTGTGGATGGGTTTTGAGTCCAGGGTAGTATACTCGTTTGATCTTTGGTGAGTCTTCTAGTAGTTTGGCTAAGGCTTTCGCGTTTTTGTTCATCATCTGCATACGTAGCGAATATGTTTGCATGCCTGTGATAAGGAGGAAGGCTCCGAATGGGTCGAGAACCTGGCCATATACGATACGTGATCGTTTCATCAACTTGATGTGGTCAGCTCTACCCGAGGCGGCTCCACATATCACGTGGTGGTGTCCTGATAGGGATTTTGTTGCGCTCTGTACGACGATGTCTACACCTAGTTCCAGGCCACGTTGGTTCATGGGGGATGCGAACGTGTTATCGAGTATGCTGATTAAGCCATGTTTCTTTGCGATGTTTGATGCTTTTTTCAAGTCAACAAGCTTTAACAGTGGATTTGTTGGGCTCTCAAGGTAGATTATCTTGGTTTTTTCGTTGATATGCTCTTCTATTTTCTCTGTGTTTTTTGTGTCAAAGAACCTTGTTTTGATGTGTCTTGTCTTCTCCAAGTCTTTGAGGAAGCTTAATGTGTCTCCGTAGAGGTAGCGTTGAGCGATTATCTCATCCCCCGCGTTAACAAGGCTGTTTATTGAGGCTGTTATTGCTCCCATTCCCGCGCTGAAGACCGCTGCATCTTCTGATCCTTCTAGGGCCGCTATTTTGAGTTCTGCTACTCTTTGGGTGGGGTTTCCCGAGCTTGAGTAGGTGTAGCCCTTTTTCTCGATGTGTCTCGGTATCAGTGAGGGTATATCGGGTACGCTGTATGTTGTTGTCTGGTATATTGGGGTGGCTACTGAGTCCCAGGCTGGGTCGGTTTTGGCTCCTGCGTGCACGCATTTCGTTGATAATCCATATTTCTCTTTGATGTTCATATGCTCATACTGTGCTTAGTTGATTTATATCATTGCAAATAGACTGAAATTTTCATCAAATTATTTTTTTAATTCTTTTTCATTTTTTAATCCTGGTTGCTGCTAGATATATATTATACCTTTGGTTAGATGATTTTTTCTTGGAGTTTATTCTATATTATACCTATAATTAAAAGTGAATATTTGTTGTACTTTGTATAAGTGGGTTTTTTCCATTACTAAGAGTCCGAAAAAAATGGTTTATTAAATAATGGCGAGAGTAGGCGTCTATAGTTTCTTTACATTGTCTTCAACCAAATAGAAGCGTCCTTCTTTCTCAACTATTATTCCAAGAGGCCCTAAGCGGTTCTCCATAATCCTAGAGAAAAAGCGAGGTAACACAAGCTCTTCGATGCTCTTCGCTGACTCTGGGGAGATTGCCTCTTTATCCTTGAATATATTGATAATCTCCATGGCACGTTGACGCATCATCTCAGGAGATCGCCCAGCACCCATACCCCCTCCGGGTCTTCGGGTTTGCTGCGGCCCTTCGTATACTTCTACTGGTTTTATGTACTCGAAGTCAACGTCGTCAATAGTGCCCTTGAATTGACTCATGTAAAGGTTGTAGTAGAAGTCTCTTTTCTTCATCAGTTCCTTGTGGGTGCCTCTTTCTATGATTTTTCCATCTCTGACAACCAGGACCTTATCTGCGTTTCTGATAGTGCTAAGCCTATGGGCTATGACAAAGCTAGTCCTGCCCTCCATTAGTCTATTGAGTGCCTCCTGTATCTGAATCTCTGTCCGGGTGTCAACGCTGCTGGTGGCCTCATCTAAAATAAGTATGCTGGGATCAACCAGTAATGCCCTTGCGATGCTGAGTAGTTGTCTTTGTCCTTGACTGAGGTTACCCGCGCGTTCACTTAAGTCTGTATTATACCCATTTGGAAGTCTCCTAATGAAGTTATCAGCATTTGCAAGCTTAGCGGCTTCAATTACCTCTTCATCTGTAGCGTCTAGCCTGCCATATCTTATGTTATCCATCACAGATCCGCTAAAGAGAAAAACATCTTGAAGGACCACGCCAAGT
>CAZLHA010000046.1:0-274 GCA_964559155.1 uncultured Candidatus Bathyarchaeia archaeon | reverse complement strand
TTTCTTGTATTTTATGATGTTCCTGTCATCTATGGATATTTCTCCTTCTTGAATATCGTAGAATCTTGACAGGATGTTCACCATGGTTGTTTTACCCGCACCTGTTGGACCCACAATGGCGATGATCTGCCCGGGGTCCGCATGGAAGTCCATGTTCTTTATAACTTTCACATCTGGGACATAGCTGAATTCTACTTCTTTGAAGGATACATTCCCCTGGAAGCTTTCTACGGGTAAGGCGTCTGGGCTATCCTCGATCTCCGGTTCTATGTCA
>CAZLHA010000045.1:0-15903 GCA_964559155.1 uncultured Candidatus Bathyarchaeia archaeon | reverse complement strand
GGGAAACAGATGCACTTTCCAGCACAGATCAAAGCGTATTAGCTTTAGCACATCAACTATCGGTGGAAGTTGAAGTGGTGGTCCTAATCTCGGATGACTACGGGGTTCAGAATCTAGCCGATGAACTAGGACTACAGTACATGGGCATGATAACCCCTGGTATCAAACGCAGATTTAAGTGGATAAACTATTGCCCAGGGTGTAGAAAACAATTCGATAAACCTCAACCTGATAACATCTGCCCGATATGTGGTACACAGTTAAAAAGAAAACCAGGAAAGAAAACTAGGCGTCGAGGCGGGGGATAAACTTCCCTGATCCTTTCTTGGAGAGTACTTCATCATCCTTCATAACGACTTTTCCCCTGATTATACTCATAGTGGGCCATCCTTTTACTTTCCTTCCATCATAGGGGCTCCATCCGCATGCCGTGATCTGTTCCTCGTTGGATATCTCTTTCTCTTTATCCATATCAACGATCACCATATCCGCGTCACATCCGGGAGCCAGCACGCCCTTCCTTGGATATATCCCATATATCTGGGCTGGGCGTTCAGCTGCTATCTCTGAAACCCGTTCAAGACTCAGCCACCCCTCTGATACACCGTTTAACAATAAAGGCAGGAATGTCTCCAACCCGGGCATACCGTTGGGTGCCTCAAATATGTCCTCTAATCCTGCCTGCTTCCTGTCTTTGCCGTATGGGGCATGGTCTGTGGCAACTGTATCTATCCATCCCTCTTGGAGTAATCTTCTTATCTTGGCTTTATCTTCCTTGGTTCGCGGTGGTGGAGCGAATTTATTCCATGGTCCATTTTTCTTCACATCCTCCTCCGTTAGATACAGGTACTGTGTACAGGTTTCGACATAGGTTTCTGCGCCTCTCATCTTTGCCTTGGCACTATACCAGACGGTCTCAGGAACAGATGTATGCACGATCATTCCCCGGCAACCCGTCATCTCAAGGTAGTCAATAATACGTTTACCTGCCTCAACTTCAGCGATCCTCGGTCTCCACTCAAGGTGGGCGGCGAAATCCTTGCGCCCTTTATCTCTAAGCCTCTTCAAGTTATCCCTTAGGATTGAGTCATTTTCAGCGTGGATCAAAGCCAATCCACCATAGTCCGCGATCTCCTTGAACCTCTGGATGACTTCACCGTCAAAGGTCTGAGGCCACTTGGGTCCAGCACTACTTATGAAAAACTTAGCCCCAGTCGAACCTAATTCATGCATATCAGTTAAGGCACCGGGGTAACCACTTGCACATCCAGCATGAATACAGAAATCAACATAACTATTCTCCTGCATTGTCTTCTTCTTCAGTTTAAATTCATCGGCATTAAAGCAGCCGAACTGAGTTCCTGGCATCTCCAGCATTGTGGTAACCCCTCCCTTGGCCGCTGCTTTCATCCCTGTTGCAGGAGTCTCAGGCGGGAGAAATGTATGCGCGTGGCCGTCAAGTAAACCAGGGAGAACGTATCTGCCCTCAGTGTCAATTACTTTATTTGATTTAGGTAAATGAATGTCCTTTGCAATTGATACGACTTTGCCATCCTCTACAGCTACGCCTGCTTCTGTTATTCCCCTTGGAGATACTAGTCTCGCGTTTTTTACTACCAGATCCACAGTCATATAGTATACCGACATTTCAATGTCTTCAGGGTATAAATATTCAAGGGTATCCCGTTGATTGAAGTATTTTTAAGCTAGTTCACGCTTTCGGTGAATATTGTAGGTGGAACCATGAACTATGCTATAGAAGCCAATGATCTGACAAAACACTTCGGGGACACCAAAGCACTTAATGGAGCTAGCTTCAATGTACGGGAGAACGAGATTTATGGTTTAATCGGGCACAATGGAGCCGGTAAGACCACCGCCCTCAGGATACTCAGCACATTAATTAGCGCTACCTCTGGTTCAGCCAAAATATTTGGTGTTGATGTTGCTGATCATCCAGACCAAGTGCGAGAGATATTGAGTTATCTACCTGAGGAAGCTGGAGCATATCAACAACTCTATGGAATAGAATTCTTAGAGTTCATGGCTGGATTCTATTCAAACAATGGGAATGAAATGAATACCATAGTAGAGCAGGGAAAAAAGATCTCCGATCTCGGTGACCGCCTTAACGACAGGGTCAAGGCCTATAGTAAAGGGATGCTCAGGCGGCTCCTTCTCGCAAGGGCGCTAATGATGAAACCTAGACTAGCTATACTGGATGAACCAACCAGTGGACTGGATGTAATACAGAGCGTTAATGTAAGAAACATGATCAGAACCTACGCTGACACAGAAGGTGTTACCATCCTGTTGAGCAGCCATAACATGCTAGAAGTGGAGTACTTATGTCACAGGGTAGCGTTGATCAATCAGGGAGTCGTGGTGGATCAGGGCACTCCTGATGAATTAAAATCAAAATACGATAAACCCAACCTTGAAGAGGTATTCATGGAGGTGACCACTATTGAATAAACTACTTTCTCTCGTCATAAAAGAGGTCAAAGAACTGGTCCGAGACCCCAAGATACTCGTCGGAGTCATTCTCATGCCTATACTGATATTCCCGGTTATGGGAAGCGCCATCCAGATTAGTCAAGAATCGGTTCAAAGAGCTGTTAGGGGTGCCAGCTTCGCAGTGTGGACTGATGATGATGGCTTTGTAACAGATGCCTTACTGGATTACCTGTACACTAATAACACCGTGGTACCCATAGAAGCAGATACGCTTGAGGAAGCTCTCACCATATTCACTGACACCGATAGCAACGCCTTTGTCTACATCCCAGATGGATACAATGATAACATAACACTGGGTAGACAGGGTTCTGTCAAGATCTATGCCAATCTAAAGGACCTGAACATGGCTGAAACCCAGAGCACCGATCTCGTCTCCAATCTCATTAACATATACAACTATTATTTCAGTATCAGTAAAATCCAGTCTCTCATGGCAAAAGCAGAGGCAATTGGCACTGCAACAGGCTACAGGAACCCTATAACAATAGGCTACGCCAGTATATTGAAAGGCAGCGTCCTTGAAATACCTCCCTCAGCCATCTTCAACTTAGTAATGAGTCAATCCATCATGCTTCCGATAATGGTCATGATGATGGTCATGTTCGCCATACAGATGGCGGCAACAAGTATCGCGCTGGAAAAAGAACAGAAAACACTGGAAACCCTCATGACCTTGCCCGTTAGCAGAATGACCATACTCGGAGGAAAACTAAGCGGAAGCATTGTAATAGCCATAGCAGGATCCATAAGCTATCTCATCGGCTTCGGCTATTATATGAACTCAGCATTCAGCTTTGTGCCAGAAGCCATGAGCATGAATATCAATGATATTGACATGGGTATCACTCCGCTTGGCTTCCTTTTGGTTGGGGTCGTGATATTCGTTACGCTGGTATCAGCTTTGGCCATGGCATTGAGTGTGGCTGTATTTACTGATAATGTGCGTAGTGCCCAGAGCTTCACAGGTGTACTAATAACCCCTATAATGATACCTGCGTTGGTTCTCATGTTTAGTGATATTGAGATGTTACCCCAAACCTTTCAGTACATCATGTTGATAATACCATACACTCACAGCATAATAGCCACAAAGGCAGCTTTCCTAGGAAATTACTTCATAGTACTGCGGAGCATCTTCTTCATCAGCGTATGGACAGTAGCCGTACTATACATAGCCGCCAAGATATTCAGTACTGAACGAATAATCACAGCTAGATTCAACTTAGGGGACCTATTCAAACGATTTAGTCGCTGACCTCTAAGACCTTTAGTTCTTGGGTGGTTGACAGGGCTTTCCCCGATTTTTCATTCTTTCTCGGTAATATGATCTTAAACGTTGTGCCTACGCATTCATCAGATTCTACGAATATATTTCCGTTATGCGCATCCACTATTCGGTTGCATACTGCTAAACCGAGGCCAGTTCCCTTAGCCTTAGTGGTGAACAATGGTGTAAACAGCTTACCCATATTCTCCTCAGAAATACCAACACCTGTATCTGAGATAGTTATAATGCTACTATTTCCTTCCTTAGAACCACTTACTGTGAGTTCTCCACCCTCTGGCATAGCCTGAACCGCATTTGTAAGGAGGTTCACGATAACCCTTCTGAAATAGTTACCATCCAAGTGGAGCGTTTTTGAGTCATCTTCAAAGGTGACGGATACAGTGATGTCTTTACCCCGTTCAAGGGTCTCCAGCACATCCATAACCATGTGCTCAAGGTTCACCTCCCCCCGTTGAAGATCAATTGACTTGGAGAAATCTTGGAGATCCGAGACAATTTTATTCATATACTGGGTCTGCATTCCCAGATTCTCCTCTATGGATTCAATCTCTTTTACATAAACATCCGTATCATCAATTACCCTCAGTTTCCCGGCTAGACGCCTTATACGTGAGCTTAGCATATAGATGACTTGAAGTGGATTTCTTAGATCATGTCCCACCATGGCTGCTGTCTCACCGATGGTAGCCATCCGCTCTCTTTTAGTTAATAGATACTGATATTCGTTGATGGTCTGCAACATCTCGTCAATATCTGAGCTAAGCCTAGAGATTTCATCGTCACCAGGCATGCAGATAGCTTTGGACTCCAGGGATCTGGGGTCGATGGTATTAACTTCATCACTGAGTCCCAGAACTCTCTCCAGAACCGTTTTGTTGATCAAATAGATGAATAAAATACCGCTAAAAACCATAATACTCATCATGGCTACGTAAAAATAGAATACAGTGCTCTCCCCTTGATGATAGATATCTCGGGACGCCTCAGAGAGCAAGACAAGGATAGGCGTACCCTCAATATCCTTTAATGCAGCTAATCCCGCTATGGATCCTCTGTCCCTTCTCCATATATTTACTCCCTCTTCAAGAGATATCGGTGCATTATCAATACTCATTATCGTGAGGTCCTGGTAGGAATAGTCCGATAACCTTGCCACTTCAACAGCATCAATATATCGGCCACATATCAACGAGCCAATGGGCGGTAAATCCTCATCGCTATAGGTAATCTTGTGCGCGGCTATCATTGTGGGTCTACCATTTACCATGATTAACCCAGATGTACCCTCACCTGATAGTATACCCGAATAACCTCTGAGAGTATCAATTATAGTCTCGTTTATTTTCCGTTTCATAAATTTGTTGAGATCAAAAGCTTTACTGTATCTTATTTCTCCTTCTGCATCAGTTATTATCATAAAATTGATCTCGTTCTCGATGAAGCTGGATGTGGCGATTATATCATTGATAAAGTGTCTCATATTATTCTGGATAAAATAGTAGGTATCATCTCTAGACGCGTACTCGGATGTTATCTGATCAAGCTCTGATACCCTGAGCATCAAGGTATTCAAACCTATCTCTGTCTGATCAATAATGTCCTCCCGTTCAAAATCCAAATACCCTCTAAGGATCAATCTATTACTGTAAAAAAGAAAGCCGCCGAAAACAATCAAGTAGGCAAAACCCACGACTGCCATAAGCTTTTTCCTAATATTCAAATCATTATCCACCTAGATGTTAAAAGTCAGCGGCTCCTCGTTCAACGCTAATTCAACGGTTTCAATTAACTCATCATCCATAATCGGTTTAACAATGACATGTTTACTCAGATTGGATCTTAGAATTTTGTCTCTTGCTTCACTATACCCTGTTACGAAAACTACCTTCACCTCGTCATTAATCTCTTTCAGCTTAAGGGCTATCCTGTCACCGGTCATATCTGATAGTTTATAATCAAGGATTGCGAGGTCAATTTTTTTTGATGCCGCTTGATTAATAGCTTCTTCCCCGGTGTAAGCTTCCAATACCTTGTATCCAGTCTCTTCCAGTATCATCTTGAAAAAATGGACGATCATTTCATCATCATCCACAACCAAGATAGAGGCATAGTCCAAGCTAATCAAGTTCGGATCATGAAGTTTACTTTATAATGACTATGGAGTCTTAGGGCTTACTAGAGATACAGATCATTGTTCCATAAAGTGTTGAATAATGTACTCTAGGAGAGTTTCGGCTTTGAGAGGTTTCTCAAGAAAGCCTGCTACCTTAATATTATTTCGTCTCAGTTCAACCACTGCATCCCTATATCCACTAATGAAAATTAGATCAACCTCTTTTTTCTTTTCAAGGATCTTTTTCGCGATATCAGTTCCCTTCATTTGGCCGATGCGGTAGTCTAGTATGATTAAATCCTGTTTTTTATCATCCAATTGTTTCATTAGTTCCTCTATATCATTGGCAAGATCGACGTGAAACCCATGTTCTTCAAAAATGTATTGGAACCCTTCAAGAATCGCAGGGTCGTCATCCACAAATAATAGTTTTTTAACGCTGTTTTTATCATGTTGACTATTGTTAGCCTCTAACTGGGATTCATCGGTGAAACAATCAGTTATTTTCATCCCGTTAATGCTATGTATTGGATATATAATAGAAATGCGTTGAAACGATGTGGAACATGGGTTCTTCATGATGCTACAAATATATATTCTTGATATATATTATTCATATATGTCATCATTATATGATGGTTAAATATATTATGCTTATAAGTTCTTAACAAAAGATATCAGTGGATATATTGAGACAAAAAACATCATTACTATTAATTATAATATTATTAACACTATTTCCCTCAATGGCTTATTCACAGACTGAACTAACTCCTGTCTCCGTTACTCTAACCCTTTACAGTAATGGAGTGACGCAGGTAAACTACTTTTTGAAGTGCGATCCCACAAAAGTAAGAGTAGAAACCGGTCTGTTTGGTGATGACCTAGAGAGTATTGTTGTAAGGAATGAGGATGGCGATCCCCTACAGATAAACTCCTTCAATGAAACTTATAAGATAGATAGTATAGGTTCCGTGGAGCTTCATATTTCATATCAAACAAAGGATCTGACCAGCGTGGAGGATTCAGTCTGGATCGTAAACATAACCTCTCCTATTAACGTCACAATTATTCTACCTGAGAACGCTGATTTTCTTGACATGAATCCTATACCCAGTGAGATAGGATCTTTCGGAAAAGCATATTACCTTACTTTCCCCCCTGGAAATAGCTATACATATTATATCCTCGGACTGCCAGAAGTGGAAGATGAAGCTAATATAACTCTCACCCAGGCTTCATCGTATATATCTAATAAGCAATCTGAAGGATACATCTTAACAGGGGCGAACGAGCTACTCAATGACTCAATATCTTACTTTGAGTCAAAAAATTATATTCAGGCAAAAAGGGCGGCTGATGACGCGATACTAATATCCACAGATCTGGTTGAATACGCAGATCAAGCGTTAAACTCTATAAAATCAGCAGAGGCAGCTATCAAAGAGGCAGTAACGGAAGGAAGAACTGTTGGTATAGATGAAGCAGAGACAACTTTAGATAAGGCGAAAACCCAATTCTCTGATGGGTATTACCGGAACGCAAAGATTACCGCGCTTGAAGCTGTTGAATGTGCTTATGATGCAGAAAAAAAGACTACTAATTATTGTTTGTTTTTTTTTCACTTTTTTTACTGTTAAAACAGGGTGTCATACGTTTCTAATTTGTTCATTTTGGCCTTAATTTTACATGTGTTTGACTTTATTTTTTAATTGAATGCGTGTGGAACTATGATATAGATTATACTTCTATATCTATGATATTTAGGTGAAAATTCATAAATTGGTCATTATAAATGAATATTATATGAAAAAAGGTGTTCCAGAGTGTTCTTTATATATGGGTTTTGGTACTTTTTCTATTAAAGTGTACAACAATGAGATCTAGGTTCACCCTGTTGGCGATAGTCGCCTTGCTGTTTTTCTCAATGTCAACTACATTGACATATGCAGCTACAGAAAATAGTGAACCTACAAATAACGTATACAGCACAATTAAAGAAGCAGCAGAAGCAAGACAGTCCGAACTTTTATACCTTCTAGATAAAGACATCTCCAACACGGTAAGAGATAGCCTGCAGACGGGTCTTCAGTTAATGCAGGAGGCAAAAGACTTGGGGTATACCCAAGAGTCATTGAATCTCTATATGAAGGCGTTACAAACTTTCAGAGCTACATGGAGTTACTACCTGAATGAAGAACACGCGAACACAATTAATGTATTAGAACCCGTGTCCAAAACTAGTTTACCAGAGCCTGAATCTGATGAGGAGATCATGGAAGAGATACAGAAAAATAAAACCAAACTTTTAGAACGTTTCCATGAGAATATTGAAGAATCGTACTCCAGCTTATATAATGAGATAGAAGAGATGATGGAGTTATTACCCCCTGAAGACTCCAAAAAAGTACAGTATACTTTCATAAAAGCTCAACAAAAACTGGATCACATAAGAAACAAGATAAAGAACGGAGAAATTGATGAAGCCATAGAGTCACTGGACTCTGACTTGGTTACTCTTGAAGAAGACTTAGATTATCTCAATGATAAAAATGCTTCCAAGACATTGAAGAAAATAGAAAAAATGGATCACGAGGCTCAGAAGCTCAAGATCGAAAAGGAAAAGAAGGAGAAAAAAGGCGAAGACACTACCAGAGAAGAAAAAAAGATTAAAGAGATAAAAGAAGACATAGGAAAAGTCAAAGAAGAACACAAAAACAATAACGGTAAATCAAAAGGAAAGGACAAGAAAGAGGATAACTCATCAAACAACAATAAAGATAATACACCAGACAGGAATAAAGACAAATAACCGTCACAGTTATCATTAATTGAATGAATTGAATAGTGTTTTAATAATTCAAAACGATCCCCCTGAAACTCTTGGGTTATACGAGAAATACCTAGGGGAAAACTCAGAACTCACTGTACTTCACGCATATGATATGAGAACTAAAGATGTTTTTCCCCCTTTACAGCAGTACACCCACTTCATAATTGGGCCAACCCCCATAAGCGCAAATGATGCCCTGAACCATGATTTCCTAAGAAAAGAATGGTCATATCTTGAGGCTATAGTTGAGTCAAAAAAACCCTGTTTAGGGGTCTGTTGTGGTGCTCAGATATTATCCAAGATTCAGGGTGGAAACGTAAAGGAGAGTCCAAGTAAAGAAATAGGGTGCTACACAACGACTCTAACTCCAGAAGGTCTTAATGATCCCTTATTCAAAGGATTTCCAGAGAAATTCCCCGTTTTCCACTGGCACAGTGACATGTTCACATTACCTTCAAATGGAGAACTATTAGCAACTGGAGATCCTTGTCCTATTCAAGGATACAGGAAAGACAATGTGTGGGGTGTAATATTTCATTTAGAGATTACCGCAGAGGATGCTGAGAGATGGGCTTTCGCTTACCCCAATGAACCTAAAGCCATTGGGAAGACACATAAACAAGTATTGGAGGAGTGCCGTCTATACGAGGATAAAATGCGGGTTTTAGCGGAAAAATTAATGAAAAACTTTCTTCAACAGAAATAACTCCCTTTTTATCCATTTTTATGTGATTTTGTTCTTGTTTTTTCTTTATTATTTTATAAATTGCTACAATACCCTTAATAATAGTGATTGATTATTTTACAAACACGAGATTTCCCTCCAGAGTTCACAGAATTTTGATTAAAGGGAGATTTCAAAGTGGTCAAAATGTCGAATAACATCATCTACGTTGGAAAAAAACCATTATTGAACTATTGTCAAGCGATCATCCAGACGCTTCACGACAATGACACCGCAAAACTACTAGCCAGAGGCTCAGCTATCAGTAGAGCCGTAGACGCAGTAGAGGTAACACGAAACAGGTACCTAAATGGCGTCGAGATAAAATCCATTGAGATTGGAACCGATGAGCTAGAATCATCAGACGGAGAGATGCGAAACGTTAGTAACATGACCATCATACTGAAGAAAAACGATCAATAGCGGAGGTGAGACTTTTGGAAGGTGAAGTTACACGCTGGCTGGATGGAAGAGGATACGGGTTCATCGAGATAGAAGATGAGGAAGACGATGTATTCGTTCACTATTCAGAGTTAGATGAAACACATGCACTAATGAAAGGCCAAAAAGTCGAGTTCGAACTCGAGAGCACAACAAAAGGCCCTCGTGCAGTGAACGTCAAAGTCCTCGGCTAAAAAAGTAGTACCTAATTAGAATTTCCTCCTCTCTGAGGAGCAAAGATTCATGGACGCCCAAAAGGTGTCTCTACGATTAAAAATGTGAGGTGAAAAAATGAGTTCAAAAATCACCAGGAAGAAAGGCCAAAGCGGTAGAGCCAAATCCGTGGAATGCGCCCAGTGTGGTGCCCTAGTACCACGAGATAAAGCCATAGCTAAGAGAAGACATGGTTTACCGCTCAATAGGCGGCTTATCAAGATCCTGAAAGATCAGGGTGCACGTATTCACTCTGGTAAGAACACAGTGTATTACTGTGTCTCCTGTGCTAAGCACCGGAAATACGTCTAATATTTCCCTTTATTAGTTATTCAGGCTCATATTCTTTGCATGTTCTTTTCATTATCACTGATTCTATGTAACCTAGTTTTTTACAGTAGCAGAACTCGTCCAAACTAAATCCCCTGTTTTCGAGTATGTTTACTATTTCCTTGTTTTCCTGACTTAGATAGAAACGTGTCTCTTCATCAATTTTCTTAGCATGTTTGCAGTCTCTGCAGGTAGCCATCACCTTTTATCTGGTTTAATATATTAAGATATTACTGGAAAACGTTATACCCTACTATAACAACTAGCCCAGACAAGTTGAAGCTTAAAGGCGTAATATTCGATCTTGACAGTACCTTGATACAAACTAAGATAGATTTCGTGGAAATGAAGACACGAATGATTACCCTATTGGAGAACTACGGGCACCCTGAGGGAACACTGAGCCCCACTGATCAAACAACGGTACAGATAATAGAGGACGCGCAGCTTGAGTGGGAGAAACAATCTAAACCCAAAAATGAATGCGATAGCCTAGTGGAACAGATTGAACAGATCATGAATCAAGGCGAGTTAAAAGCAATAGCCAACCTAGTGGAAATACCTGGTGCTAGACAAGCCCTTAAAGCATTGAAGGAGAAAGGACTAAAACTAGCTATTCTTACCCGGAGTCACCATGCATACGCTGTTCAGGCTATGAAAAAACTGGGTGTCTATAATCTGTTTGATGTTATTCTAGGTAGACATGAGACGCCTGAGCCGAAACCCTACAAGGGAGCTATTGAGCATACTGTGAAATTGATGAATCTATCAGTGGATGAGGTTGTCATGGTGGGAGATCACCAGATAGACCGTGACAGTGCTAAAAACAGTGGTTGTCTCTTCATTGGTGTAGCTACGGGTCGGAGAGGGATGGGGAGTTGGGTGAACGAAGAGCCGCCAGAACATTTCATTCCATCGGTGGCTGATCTGCCCTCCTATTTAGAGACCATAGATGTTATATAATCACAAAGATTTTTAACCAAATCATTATCCTATAGACTAAATCCTGCATTATTCAAGGTGTGATGGTAATGAGCAAAGCAGAAGAATATAAAAAGAAACTTGAGCAAGCTAAACAGATTCTTAGCATGATAGCTGATGATAATACGACCCCAAGAAACATTCGAAGAACAGCGAAGAGCGCAGCAGACATGCTTGATGACCCCAGCTTGAGCATCGCGGCAAGGGCAGCTAACAGTATAAGCGTCCTTGAGGAGATCAGTCAGGATCCAAATATGCCCATGTACAGTCGTACCAGAATCTGGAACGCCATCAGTGTTCTTGAGGGCATCCGCGACTAACCCCTTTTCTAACCTAGATAATAACCGTATATTACATATTCAAGATGCTTGCTATTCCTTTTTTATACTTCCAAGTCTACCATATTACTGGTGGATTAATGGAGGCATACGCCCTCAATACACCTTGGTCCAAACATTTCACATGGGAAGACCTTTCCACATTAGCTGTTTGCTTAGCGCTAGATCTACTTGACTATATGGTGCCTTTCCTGGCTACACCACTATACGGGGATTTCCTAGATTTCACAGGTATTGCATTCTGTGTATTATTCTTTAACTGGATTGGCGCGATAACTATTATTGAAATAGTACCTGGATTAGATATCGTACCTTTTTACAGTATAACATGGTTGATATGGTATCTTAATACAAGTAGGGAACGTCGTATACGTCTTGAACAGGAACTGGAGCAGTGGAAATAGAATACTAAAACATACCATGATTCCATAAGAATCTATAAATAGGTCACAGAGTTCAACCCATGAAGCTACTGGAGATATTCAAACCCGAGATATGGTTAACTGCCCTCGCCACATTGATATTTATACCCATGTGCCGTGTACTCGGAAAAAACAGTAACTTTGCTCTCTTCAGGTTCAGCCTCATGTTCACCTTACTAATCGCAGGTATCTATCTCTATGCCTACTGGGATATGCGTTCAAAAAAACCTAGTTTATGAACTCCTTAGGCGCTTGATTTGTTAAATATAGTTGATAGTATCTACTTAACCCTTTTAATATCCGAATGATACTGAGATGATACAAAATAGAGTGTGTTTGATTTGTGTGGGATATTTGGATGTATAATCCGTGACGGGCAGGCTGTCAAGCTAATAACTGACGGATTGAAACGGCTTGAATATAGAGGATATGACAGCACAGGTGTAGCAATTATAGATAAAGGTCAAATGGACATCCGCAAGGATAAAGGAAGAATTGAGAAAGTAGTATCTGATCTCAGTATCCTTGAGATGAAGGGTAAGATCGGTTTAGGTCATACTCGGTGGGCCACTCATGGTGCCCCCGCAATGGAGAACGCTCATCCTCACACGGATGGAAGCGGCTCCATAGCGCTAATCCATAACGGTGTAATCGAAAATTATCTTGAATTAAAAGAAGAATTATTGGAAAAGGGACACATATTCAAGTCACGGACAGACACCGAGGTAATCCCCCACCTAATAGAAGAGGAGATGAAAAACAATACTGGGTTACAAGGAGCCATGCTTCGGGTCCTACGTCGTCTTAAAGGCTCATACGCCATAGTAGTGTTGAGCACCTATGAACCGGATAAGATCTACTGTGCCCGCAACGAGAGCCCTCTAGTTATAGGTATATCTGATAATGGAACCTACTGCGCCTCTGATGTTCCAGCTCTCTTACCCTATACTAATCAGGTTAACTATATGCGGAACGGAGAGATGGCCATACTGGATATTAATGGTTATAATCTTATCAATATCAGCGATGGATCTGAGATCGAGCGACCAACCACCGAGATCACGTGGAGCCCGGAGATGGCTGAGAAACAGGGATACAAGCATTACATGCTAAAGGAGATACATGAACAACCAACTAGTCTACGTGATGGATTAAGACTCCAGGAGAGATACTTGGACTTATTAACTCAGTTCCTTGACCGTGGTAAAGAGGTTTTCTTAGTCGCGGCCGGTACAAGCTATCACAGCTGTCTCGCTGGTTCATATCTTTTCTCAAAACTGGCTCGGCTAACCACTTTCCCCGTTGTCTCCTCAGAATTCATGGAGCGGTACGGTTCAACAGTGGGAATCGACTCCATAATATTGACTGTGAGCCAATCCGGTGAGACATATGATACATTGAAGGCTATTGATCATGCCCGTATGAGAGCCTCAACGGTACTGGGGGTCACCAATACGGTGGGTTCAACTCTTACCAGAGTCTCTAGGGCTTACCTTATACAGCAGTCAGGGCCAGAGATTGGTGTAGCAGCGACTAAGACGTTTACATCACAGGTCTTGGTGTTGGCTCAGATGGCGTTAAGATTAGCCAAGAACCGGGGTAAGCTATCCCAGGATGAGCTGGATGATTATGATGAAAAATTACACATGGTGCCAGACTGGGTCGAGGAGACTATAGAGACAACTGAGGAAAAGATAAAGAAACTGGCTAGGGATCATTTGGATGAGGAGTTATTTGTTTTCCTTGGTCGCGGTATCAGCTCAGCTACTGCAATGGAGGGCAGGTTGAAGCTACTGGAAATCACATATATTCCCTCACTGGCTTATCCAGCTGGGGAGAGTAAACATGGACCCATCAGCATCATCGAGGAAGGAGTAACCTGTGTCTTCGTATGTCCACGAGGAGATACTCACAGTCATATCGTTGGTAGTATAATGGAGATGAAAAGTAGAGGTGCTCGTATCGTATCCATCTGTGAGAAGGGAGACAACGAGATTAAACAGATAAGTGACGAGGTGATTGAGATGCCCAAAGGAATACCTGAGGAATTATCGCCAATCGTATACATTACGCCACTCCAGTTATTTGCATACCACTTGGCTGTAATGAAAGGCTTGGATCCTGATAAGCCGAGAAACCTTGCGAAGAGCGTTACAGTGCCCTAAGCTCACCTTTTTTAATCTCCATCGCCACCATTCTTCTGATATAATTTGTTGAACGTCGAATCTATAAGAGAAGATTTTCCTATACTTGAAAAAGGATTGATATATCTTGATAGCGCCGCCAGCAGTCTAACTCCTGAGCAAGTGGTGCTTAAGGAGATGGAGTTTTACCGTGAGTACCGGGCTAATGTTGAACGCGGTGTGCATCGATGGAGCCAAATGGCTAGCGAAGAGTATGAGAACGCCCACGAGGAGGTAGCCCAGTTCATAGGTGCTCCGGGTAAATCTAACGTGGCTATGCTTCGAAACACCACTGAAGCCATTAATCTGGTGGCTAATAGCCAGGACTGGAAGAAAGAAGATAAGATCGTCACAAGCGTCATTGAACATCACAGTAACTTCATCACTTGGTTAAGGGTAAGGCAGAGACACGGGACAGATGTGGAGGTTGTTCATAGTGATACTGAGGGCATATTCGATTTGGCTGACTGGGAGAAGGCTATAGATGATTCCACCAAGCTAGTTGCGGTTACTCATGTCTCCAATGTCTTGGGGTGCATAGTTCCCATAGAAGAGATAATCGAGATAGCCCATGAGCACGGCGCCAAGGTGCTAGTTGATGGAGCCCAGGGTATTCCTCACATAGAAACCAATGTACAGGATTTGGGTGTGGATTTCCTTGCCTTCAGTGGTCATAAGATGCTTGGGCCCACAGGGTCAGGTGGATTGTATATCGCTGAACACGAGATACCCACAACCGAGCCCTTGTGCATCGGCGGAGGAACCATAACAGACGTCAGTATCGATGACTACGTCCTAGCTGTACCGCCCATGAAATATGAAGCAGGTACACCAGCCATCGCCCAAGTTATAGGTCTGGGTGCTGCATGTAGATATTTAGACCAAGTGGGTATGAAGAATATCGAGGAATGGGATCTGAAACTGGCTAACAGGCTTCTGGATGGGTTGAGTGAGATAGATGGTGTTGAGATTTATGGACCAAAAGACCCTAAGCAGCGGGTTGGGTTAGCAACATTCAATATTGAGGATATGAATCCACATGATGTAGCATTAACCCTTGACTTGGAGTATGATGTGGCTACTCGCAGTGGTCACCACTGTGCTTTGCCCTTGATGAAGGAGTTATACCACCTGAACCAGGGAAACGTAAGAGCCTCAACATATCTATATAACACGGTAGAGGAGATCGATCACCTTATCTCTGCCGTCGAAGAGATAGCCACTGTCTAATTCTCCATTTTTTAATACTCGTACAGGTCCTCATATGGTAATATGAGATACATGGACTCTATTCTAGACTCGATAGGAAATACGCCTCTTATAAAGCTGAACAAGGTTTCTAATACTGGTAATGTTTTCGTCAAAGCCGAGTATCTGAACCCAAGCGGAAGCCTGAAGGATCGCATAGCTCTTGAGATGATACGCGACGCAGAGGAGAAAGGTTTGCTGAAACCCGGTTACACTATAATTGAGGCAAGCACAGGTAATACAGGTACTGCTATCAGCTTTGTAGGCAC
>CAZLHA010000044.1:0-15996 GCA_964559155.1 uncultured Candidatus Bathyarchaeia archaeon | reverse complement strand
CTCGACATTTCCTGCACTTACTTCAATGTTTCCTCCATTCATTCCGGCTTCTACGTTCAAAGTGGTTCCTGGAGTCTCGAGGGAAATATTTGCCCCGGGCTCGATTGAACCACCTATGTTTACGTTTCCATTGATACTAATCGTTCCTTCGCCCATATAATCAAACGGGGCTTCAAACGTAAAAAGTAAACCTTTCGGAATGAAAAATTGAAAAAGGTGATTTCAGACCTATTTTAATAAAAGAAGCTCAAAAACTGCTTTAAAAGGGGAAATATAAAGTGGACTGGGAGGGAATTGAACCCCCGACCTCTGCCATGCCAAGGCAGCATTCATACCCCTGAACTACCAGCCCAGCACCCCCAATGAAAGCCACTCCCACCCTTAAATCTTTCCAACATGAACCCCATTTGGGAAAACTATATAATCCATAAATCAGCCCTAGGCCCCATAATGAAAGTAAGCGTCGTAATACCTGCCCTCAACGAAGAGGTCATCATAGAGGAGTGCCTATCCTCTATACGACGTCAAACCATACCCGTAGAACTAATACTAATAGACAACGGGAGCATAGATAAGACACCTGTAATCGCTGAAAGATATTGTGACAAAGTTCTCATCAGACCCGGTTATACACTTGCACAGATGCGAGATCTGGGTGCCCTAGAAGCCACCGGGGATATAATAGTAACTACAGACGCTGATTGTATACCTCCACCAGACTGGATAGAGGAACTCATCAAACCATTCCAAGACTCAAAAGTAGTTGCGGTAGGCGGAGCATTTAGACCTCTAAATAAGAACCCTCTAAGTAGTTTCTACTGCTGGTGTAGCAGTATTATGCAGAGTTCCTTCAAATTATTCCAAGGGGCTAATATGGCTTACACTAGAGAAGCATATCTCGCGAGTCCTGGATATGCGGAGGCTAAGCGAGCCGAGGATTGGAATCTGAGCTGGCAGATACGAAAACAAGGTAAAACCCGGTACCTTAGAAGAGCATATACTAGGACCGAGATACCTTTCAATAGACAGATCGAGTACCCTGGAGGCATACTTAGCGCCATACTCAGTATGATAGGGGCTTTACTCAACATACCCCTCCTAATGGGCTTAGGGGCTGGCTATGTTGGCAGCGAGATGTTTACGTTCCTCTACCGTCACAAGTCCAACCTAAGACGAAGCCACATGGCACTTGTGGCACTAGTAATAGTATATTTCTCACGGAGATTCATCAACTCCTTCAGCTGGAATCTCAGCCTAGGTATATTAATGGGAGTATTCGCATACCATCTGATCTCAGAAGATATCAGATACACTATAGAGGAGCTAAAAATATACAAAACACAGGAAAACAACAAGAATACAGTAACCGATAGAGTAAAACGTGCACTAATCAGATTACTGGAAATATACAAAATGAAACACATGTACAGCTTCAAAGCCCATGGACATGAGAATATTCGATCAAAACACCAGACAACCCTGATGACAACCACTGACAGCGAACTCACTCCCAGAGGAGACTGTATAATTGCCGTATCCGCCTCAACTGGTCTACAACAATTACCATTAGAGATTAAAGAAGCAGCAAGAAAACCAGAGACCAAGATCACATTAACCCTACTTGTGGAAGATTATAGCTTCAAGACCGTGGGGCGAGGCGACTCGGATTTAACTTACTCTGATCCTGTTGATATAGTTGCGCGAAAAAGCACCTATACGTGTGGGAGAACCCTAATGGTGGAAGCTGATAAAGCAGCAACTGATATACCTGAAACAATCCTAGAAATACTACAAGACCCGAATACAATTATTAAACTACAGTTAACCTACGAGACGCAATAACTAACGAAATCGACGCAGATATATACCTAGTATAGGCTCCTTTTTAAGAAGACTTTAAACACATGAGTTAACTGTATATTCAAAACCGCTGGTGAATAAATGAACAAACTCACCGTCCCACAACTGGAACAACTTTCTAAAAAAACCCGGGTACACCTCCTTAAAATGATCCACAACGCTCAATCAGGACACCCTGGAGGCAGCCTAAGCAGCGTAGAGATCATGCTAGCCCTTTATTTCAATATAATGAACCTTGACTTAGATGATCCTGAAAGAGATAGATTCATACTCAGTAAGGGCCACGCTGCTCCCCTTTATTACACCGTATTGATGGAAGCAGGTTACATACCTAAAACCATTGATGGGCTAAGAAAACATGGTAGTATACTGCAAGGCCATCCAGATGCCACCAAGACAAATGGGGTTGAGATATCCTCGGGTAGTCTCGGCAACGGATTAAGCGTTGCAACTGGTATAGCCGCAGCCGCAAAGATAGATGGGAAAAAAACAAGGGTTTACTGTCTGCTAGGTGATGGTGAATGTGATGAAGGCCTGGTATGGGAGGGAGCCATGCTGGCATCAAGCCTAAGCCTAGAGAATCTCACAGCAATAGTTGACCGAAACATGCTACAGATAGATGGGTGCACAGAGGATGTTGTATGCCTTGAACCCTTCCCAGATAAATGGAGAGCCTTTAACTGGAACGTAATTGAATGTGATGGACATAGCTACCCTGAACTATTAGAAGCATTCAAACAGGCTGAAAATCATAAGAACCAGCCAACCGCTATAATAGCTAACACTGTGAAGGGAAAAGGCGTCTCATTCATGGAACATAATGTAGGATTCCACGGTAAAGCACCCAACGATAAAGAAATGCAAGTAGCATTAGAGGAGCTAGGAGAGGAATAAAGATGTCAGTAAAAGCAACTAGAGACACCTACGGTGAATGGTTACAAGAAAACGGGTCAAACCCAGACATCGTAGTAGTAGACGGGGACCTATCAGCATCAACGCGCACAAACAAATTTGCAGCTAAATACCCGGATAGATTTTTTGACGTCGGAGCAGCAGAGCAAAATCTAGTAGCATTCGCTGCTGGGCTTGCAAGAGGCGGCAAAAAGGTTTTCGCCTCTAGTTTCGCTTACTTTGAGACAGCTAGGGCTTGGGATCAGATTCGTAACCTAGTTGCTCATGATATATTGGATGTTCAACTCGTCGCTTCCCATGGAGGATTATCCTGCGCAGCTGACGGTGCCAGCCATCAAGCACTAGAAGAATTAGCTATCACACGGGTTATACCGAACCTCAAAGTAATTGTACCATGTGACGCTGAGGAGACGAAAAACACTTTAGACGCTTTAATGGACGTAAAAGGCCCATCATATGTTAGACTAAGACGTGAAAAGGAACCCATCTTGGAGAAAAACTATGATTTTGAGATAGGTAGAATAGAAATACTCAGGGATGGATCCGATGTGACTATAGCCGCCATAGGTTCCCAGGTAACGCACACAGTGGATGCAGCTGAGAAACTCGAAAGACATGGAATAGACTCAGAGGTATTAAACATACACACTTTGAAACCATTAGACCATGACACATTAATCAAATCCGTTAAGAAAACGGGACGAATAGTGACCACTGAACAGCACCAGATACATGGAGGATTGGGCGGTGCGGTAGCGGAAGTGTTATCAGAAAATAATCCTACTCCAATGAAGATTATGGGAGTAAAGGATACTTTCAGTGGATCAGCGCGTGAAATACGCGACTTGTTGATCCAACATGAGCTTACCGCAGATCATATAGAGGAAGCAGTAAAAATATTAATCAAAAATACGAGGAAAATGTAAAATGGAATTCTATATAGATACAGCAGAGATTGAGGCTATCAAGAAGTACTGGGATATGGGTGTTATAGATGGAGTCACGACTAACCCAACTCTAATCGCCAGATCCGGCAGGGTCTTCAGCGAGGTAGTAACCGAGATAGCCGAAGTAGTAAAGGGACCCATCAGTGTCGAGGCTGTAAGCAACACCGCCGAAGAACTAGTGGAGGAATCAAAGAAACTAGCAGAGTTTGGAGATCAAATTGTCATAAAGATTCCAATGACTGCGGCAGGTCTCAAAGCAGTGAAAGAATTAACAAAACTTGGTATCAAGACCAATGTGACCCTGATATTTAGCCCAGCACAAGCTCTACTGGCTGCTAAAGCCGGGGCTACCTATGTTAGTATATTTGTCGGTAGATTGGATGACCGGAGTCATGATGGTATGGAGGTTGTCTGGGAGACAAGCCAGATCTTGCAAACCCATAATATGGAGAGCAAGTTAATCACCGCCAGCATCAGACACCCTCGGCATGTTATTGAAGCTGCTAAAGCGGGAAGTCATATAGCCACAATACCCCCCGCTATTCTAGATAAGATGCTAGAACACCCACTGACAGATGATGGTTTACGTAGATTCGCTGAAGACTGGGCAAAGGTAAGCCAGTCCTAGAACCATTTTTTAGTCACACTCCCACATCTTTTTTGAATCCCTTGATTAAAGGCAAGAGACTGTTCATCATATTACTTGTATTTACTCTCTTATCATCAACTGTTGTAGGCCTTGAGTCGACATGCTATAAGTATAACCTGAGTTACCGCTTTGAGAATAGGGGTAACACAAGTATAGATCTCACACTGGATGATGTGACTATTCCCCTTTTTATGAATACTTCTAAACAGACGGTCAGGCTTGAAAATGTAAGTCAAGAGTATGTAGTGAAGGTAATCGATGTTGATGGGAATACGGGGGCGATTATAGGCATTGATCGGAACCTTTCCCCCGGAGATGAAGTATCTTTTTCAGCAAACTATAAAATAAGCTCATCTGGTGAAAATGTTCCCTCTCTAAGTCTTGAAGATGCCGAGGGATTTGAAAAAATACCTCTCGAATTTATTGAAGAATATACAATCTCAACTGAGACCTTCCCAGGAGACAATCCACTTTTCACAAATCTAACCCATAGTCTAGTCTCTGAGGATGATAGTGTCCTTGAAGCGGTATCTGTCCTGGCACAGTATATCATGGATAACACCACTTACTGTAATTTTGAGGTCCCAAAATACCCCATTGATACACTGGAAAACCATCAAGGCGACTGCGATGATCAATCAATCCTCTTGATTACTCTGTGTAGAAGCCTGAATATCCCGGCATATCTTCAAGTTGGTATCTATATTCATCCATCTGTAGATGAGCATGATTCAAGTTGGGAGGGACATCTCACCAATATCGCCGATGGAGTAGGATGGCATGGATGGGCTATGATCTATATCCCTCCATGGGGGTGGGTGCCTGTAGATATGACGTTAACAAACTCTGACTCTGGTCTAGATTTAATAAAAAAGGCACCCGAGTACGATCCCAATATTATATCAGTATTAAACGTCTCAAGACAATCTTACATAGCTGAAACCCTTAAAACCAGAGAAAGATTACTCAATAGCTCATTATATGTTACTGTTGTTGATGAAGCAAGAACCGTTTACAGTCCAAGGAATCCTTCACAAAACTATCTTCTAATGGGATTGTTCTTTGCTTTACTAGCTTCAATAGGTCTAATGTATAAATACGGTGAAAAATAGGACTCAGTAAACTGTACCAAGTTTCTCTGGTATACTCCTTGGTATGCATTTCCTTAGACTATTAAGCGCCCTATTCTGAGTTGACCTTTTAACATCCGATGATTTGATCCCGGTTTTTAACACTTCAACAGCTTCATCCATACTCCCTCTATCTACGGGGTAGGGTACACCGTCTTTTCCACCGAAAGCAAAGTTAAACTTTACAGGGTCTCTCCAACTCGCCTTGTCACCGTACACTAGTTCAGCTATTAGCGCTAATCCTCTTATGGTTCCTGGACCGATTCCTTTTCTGCTAACCAGTTCTTCATAAGTCTGGGGCTGAAACTCATAGGCTTCTCTTACTGCATCCCAGTTTACTGAACGAGGCATTACTAAGACCTCTTGTCTATTTCCATTCCATTTATCTAGTCTCCACTGTTTTTCAGATACAGGATCAACCATCTTCTTCCTGAGTTTATTAGGGTTATCCCTAACCAGATCAAGGCAAGTTTTTTGGTTTTCGTAGCTATCCTTGTCAGACATGTTTAGAGCTTCTGTTAGTCTGGTTGGGCATAAGATGTCTTGACTGGGGTCCTTTGTGAAACGCTGTTGCTCTAATCCCCAATGGTATCTACGAGCGTTTCCTTTATCATCGTTAATACCCTGTTGTATAACTATCCATTCTCCTTTCTCGGTAAAGAAAAAACAGTGATGGTATAACTTATAGTTATCCTGTATTAGGCTGTTATCTGTCTTAGCGCTCATCTTACTTGCATAGACTAGGGAGTCGGTCTTGTAACCGGGCAGGTTGAAAATCTGAGATTTTTCCCTAATTTCATCGGGGGTCTTCAGACTTGTTCTTCCTTTACCCCCACAGGTTGTTACACCTAGCTTCTGGCGATCCATTGCTACTTTCAATGCGCCACATGTCACGGTAGTTGTGCCACTACTATGCCAGTCATAACCTAATACGCAACTAAGACTCTGGAAAAACCATGGATCACTCAGTCTCTCTAGTAATCCCCTCTGTCCCAATTCATCTATTATTATATCAATTATACATTCGCTGAGGTTTACCATTCTGTTGAATAGCCATCTAGGTGCCTTTCCACCGTGTAAAGGTAATGTAGCCGTAGCTCTGGTGCCCATACCCTTGTTTTTCTTTTTAATGGATAAATTGATTGGCTAGGTTAACGTAGTGGAGGGGCGTGTAAAACTGCTTAACCGATTAATCGGCCGTATCTATCTACTTCTTGTTTTCTTACTCTCGTACTGCTTATGGGTTTACCGTCATCAGCTAGAACCATGGTTATAACGAAGATAAGAAGAGGCTTTTTCCCTCTTTCAACTCGCATCTCATTAATTACCTCGGCTGTTACTTCCGTTTCCTCACTTACAACGATACCCTCAATCTTATCACTGTCTATGGTTGGTCCATATGGGTCGTGAAGTGGAACAATCTCAGCCCGATCAAGATACCCTTTTTCTCTCAGGAACTCTCTAACGTCTTTAAGCCTGTTTTCATAGGTATCAACCTCGTGGTGTTTCTTCATAGATGTAACGAATTCATCCGTTGTTACACCCACTACCGCTTTGTCACCGACGCTGAAGGTCTCTTCCAAAAGGAACCAATGTCCTTTATGCATAACATCGAAAGTTCCTCCGACTGAGACCCATTTCAGCCTATTTGTCGACACACGTGTATGCTCCTGAACGCAGTATCGAACATATGATAGAATTAAAGCTTTACCTCATCACATTTGAAAAACAATATGTGAACATCAATTATGGAAAATAGTTATATCCCTTGACGCTTCTCATTTCAACAAATCGAGGAAGAAATGATGCCCTCCGAATTCTCAAGCCGAATATCAGGTTTTTACAAGAAACCAGTAGAAGAAAGAATCAAGATCGTAGCAGAAAAATGTGAATTGAATGATGAAGATATAGCTGTTCTCAAGAGTGATGGTGGTCTGAGTATAGATGCCGCTGATCATATGACCGAGAACGTGATAGGTAGTATCGCATATCCCTTTAGCGTGGCGGTCAACTTTAGGGTTAACGGCAAGGACTATCTAGTCCCAATGGCGGGTGAAGAGCCCAGCGTTGTAGCCGCTGCAAGTAATATGGCGCGTTTAATGCGTGAAGACAAAGGAATAGTTGCTACTGCTACTGACCCGGTTATGATAGGCCAAATTCAGGTATTGGATATTCCAGATATGGATGAAGCAATCCAGAAAATTAATGATAATAAAAAAATGCTGCTTGAGGCAGCTAATGAACTGGATCCAATTTTAGTAAAGTTTGGCGGAGGAGCCAAGGATATCGAGTTAAGACCCATAGAGACGGCTGTTGGTCCTATGTTAATTGTCCATTTACTGGTTGACTGCAGGGATGCTATGGGAGCTAACGCTGTAAACACTATGGTAGAGACTCTTGCGCCTACAATCGCAGAGCTAACTAGTGGAAGATGTTTACTTAGGATCATCAGTAATCTGGCTGATAGAAGACTCGTGACTGTGAAATGTAGAGTAAAATCAGATGATATAGGTGGACCCGAGGCGGTTGATAAGATAGTAGCTGCATGGGCTTTTGCTGATGCAGATCCTTATCGTGCAGCAACTCATAATAAGGGAATAATGAACGGTATCGCCGCGGTAGCTTTAGCTTTTGCTCAAGACCATAGGGCTATAGAGGCAGGAGCACACAGCTACGCTGTCAGAGATGGCCAGTACCGAAGTATGAGTAAATGGAGTAAAGCTGATAACGGGGACCTCTTGGGCGAGATGACTCTCCCTATGGCTGTTGGCTTAGTAGGCGGTGCAACTAGAAGTCACCCAATGGCACAGATAGCGCGAAAAATACTGGGTGTTGATAAAGCCGTGGAACTTGGTAAGATAATGTGTGCTGTTGGACTAGCTCAAAACCTTGGAGCCCTAAGAGCACTAACTCAGGAAGGCATACAAGAAGGTCACATGAAGCTTCACGCTAGGAACCTTGTTGTGATGGCTGGAGCGAAAGATGAAATGATAGAGAAGGCTGTTAATGAGTTGGTTGAGTCCGGTGAGATCAGGTTCCCTAAGGCTCAGGAAATAGTCAAGAGGCTTCAAAGGTAAAATTCTATTGACTATTTTAGTTGATGATGCTGGTAGTGGAGATATCTTATTCGGTACTGTTATCGGCGCTTATAGACCTGAGACAGATCATTTCATATATGATTTAATCGATGTGAAACATTTCCAGATGCCCCTCTATAAGAAGAAGACATATCTAAAGGAAGCGAAGAGGATCTCCTTGGAACTTGTGGAACGCTTGGGGATCAAGGAGGGTGAAAAGATAATCATCTGCACCGGCGACATACTGAATGTGGCTTCAGAGGCATTGACCGAGAAATACTCTGAAGACGTCGTGGAGAGGGGTAAGATTGAGGGGCGTGGTCAGAAACTCGTAGAGCTCGCGTACACTAATGAGCTTAGGAATATTGGCTATGAACCCATTGATGATAGGACCAAGAAGTGGGGTAAGAATTTCTGGGATATGTATAACTGGATTAAACGGGATAAGAGTCGCCTGAGATTCGCTAAATCAGCTTTCCCAAACCTCAAAAAATATCCCCTCTTCAGGTAACCGGGTATATCTTTTTTATACACCTAAACTATCACGTATTGGATCAATTTGAAGCCTTGGCTACTCAATGTATTGGCTTGCCCTATCGATAAACATCATCCTCTTGATGCTTATTTCTTTAAATGGGAGACCACTGAAGCAGAGCAGGAAAAAATAAACAGGGAAGCAGGTAAATCCTACAAGTTCTTCTCCAAGCAATATCAACACCTTACGAAGCAGATTGTAGATGGCACAATAAGCCCCCCCTCAATCAGAGCGATAAAAGATCTATCTGATTCTCGGTACAGCCTTGAGTTGTTAGGAGATGTATTGAAATTCCTTAACATACTAGAATTTGAAAAGGGCTTAACAAAGGACGAGTTATTATCCAAATTTCCTGAGGGTGTAGATATCTTATACAGATATCTTAATCTCTTAGAATTGGAAGAAGGTCTTCTGCGTTGTCCTGAATGTAATCGATGGTATCCTATAGGTAGGTCGGTTGAGTCAATCCCTGAGCTTATGCCCGATGATCTGAGGGAAGAGGCGGAAGAAATCGAATGGCTGAGGAAATGGATAGACAAGTTACCTGAATCTGTTAAGACTGATGGAGAGCCTTTCAAACCTTAATTTTTGTGTATGCCCATTGCGCCAGACCGATAGCGAAACCAGTAATCATAATCTCCGCGTACAATATACTATGGCTTACTGCTTAGAGTGATAGATAATTAACAATTGTATGAAGCATAACTGCTAAAACCAGATATTTTATATCGCTTTTTCGAAGGGTTTCAAGCACCATAATGGATAAGCTGATTTGAATAACGATTGACATTACTCTCTCATATGCCCCAAATAGTGGTAGATACCATGGGACAGATGTGATTGAGAATAACTCCGTTGCTGTAAGGGACTCTGGATTACTGAATAGTATTAGCCCTATTGTTAAAACGTTAATACCGACGAGTAAGATTGACTCAATTCCACCATGCCCAGCTCCATATGTTAATCCTGACTCGTATTCGTAATCGCTAACAAGATATCTAATACCGGCATATCGTGCGGTCTCCTCAAATAATCCTGCTGTAAAAGAGGGAATTAAGGCAATCAGCCAATAAGTTACAGTGTTTATTCCCCGTGATATAATAAGATCTGTAAGATACGTGTTCATCGGGAACCGTATTAGACTAACTAAAAACATGAGAGCTCCGATGAACCATATTTTCCAGCTTGTTTTCAATTTCCTAATTATGTAATATCCTAGTGCTATCGGGAGAAAGACCTCGATTAAGCCTGAGATGATATATGCTACGGTGTTTAACTCGTTCAAATATTTTCCAATAGTATGTGTATCATCAGGTTTTTAACAGGGATCGTTACAACTGTCCATGAACTAATATGGTTAATATTTATCATGATGATGACGCAGACCTATCTATTCTAAAAGATGAGGTTATAGCTGTCATTGGTTATGGAAATCAGGGAAGAAGTCAGGCTCTAAACATGAGGGACAGTGGCCTGAACGTTGTTGTGGGTAACATTAAGGACAGAAGCTTCAATCGGGCAGAAGAAGACGGTTTTGAGACTTATCTGATCCCCAAGGCTGTGGAAAAAGCTAGTATTGTTTTTATTCTTTTACCTGACGAGGTTCAACCCAAAGTGTATAAAGATTCAATCGAGCCAAACTTGGACTCCGGAGATGCTATTGTCTTCGCTCATGGATATAACCTTCATTACGGGTTCCTTTGGCCAAAAGACGATATAGATATCTTAATGGTAGCGCCAAGAATGGTGGGTAAATTCGTTCGCGAACTATATGAGAAGGGAAGCGGAGCACCCGTATTTTTCTATGCACATCAAGATGCTACGGGGAAGGCTCAGGAACGTGTTCTTGCACTCTGTAAGGCTATTGGTGCCACTCGCGTGGGTGCCATGGAGATAACTGTTGCTGAGGAAACTGAGCTGGATCACTTCAGTGAGCACTTTATCGCTCCAGTTATTAGCAGGACATTGATCCTAAGCTACGAGGTTTTAACTGAGATGGGATATACCCCTGAAGCTGTACTGCTGGAGACTTATATGAGCGGTGAACTGGGTGAGGTTGCTAGCAGTCTCGCTAAGGATGGTTTAGTAGTTCAGTTACCATTCCATAGCAGGACAAGTCAGTATGGACAGTTATTATACGCTGACGTAGTTATGGGGGATGAGTACAAGGAACTAATCCAGGAGATCGTGAAAGAGATCCAGACCGCCGAATTCGCCAAGGATTGGCAGATGGAGCAGATGCTTGGATACCCCAAGTTCAACAAACTCTTGAAGCAAGCTTTTGAACACCCAATCAATGAGGCCGAGAAGAAGCTCAAGGAACAAGTCAAACTAGAGTTTGAGTAAATCTTTATTTACCCTATTTTCTTGTTTTATATTGTTACTAGTTCAGTATTCCCGATAATCGTATAAGCTGTGTCGTTGATATATACATGAACTACGATGAAGTTTAATCGCTATGTCTCGTGCATTGATACACATTGTAGTGGTGAATCCACTCGTATCCTTGTGGGTGGAGTACCAAAACTCAGGGGTGAGACGATGCAGGAGAAGCAGAAATACTTTCAGGAACATTATGACCATCTTGTAGGAACCATGCTTAAGGAGCCAAGGGGCTTTGACGGTATGCTGGGAAGCGTCCTCACTGAACCGTGTCATCCGGAGGCTGATGTGGGTGTAATCTATCTCTGGACAGATGGCTACTTTAGCGCCTGTGGTGATAGCACATACAGTTGTTCAGCTGCGCTGGTTAACACCGGTATGATTGAGGTGAAAGAACCTGTCACCCATATCACTTTTGATACAGTGGCTGGTTTGGTTAAGACTAAGGTTGAGGTGGAGAACGGTGTTGCTAAGCGTATCTACATGCAGGGAGTACCCAGTTTTTACTGGAAGACCATGAAGTTTGATGTGCCGGACGTTGGTGAGGTAGAAGCGGATATAGCTTATGGTGGTTTATGGTATGCTTTCATTGATGCTGATAGCATTGACTTGAAGCCCACCAAGGACACAAAAGAGAAATGGATACCCTTAGGTTGGAAGATCAGAAACCACATCGCAGATAAGATAAAGGTAGAGCACCCTGAGTACCCTGACCTCAACATATTAGATCTGGTTACCTTCTACACTGACCCAAGTAAAGCTGAGTACACTAGTAGGCACTGGAACGTTTTCGGCCCCAAACAGACCTGTAGGAGCCCCGCTGGTACCTGTACGAATGCCCGTATGGCTGCTATGTATGGTAAGGGAGAGATTGAGGCTGGTGATGAGGTTAAGTTTGAATCTACTATAGGCACCGTGATGGTGGGAAAAATAGCTGAGGAGAAGAAGCTGGGTAAATATGATGCTATTGTACCTGATGTTATGGCTACGGCTTATATTACTGGGTTCAATCAGGTTGTGATTGATCCTGAGGATCCGTTGAAAGACGGGTTCCTTCTCTAATTTTTTCTAGTATTTTTACTGTGTTTTTATAATCTTGGAGTGTCTGGTTTCCTTTTTCTGTTAAATAGTATTCTATTGTGAGTAAGTGTTTGTTATTTGGTTTCCGCGTTATGTATCCTTTCACGATTAATGTCTTGATGATCTGTTTTCTGTTTGATGTGTTTTTTTGGATGTTTTTTCCTTGTTTGACTGTCTTTAGAATCTGCATGGATTCACTGTATTTGGAGTGGTGCATGTTTTATTCTCAGGATATTTCTGTTATCTAGCTGATGTTTTATAGACACGGTTTTCAGGTTTTCACGCCATAGCTTCGTAGATTATCTAGAATATTATATACGAGTTAGACATCTTTGATGAGAGTGCACTCACTATGTCTAAAGAGTTTATCAAACTGAACGCCGGAGACCCAGATGTGGAAGCCCCACAGTACGCTATAAATGAAGCCCTGATCGGCATCATTGAGGGGGGTAAGAACACTCATTATCCGCATTATAGTGGTTACCCGGATCAGTTCAAGGAAGCTGTTGTTGATTATTATAAAAACTTCACTGGCGTGGAGTATGAGACGAAGAACGTGGTTCCAGCTGCGGGTAGTAGCGCTGCTCTATATGTAGCTCTCTCTGCCTGCCTCGAAAAAGGGGATGAGGTCTTGATGTTTACCCCCTACTATATGGGTCATGCCAATATCTTCAACGGGATGGGCGTGAAGATGAATATGGTTCCCCTGTACCGGGACCGGAATTATCACCCTGATGTTGATGAGATCGCTGAACATGTCACTTCAAAGACAAAAGCTGCTTTGATCTGTAATCCAGCTAACCCCACTGGGACCGTTTTCACTGCTGAAGAGTTGAAAACTATTGGTGATTTGGCTGTGGATCATGATTTCGCTTTGCTTGCTGATGAGATCTATCTTCACTTTGTCTATGATGATAACGAGTTCGTATCTACTGCTGGACTGAGTGATGCGTATAAGGATAGAACCATCAATATTATGAGCTTCAGCAAAACATTCAGCATGACTGGCTGGAGAATGGGTTATGATATCGTACCAGAGCGTTACCTAGAGAAGGCAAACCTCATAAGAGGTATGAGTGCTCCAAGGCCTGCGACTTTTGTATACCGGATGGGTGTTGCTTGTCTCCGTGGTGACTTCAAGTACGTTGAGGAGCGGTGTGCAGAATATAAGATGAGACGAGATTATTTCTGTAAAGCAGTAGATGATCTTGGTTGGCCTTGTCACATGTTTGAGGGCGCGTTTTATGCCTGGTTTGACATCCGGGACACTGGGCTAGGTAGTCAGGAATTTTTGAAGAGGCTAAATGATAGCCAGAATGTGGCTTTGAGTCCAGGAGACAGGTTTGGAGCTGATGGGTTTATCCGTGTTCCACTTGTGCAGCCTGTTCCTGTTTTGGAGGAGGTTGTGGAACGCCTTGAAGAATTTAAAAACGGTCTATAATTGGTGACGGTAGGCGGGAACCTTCCTGCTTTTTTTCTTTGTTACTCTATATGAATTTTTCATAATAACTTGATTAGATATGAAAACAATTTAGTCCGAATTTGAAAAAAAATTATTCTAGTTGGATCGGTGTTTCAAGCCATTTGATTGATTTATCTCTATTTACTACTCCACACCTCCAAAGAGTTATGTGGTTATCAGAAATAGTGTAGCATCGTATTTGGTAGGTAGAGGAGTATCTTTCGTTATTTGAATCCAGAGCACAATTGCCTGTTACTCCCTCATAGACTTCAGCTACAGCGGGAAACTCATTAACTATTGTCTCGTTGTACGTCGTTCCAGTATTGATCAAAGTCAATGCGGTTATCCAAAGTGAATCATAGAGGTATGGCTGGAACATTGACTCGCCGTCACCGTACTCCTCTTCGAATCTTTGAGAGAGATTATTGTATTCTTTGTTATCAAGTTTAGCTTCTCTAAGTAAAAACACCTCAGTATCACTAACAGCTTTGTCCTTGACAAAGGATGGTTTAGCATAAGCCAGGTCTGTTGCAAACCACTTTACGCTACTTAATATACTACTATTCACGACAGACGTAATAACATCCTCCAACTCCGCTCCACCCGTAAAAAAAATCCCGGTTTCTCCCCACTCCATGCTATCTAGTACTGCTTCCTCTAGGCTCTGGATGTATTTAGAGGCCACTGTATAATCACTAGACAAGGCATATGGAACGGTTTCAACTATGGTACAGTCGACAAGACTGGCGTTTAATGTATCTTCGAATATGGAGTACCTACTATATTGAGACGGTTTGAATACTATGATCCTTGAAACATAGCAGTCGGTTATAAGACATGAGAGACCCCTCATCTGAGTTGGTTCAGTTGGACCTATTGTGAAAATGTTCGGATATATTCCCCTATGTATGTTTGTCCCAGAGGGGGAAACCATAACGACGCCCATGTTTTTTCCATAATAGTCTACAGTGTCTAGCATGCTACTGAAACCGTACCCTACTATTATGTTGATTCCCTGCTCGTGGAATCTCTCCGTTATTTCTAAAGATTTTAGCGGTTGACCTTCGGCGCAGTTGTACGTAAAATTAAAAACAATAGGTTACCTATTTGCCCTACAGTAATTGTTTATATCTGTTCGGGCTAGTTCACCGGTGTATATATAGCTAGTATTCATGCGTTCAATGTGACTGAAAACCCCTATTGTATATTGATTATACCCCTTTTTAGGTTCACTTGGTTGTCGAGGGAAGAAAACAAGGATTATGATAGCCAACACTATGACTAATGTTATCACAATTTTACGATAGATACTGTTTGATGCGTTCATCAACAATCTTAAATAAATTTAATTTTATTTTATATTTAAAAATTCTTGAAAAGAAAAATTTACAAACTTTCCGGTATCATGTGACCTTGATATTGTTTCTCAGTCTAATAAAAATTAGATTACATCAAGACAAATTATTCACCATTCGACCGGTGGTGCCTCTTAAATACCATCAGCATGGATTACTTTAGATCAATCAATGACCAAGGAAAAGATTGTACTCAGCGTCGGCGACCCCGACGTAGAAGCCCCAAGCTATGTGTTCGACGCAGCCATCGAGAAGATGAAAGAGGGCGGAGAGTGGACTCACTACGGGTTCCAGACAGATAAACCAAAAGCATTCAGAGACGCAGTAATAGACTATTATCAAAAATATGGCGGAGTAAAATACCCTAACTCCGCTGTTATACCCAGCGCAGGAAGCAGTGCCGCTCTATATATTGCATTAAAAACCCTACTGGATGAAGGGGATGAGATTCTCATGTTTGAACCCACCTATCGTGGACACTTCAACATCCTCAATGGGCTTGGAGTAAAACAGAACCTCGTTCAACTAGAAAGAAAGAACGCTTATCACCCCGACTTGGATGAGATCGCGGAAGCAGTTACCCCAAAAACCAAGGCAGTGCTGGTGT
>CAZLHA010000043.1:0-16127 GCA_964559155.1 uncultured Candidatus Bathyarchaeia archaeon | reverse complement strand
CTACTGAGGCTGCTTTTTACGCTCTCCTCTCCTTTGTTCAGATACTCTTGAGCGATGTCTCTAACTACTACTTTGTATCCCGCGGATGCGGCGACTTGAGCTATACCATGACCCATAACTCCAGCGCCCAGTACCGCTATCTTCTCTACTTGATCAGGTTGCAATGTCTCTCAATTCGTCTTAGTTGGATTAGACTTAATTGTTTTCCGACGGTTTAGTGGTAAACCTATTATTTTGGGTGGTTCTATCTTGGCGCGAGAAGTAATATGAGGCAATTAGTTCTGTTGAAGGATATACCTGAACTCACTGAGATAACTATTGATAGTGAGACACGGAGACCCAAGACAGAGGGGATCAAGACCAAGATCAGTGAACTGGATAAACGCGCCCTTGAGGCGGCTCTCAGGGCTAAGGAGAAGGCGGGTGGTGAGGTTACGGTTCTATCTATGGGTGATGAGAAGACAAAGACAGCTCTACTTGAGGCGCTTGCCATGGACGCAGACTCAGCGTATATGGTTATTGAGCCAGGGCTCAAGGAGTTAGACACCCATGCTACCAGTAAGGTGTTGGAGCAGGCTATCAGGGAAATCGGGAAGTATGATGTTATCATAGGGGGAGAGATGACGTTGGATAGCATGAGTAGCCAGATGGGTCCAAGACTTGCCGAGCTATTAGATCTCCCACAGGTAACCTACGCTAAGGAGTTTGAATTATTAGACGCTAAGGTGAAAGTAGTAAGGGATCTAGAGGATTTCGATGAGGTTGTTGAAGCTCCTCTACCAGCTGTTGTTACGGTTGTGCGTGAAATTAATGAACCCAGGATACCTAGTCTCATGAATATTATGAAGGCTAAAAAGAAGCCACAGACGGTGTGGAGTCTTAAGGATCTGGGTTTAAGCCTTGAAGAAGTGAAGGAACAGAGCTTTATCGAGGTAATTGATGTGGTGGCACCTGAAGTGAAACGTAAACAGGTATTGATTGAGGCTGAGACGGTCGAAGAGGTAGCAGCTAAGCTGGCTGAAGCTATATACGCGGAGGATGTACTATGAGCCTTCTAGTGTTCTCAGAGAACAGAGAGCTAGCTTACCAGCTACTGGGTAAAGCGGCTGAGCTAGCTGAAAAAATGGATTCAATGGTTTATTGCTTAGCGGAGGATGAACCAGAGGTTTATCTGAGCTATGGCGCGGATAAAGTACTGGTAGCTGAGCTAGGTGAAAATGCTGTTGAACCACTTAGAGATGCATTAATTGAAGCTGTAGAAATATCGGGTGCTGAGACTGTTTTACTCGGGGCAACAAAGCTCGGGAAAGAACTAGCACCCAGAGTCGCGGCAACCCTGGGCGTTGGATGCTTGAATGAATGCAACAAGGTAGATTATGTTGATGGAAAGATAATTGTTGAACGATTAACCTATGGAGGTTCAACAATAGCTAAAGAGAAAAGCACAAGCACCCCAACAATAATCACAGCGCCGCCGAAAAGTTTCGAGAAATACGAAACAGAACATAAAGAGGGAGAGGTAATTCAATTAGAGTACCAGATACCCGATACGAGGGTAAAGGTTCTGGAGCGCAGCGAAAAACCGAAAGGAGATCAGGATCTGGAGAACGCTGATATCATCGTATCGGCTGGACGTGGATTCAAGAATAAAGATGATTTGAAGATGCTAGAGGCTCTAGCTGAGGCTCTAGGAGGTGCGGCATTAGGCTGTACTAGGCCCATTAGCGCGGATCTGGGATGGATGGAGGAGTGGGTTGGTATTAGTGGTAAAAAGGTTAAACCAAGTCTCTATATTACCTGTGGAGTCAGTGGTCAGATCCAACATGTAGCCGGGATACGGGATAGCAAGATCATCGTCAGCATAAACAATGATGAGAACGCTGGCATACATGGTGTTAGCGATTATAGTGTTGTCGGTGACATCTATGAAGTGGTACCCGCACTGGTAGAGGCTTTGAAGGAAAAAGTCTAAGCCCTGCCATTCCCTATTATTTTATATGGTTTTTGAGACACAGACACTGGAGGCTATAAAAGATGCAGCTCGCATCATTGTGAACAGTAGCTATGTTACTTGTCTCACTGGTGCCGGTATCTCTGTTGAGAGCGGTATTCGTCCTTTCCGCGGTCCAGGGGGATTATGGACTGAGAAAGGAGAGCCTTCTATGAATGGTTACCAACGTTTTTTGAAGGACCCTGAGACCTACTGGAGGAGGAGGCAGGAGAAGGATAGTGAGTTTGGGTTAGCTATATTGAATAGTGAACCTAATCCGGGCCACATTGCTCTGGCTGAGTTAGAAGAGATGGGCGTTCTAAGGTGTTTGATAACACAGAATATCGACAATCTGCATCTTGCCGCGGGTAGCAGGAATGTATTGGAGATTCATGGTAATGGGCGGTATCTTAGATGTATTGAATGTGCATCCAAGTGGCATGTAGATGAATTCAAGATAGACAAGTTGCCTCCCCTGTGCCCGGAGTGCGGCGGCGTTGTTAAGACAGATACAGTAATGTTTGGAGAACCAATTCCAGGTGAAGTACTCAAACGTTGTTTTGAGGAATCCGAGAAAAGCGACTGCATGATTGTAGCTGGGACAAGCGCTACGGTTACACCTGCGGCGAATCTTCCTATGATAGTTCAGAGAAGAAATGGGAAACTGGTGGAGGTTAATATCCGTGAGAGCCAGATCAGCAATAGATGTGATGTTAATATTTACGCTCCCTCGGGGGAGGCTCTGCCCAGATTGGTGGATGAAATAAGAAGACTAAGTTAGCTTTTTCCGGGTCCAGTCTGCTATCTCTTTGCATGTGGCGAACCAGACATCGCCTTTTTCCTTGGCGTCGAGAAGTAATTGTTTAAGCATGTCTAGTCTGCTTATTCTGCCAATGCACTGGGGGTGGCAGGTTAGTCCAAAGTATTTTCCCTGATTGTAGATGCCTTCCCATTCTGGTTTCCATAGATCCCAGACCTGTTTTGGGTTCATCCGGTTGGTCTCAAAGTGAGGCCAATCATCCATTAGCCACTCAACTGGGAGCTCAACCAGCCCAGTGTCTTTTCCCCTCCAGTTCAGCATATAGGGCATGTCATTGTCCATGAAGTTGCTGTCATACTTGAAGCCCAGTTCCTTTACTAGTTCTAGTGTTCTGTCGCTGATAAGCCAGTAAGGGGCTCGGAAGCCCTCTGGTTTCACCCCTAGTTTTTCGAAAGATTTCATTGATCTCTCGAATACGCCTCTCTCGCTCTCTAGGCTGATCTCGGCTAATCGTTCATGGAGATATCCGTGGGCGGCCATCTCGTGACCTCTGCTGATTATCCCCCTACAGCTCTCCGTGAACTGGTCTATTGTCCAGCCTGGTGTGAAGAAGGTTGCCTTTATCTCAAGTTCATCCAATAGATCAAGTATCCGGGGTATGGCTACGTTAGGTGCATATCGACCTCTACTCTGGGCTACTATGTTCAATGGTTCTCGTCTTACCAAAGCGCTGTTGGAGTCATAGTCGAAGCTCAGGTTAAAGCATGCTTGGTACCCATTTGGCCAAAAATTATCTTTCATACATGAAAATAGCTAGTTTATGCCTATAAAATATCTCATTATTACATAATATGGGGTTAATAGTACGCCTAATAGCGTTTCTAGTTAATTAAAAAGGATGGACTTTTATCTCTCTTTAAATTGTTTATTACCTTGACTCAAAATGAGCCAAGACAATATTATCTACGTTGGACGAAAACCGGCGATGAGCTACGTAATGGCTACCCTCGCGACATTCAACAATGACCATGACACTGTTGAGTTAAAGGCGAGAGGTAGAGCGATCACTACAGCAGTAGATACGGCGGAGATCACTAGGAACAGGTATATGGTTGGGATGGAGCATCCTGAGATAGTCATCGGCACAGAGCAAGTGGAAGGCGATAAAGGGCCGAGAAACGTCTCAACAATGACAATCATATTGGAAAAAGGTGAATCAGAGGTTCCTCAAGAAGTTTTCAATAGGCGCCCTAGGAGAAAAAAGAAGAAAGAGAAACAGCCAAAAGAGGAAAAGGCTGAGGTAGAGACAGAGGAGGAACCTGGAGAGAAGGGAGAAGTTGCACCTGAGTCAGATAAAGAAGTATCCGACATTAAAGGCGTTGGTGAGGCCACAGAGGAGAAGCTACGCGCAGCTGGGTATGATACTGTCTCAAAGATCGCTGAAGCAGAGTCTTTTGAACTCGCTTTAAAGACGGGACTCAGCGAGAAACAGGTTGCCAAGATCATCGACGCAGCCAATGATGTTTAGGGGGAAACCTCTAAAACCCATTATTGTCTCCTCTCAATGGATAAAGATGAGAGTTTTACAGCTACACTGTAGTGATTTTAACTATGAGACCTTGAAGGAGACCCCTGTTGCGGAGCACCCTGCGTTCCCCAAGGAGGGGAATTATGAGAATATACTAGTTTGTTTCACTTGTTTTGAGAAGCAAGATGTGAACCGGGAATCAGAGATTATTGAGCAGTTTGTTGAGAACATTAAGACGGATACGGAAAGAATAGGATGTAATCAAGTGCTTCTTCACCCCTATGCGCATCTAAGCCATGAACTGGGCAGCCCCAAGCGAGCTAAGAAATTCTTGGAGGATCTTGAGAATAGGCTTAAAGAGGAGGGCGTTGAGGCGCATAAGAGTCCTTTTGGCTGGTACAAGGCTTTCGGGTTGTATTGTAAGGGTCATCCGTTGGCTGAGGCGTACAGAGAGTACTAGGGGAATACTTTCCCCGGGTTCATTATCTGGTTGGGGTCAAATAGTTGTTTTATCCCCTTCATTAACTCCACCTGTTTTTCACCCACTTTTAAGGGTAGGAATTGTTTCTTGGTATAGCCTAGTCCATGTTCTCCGCTTATTGTTCCCCCGAGGCTGATGCTGAGCTCTACGAGGTCTCTCATGGATTCCTCTATGGTCATCAGCCACTCCTCATCATCTTGTTCCTGTCGTACTACATTCCAGTGGATGTTACCGTCACCTGCGTGACCTACAGGAACTAAGATTACACCGTGTTTCTTCTCTAGAGGCATGGCTCTTTCCACGAATTCAGGTATCCTGCTGCGAGGAACACATATGTCGGCTTCATCCACGTCGTAGAAGGCGTCGTAGGCGTCTGCCATGGCTTTTCTCGCTTCCCAGAGCTCGTCTTGTTGTCGCTGGGTCTCGGCTAGGTAGACCTCGACGGCGCCTAGTTCAAGGCAGGCTTCTCCAGCGGTCTCTAGGTCGTGCATTAATTCTTCATCGCTATTGGATTCTACGCCTATTAGTAAGTATGCCGGGTGTTTGTTATCGGGTAGTTTTCTCTCCAAGTATTTCTCTATGGTATGTACAGCGTGCTGGGTGATGAACTCTAACGCGAAGGGATTTACCTTTCTGTGAATTATCTCGCTTACAGCCTTCGCGGCGTCTTCTATGGATGTGAATGGTGCGTAGATTAACGCGGTCTTTAATGGCTTGGGTATGAGTCTAAGGGTCGCCTTGGTAACAACTCCTAGGGTGCCTTCACTACCTATAATCAAGTCTAGGAGGCTGTACCCTGTGCTGTCTTTAACGTTTTTTCCACCCATCTCCAGCACTTCTCCTGTGGGTAGTACAAGCTCTAATCCATTCACAAAGTCGCGGGTTACTCCATATTTCATGGCTCGCATACCACCAGCGTTGGTGTTTATGTTACCCCCTATACTCCCGGAGTTCTCACCGGGGTCTGGTGGGTAGAGGAGTCCTTTTTTCTCGGTCTCCTCGTGTACATCCATTATTAATACGCCGGGTTGTACGGTTATCATAAGGTTTTCCTCGTCTAATTCGAGGATTTTGTTCATTTTTTCCATACTGAGGGCTATTCCACCGTATACTGGATGGTTGGCTCCGCTGAGACCTGTTCTGCTTCCCTGTGGAGTTACTGGTATTCTGTGTTGGTTTGCGTAGGTTAGTAACTCTGATACTTGTCTTGTTGATGTGGGTCTTACAACTAGGCTGGGTTTGTGAGGTTTTAATGGAGACTCGTCTATGCTATGAGTCTCCAAATCCTCTGTTTTAGTGGAGAGGTTATCCTCCCCCACGATCTTGGTTATCTCGGCTATGTTCTCAGATGTTATCTCGTTGTAGTTAGGCACCTTCCCCTTGCTCCTTAATCTTCTCTATGAGACGGGGGATTATCTCATATAAATCTCCAACAGCTCCTAGGCTGGAGATCTTGAAGATGGGGGCTTCCGAGTCTTTGTTTACGGCGATAATAACGTCGCTGGTCTTCATACCTGCTTGATGCTGGACTGCGCCGCTTATTCCACACGCCATGTAAACCTGTGGTCTTACTGTTCGCCCACTTAATCCAACCTGGTGCCTGTAATCAATCCATCCCTCATCTACGGTTGGTCTTGACGCACCTACTGCAGCCCCCAAGGTCTGGGCTAGTTCCTCTATTAGTTTGAATCCTTCGGGTTCTCCCAGTCCGAGTCCACCTGATACGATAAGTTCCGCATCTGTGATGCTTATCTGTTCATCTGCTTCCTCGAATCCTATTACCTTGATGTGGTCTGTTAGCTTGCTCATGTCCACTGGTTGTTTAATCATTATACCCGTTGGTTGTTCAACTATCTGTGCTTCAGGGAACATCTTGTATCTGACGGTTGCCATTTGGGGCCTGCTGTTAGGTGTGATGATGGTAGCCATAATGTTTCCACCATAGGCTGGACGTGTCTGTCGCAATAGCCCAGATTCGGGATCGATATCCAAGCTGGTGCAGTCAGCGGTTAAACCGGTTTCTAGTTTAGCTGCTACCCTGGGTCCCATGCTTCTGCCAATACTGGTGGCTCCCACCAGTACTATGCTTGGGTCTATCTCCTTGATACATTGAGCTAGTAGGTCGCTGTAGGGATCATCTCTAAAGTGTTCTAGTTCCGGGTCATCGTAGAGGAATACCTTGTCTGCGCCTCTGTTGACCAGTTCCTCGGCTGAATCATCCAGATTCTTTCCTATTATCACAGCGTATACTGGTTCATCTAACTGTGCCGCGAGGTCCTGGGCTTTCCCCAAAAGTTCATAGGATACATTGTGAAGCTCGCCTTGGCTCATCTCTGCATACACCATGACGCCTTCTGCGCCTTCGGTTTCTTCTATCGTGGTCTCCCTCATGATGATGGCGCCCTCGGGGCAAGCGTCCACGCATTGACCACAGACTCTACACGCCTCTGTGATACGGGCTTTGCCGTCACGCATCTCTATGGCGCCGAAAGGACAGGCGGGTATACATACCTTGAAGCCGGTGCAGTTTTCTGTAACATATACTGGTGCTTCACTCATTTAGACCACCTTGCACTCCTGTAGTTTTTGATAAATTGCCTCCACGAGTTCCTCTGTGGTACCCTCCACCACTTCTCCGGCTTCGTGAGTCTCCGGTTCAAAGATCTTAACTACCCGTGTAAAACTGCCCTCTAGACCTATCTCATCAGGATCTATGCCCAGGTCCTCGTTGGTGATTTCCTTGATCTCTGCTTTTTTGGCTTTGAGTCTGCCTCTGAGGGTGGCTAGCCTTGGTTGGTTGATGTCTTTGCTGACGCTGATGAGTAATGGTAGAGGTGCTTCCAGAGTCTCTACTCCATCATCCATAATTCGTTTGAGTGTTACTTTACCATCATAGATTCCCTGAACCTCATTCACATAACATACATGTGGAATTCCCAAATGTTCAGCCATCTCTGGACCAGTCTGACCGGTGTCACCGTCTGTGGTTTTTAATCCGCAGAGAATTATATCATAGTCTCCCATGTGTTCTATGGTCTTGGCTAGGGTTAGGCTAGTGGCCCAAGTGTCTGCCCCTGCGAATGCTCTGTCTGTTGCAATATAGCCCTCATCTGCGCCCATGGCTATGGCGTTTCGCACGGCATCAGCGGCCCATGGTGGACCCATAGTAAGTACCTTAACTGTTCCACCATGGTTTTCCTTGATCTTTAATCCTTCCTCTACGGCGTATTCGTCAAAGGGGTTGATGACCGCGACTACTCCTTCTCTTTTGAGTCTTCCTGTCTCTTCGTCGAATTCAACCTCGGTGGTCTCGGGAACCTGTTTGATGCAGACGACGATGTTTAAGCCTTCACTCATTATTATCACTACGGTATTTTTACTATGAAGGATTGATACGTGTATAAAAAAGAGTGGATTGTGTCGAAGGAGTTTTCTACATTTGTCGATATATTGAAGATATGCGACTCAGTGTAGAGGATTTTCTTGTGGAGGCTGGGGTAGAGTATAGACTAATCGAGTTGAAGAAACGGGCTATCACGGTCAATGATGTGGTGGAATACAGTAGTAAGCCCGTTAACCCTGAGGAGATATGCAAGACCATCCTCGTGAAGCAGGGGAAACAGTACTATGCATTGTTCTTACGTGGCTCTGATCGGGTGGACTTTAAGAAACTCAAGAAGCTAATAGGTAAAGCACAGATTGCATCGCTGGACGAGATAAGAGCGGTGGCAGGCGTGGGTCCCGGAGCGGTTTGTCCTCTTCTACTGGACGTTCCGGTTATTGTGGATAGAAGATTATTGGAGTTGGAGCGATTGAATTTTGGTTCAGGGAATCATCTTTATGGAGTCGAGATTGCTTCAAGGGATCTGGGGCGAGTTTTGGAGTACACTGTGGCTAATTTCGCCGAGTAATATGCAATAAATTTATCAAATACGTCATATTTATGACATACCGTAAAGAAAATATACTAACAATATACAGCATACAGAGAAAAACCACAGAGGCCCAATATGACACCCGATAAAAAACAGAGTAAAAAAGAACTCGAGCAAAAAGTGAAAGAGCTAGAAGAAAAAGCTGAAAAGCTAGAAGCAGAACTCCATGAAACAGCAAAGCAATCAGAGAAATACCTGAACCAGTTGAAATACGCGAAAGCAGACTTGGAGAATATGCAGAAACAGCATCAGAGACGATTAGCTGAGGTTATTGAGAAAGCCAACGGAGAGTTATTGGAGAAACTGCTTCCCTTTATAGATGAGCTTGAGATACTTCATAGCAAGGACGCTGATAAAGAGAGGCTCCTTGAGGGAGTTAAGATGGTTCATGACAAATTATTGAAGCTCGTTGAGTCGGAGGGGGTTAAACAGATTAAGGGAGTGGGGGAGAAGTTTGACCCATTCAAGCATGACGCCATAGTAGAAGTGGAGACCCTTGACGTGCCTGATGGATGTATCGCTGAGGAGATTAGACGAGGGTACATGTTCAGGGATAAGGTGTTGAGGGCCAGCGTGGTTAAGGTGGCTAAAGCCCCTGATGTTGTTGAGATAGAGATAGAGGATAATCAAGATGAGTGAGAATAAACGAGAAAAGATCATAGGAATTGACTTAGGGACGACAAACAGCGCAGCAGCGGTTATGATGGGTGGTAAACCCACGGTAATACCCAGCGCTGAGGGTCCAACCGTAGCGGGCAAAATGTTTCCCAGCGTAGTGGCTTTCACTGAGGAGGGGCAACTACTTGTGGGTGAGCCGGCGAGGAGACAAGCTATCACCAACCCTGAGGGGACCATACGTGAGGTTAAACGCCATATGGGCACAGACCGAACAATAACACTTCAGGGCAAAGAGTATACACCCCAGCAGATTAGCGCCTTCATACTCCAGAAGATTCTCCGAGACACAGAAGACTATCTGGGAGAGAAAGTGAAGAAAGCCGTTATCACGGTTCCAGCTCACTTTAACGATAACCAGAGACAAGCAACCATAGACGCAGGGGAGATCGCGGGACTAAAGGTAACTAGGATAGTTAACGAGCCTACGGCGGCTGCACTGGCCTATGGGATTGATAAAACTGATGAGGAATTGAAGATACTTGTCTTCAGCTTTGGCGGTGGAACAAACGATACCACTATCATGGATTTCGGTGGAGGAGTCTTCGAGGTGCTATCCACCAGCGGTGACACCCAGACAGGTGGTGCTGATGTGGATAAAGCCATAATGGATTATCTAGTGGAAAAGTTCAAGAAAGACACTGGAATCGACCTCACAAATGATATGAAAGCTATGGCTAGGCTCAAAGAAGCAGCTGAGAAAGCCAAGATAGAGTTGAGCACGCTTCTCCAGACCGATATTGATCTGCCCTACATAGCTATGAATGATGAGGGGCCTCAGAATCTTCACATCACAATGACAAGGGCCAAACTGGAGCAGATCGCTGCACCAATAGTCGAGAAAATCAAGAAACCCATTAGAAACACCATACAGGACGCGGGGTTAAAGATGGGGGATATAGACAAGCTGATCTTGTTCGGTGGTATGACTAAGATGCCATTGGTTCAGAGAACTGTTGAGGAGGTTGTGGGTAGGAAGATGGAACGAGGGGTTGACCCCATGGAGTGTGTAGCCATAGGCGCTGCCATCCAAGGAGCAGTATTGGCGGGTGAGATAGATGACATCGTGTTGCTTGACGTTACACCGTTGAGCCTAGGAGTAGAGACCCTAGGCGGTGTAATGACTAAGATAATTGATAGAAACACCACTATTCCAACTAAGCAGACCAAGATTTTCAGCACAGCTGCGGATATGCAGACAGCGGTAACTATCAATGTGCTTCAGGGAGAAAGAGCAAAAGCAGCAGATAACATTAGCTTAGGTAGTTTCAATCTTGAGGGTATACCTCCGGCTCCAAAAGGGGTGCCACAGATCGAGGTAACCTTCGATATCAACGCCGACGGCGTCTTGAACGTATCAGCAAAGGACCTAGGTACAGGTAAGGAGATGAGTATCACCATACAGGCAGCTACTAAACTAAGTGACGCCGAGAAAGAGCGCATGGTCAAGGAAGCGGAGGAATACGCTGAGACTGATAAACGGTTCAAGGAAGAGATCGAGACCAAGAACCAGGCGGATACATTAATCTACAGCACCGAGAAGATGTTGGGAGAGCTTGGGGACAAGATCCCGGGGGATGTCAAGAGCAGGATCCAAGGCAGCCTTGAGGAGTTAAAGTCAGCTGTTGAAGCAGATGATATAACTGAGATCAGGGCAAAGATGGAGGAACTCCAGAAAGTCTCTCAGGAGGCAGGGGCATCCATCTATCAACAGAGCGCAGAGGCACAGAAGCAGGCTGCGGGGGGACCAGAGACGCCTCCTCCTGGTGGACAGGAGCAGGAGTCGGGTAAGAAGACTGTTGACGCTGATTACCGGGTCGTTGATGATGACGAGGAGAAGCAGTAGGCTTCTTCTATTTTATGATTCTTTTTTATTGTTCCTTAACCTTTTTTGAGTAATTCCTCTTTTTTGAACTAGTATGGTATACATCAAGAAGAAAGATTACCGGAAGGAGAAGATGGTATTGATAACAGGGACTGTGTTGATCTTCTTGGCTGCTATACTGGGTACACAGTTTATGGTTTTTGGCAGGATTTACATGGAGAAGCTGGAGTTCCTTGAAAACAAGGGATACGAAGTTGATGGCTCTATAAAATGGACAGATTATGATACGTGGATCCAGTCCGTGAATGAGGAAAAGTTCAATGGTAAAATGGCTACTAATGTCCGTGAGGTCATGGACTGGATGGAGTGGTACGGGCTATTGAAGGAGGCGGAGAAAGCCCCAATATACGATGACAGCCTATATGGACCCATATATCACTGTGATGAAGGCCTATGCCTATGGTTTAACACTGTGGACAGTAGAAGAGCCGACGGAAAAGGGCATATACAAACATATGTAATATTCCCGGATTAAAACATATCATTATTCTTTTTCTAAGATAATTACATTAACCATAAAATAGAAACAAAGGTGGTAATGTTTATACCCGAGTTTCAATAGGAAAATGGGGACAGAGGCAAACCAGTTGGGAGAACAAAGAGACTATTACGAGATTCTAGGAGTAGACAGAAACGCCTCAAAAGACGAGATCAAAAGAGCATTCAGAAAACTAGCCTTCAAATACCATCCCGACAGAAACAAGGAACCCGACGCCGAAGAAAGATTCAAAGAAATAAGTGAAGCCTACGCAGTCCTCAGCGATGAACAGAAAAAAGCCCAATACGATAGGTTCGGACACGCAGGAATAAGAGGACAATACAGTCAAGAAGACATATTCAGGGGGGCTGACTTCAGTAGCATCTTCCGCGAGATGGGAATGGGCGATGACATATTCAGTAAGATATTCGGCAGCATGTTCGGAGGCAGATTCAATGGCTTCCAGACCGGTCGAAGAAGAAGAGGACCACCAAGAGGCAGAGACATAGAAACCCAGATCGAGATCACCCTTGAACAAGCCGCCTTCGGTGCAGAAGTAGAGTTAAACCTTAATAGATCAGAGAAATGCAGCAGATGTGGTGGAAACGGAGCTGAACCAGGTTCAAATGTGATAACCTGCCCTCAGTGCGGTGGAACAGGCCAGATTCAGCAGAGAAGACAGAGTCTATTTGGTTCAATGATTACAGTAACCACTTGTCCAAGGTGCCAAGGGAGGGGAGAGGTGCCAGAGAATACCTGCAATAAATGTGGTGGTAATGGCTTGGAGAATAAACGCCGGAAAATAAGTATCAATGTACCGGAGGGGGTAGAGGATGGCGTCTACTTGACTCTTCGTGGACAGGGGGATGCTGGACCCTATGGTGGACCTAGTGGAGACCTCTATGTGGGAATAAGAATCAAGCCTCATGATCAGTTAATCAGGAAGGGAAAAGACCTCATCTACGAGGCGCGGATCACATTTCCCCAGGCAGCGCTGGGCGACGAGATAGACGTTCCCGTGCTCAAGGGAAAAGAGACTCTTAAGATTCCCTCCGGTACTCAGAACGGCGACATACTGCGACTGAAGGGAAAGGGTATGCCCACTATGTACGGACACGGCGATGAACTTGTTCACATAACAGTAGATGTACCTAAAAGACTAACACGTAGGCAACGTAAACTGATAGAAGAATTAAGAGAAGAACTGAATAAGAAAAGTGGCTTATTCGGTTAACGCCGGTCAATAACTTCATGGACACCTGGGCCTGTGCCGATAAAAGTAACAGGTAAACCTACTTTTGCCTCAATTTTTTTAATAAACTCGATGGCTTCATCTGGGAGGCTATTAATATCGTCTGAGCCAGCGCACTCAGGGTATAGGATATCCATCTTGGTTATAGCCAGTTGCGTTGCCCCGTTTATCATGACAGCCCGTTTAGCCAGCTGATAGTTAAATGGTGCCGCTCGACGCTGTCTACCTGTCACGGTTCCGTACTCATCCCAGCCACGTTTCTTTGCTTCCTCAAAGCTGATCTCACCCTCTAGGGGGCCTTCACCGACCCGGGTGACATAGGCCTTACAGACTAGCACAACCTCGTCTACCCTTGTGGGTCCTACGCCTACGTCGCTGCATACAGCTGCTGCGCATACGTCTTTACTGGTGACATACGGGTATCCGCCGTGGAATAAGCTGATGTAGGTTCCTTGGGTGCCCTCTAGCACCACTTCCTCTCCGCGGTCCAGCGCCTCATTCACTAATGTGGGGACATCCTTAAGGTAGGGCTCTAGCTCCGGTATCTCACGAGCCATCTTTGCTACGCGGTAGGCTCTATCAGCGTTACATGGTCCGGTGCCTGTGCCAGTGGTTCCGATCTTCTCTTTAAGATGACCTTTATTGTCTTTCTCTATGTGTTTATCTTCTATTATGGCACACTGGGGATCCAACCCGAATCTATCCTCTATACCGGTCTCTTTTATCTCCTTTAGTAAGACTTCTGGATTAACCACCACGCCTGGGCCGATTAACTGGAGAGCATTATCGTTAACAAAGCCACAGGGCACCATCCTGAGCTTGTATTTTACACCGTTTTTCACCACTGTGTGCCCCGCGTTGGGTCCTACTCCGCCTCGTGCTACTACTCCTACATTATCTGATACAGCTAAGTATGATACGAGTTTGCCTTTTCCACCGTCTCCGAAGAATCCGTCTACCACTATTGTACAGCCCATAATATCACCGAGCCATTCAACCCACTCCAACTAGTGATATAAGTTTAACGCAAATACACGGATTTTTTACATAGTTATCTGTATATGTCTCGAATACATTGAATCCGCTTGAATATGTTGATGAAAAACGAGTCGTTGATTTAACTAAAACCCTTGTTGAGATATCATCAGAGACAGGTAACGAACATGAGATAGCCGACTGGATGGTAGATTACTTCAAGGAGCTAGGGTTGAGTGATGTTACTAGGTTACCAGTAGAGGAGGCCGGGGATACCGTGTATGCTGTTCTCAAGGGAGGGATTGGACCCAAGATGATGCTCAACTACCACATTGACACCTTTGACGCCTTTGAAGGCTGGGAGACAGACCCCTTCAAACTAGTGGAGAGCGATGACAGGCTTTACGGTCTGGGATCACATGACATGAAGGGGGGCACGGCCTGCGCACTGGCGGCTCTGGAAGCCATCATAGAATCCGATGTAGAACTGGGCGGCAACTTGATCATAAGCGGTACCAGTGACGAGGAGTACTGGAGCCGAGGAGTCCACGAGTTAATCAACACCGGGATATTAGAGGACTGTAAATACTGTATTGTGCCTGAGCCAGCGGAGCACGCCACCATACTAATCGGTCAACGAGGTAGACATGTCTTCAAGCTACGATTCTACGGTAGCGCAGTTAGCGCAGCTTATGATGAGGGAGTAAACGCGGTGGTGAACGCATCCAAGGTTGTGGCAGAGTTTGAGAAACACAAACCCAACGGATTTGGCTACATGCCTAAGTATGATATGCAGGGAAGTCTGTGTGTAACCGGGTTCCATAGCGGCGGAGACAAGATCTATGTACCTGAACTCGCCGAAGTAACCATAGACCGGCATATTTTACCCGGTGAAACCGTCGAGGATGCCGCAGAGCAGATACGCGGGATAATCTCAGACGCAAACATAAATGGACGGTACGAGTTAACATGGGATGAGAGACCAACTCCGGCGCCCACCAGCTACATAACATCACCAGACTCAGAGTTTGTAACTACAGCTAAACGAAACCTGGAAAAGGAAATGAGTAAAGAAGTCAAACTGGGTCTCGCAAGAAGCGTAGCTGACACAAACCACATCGCGGTTCACGGAGAGGTCCCCACGATAATAATGGGTCCATCCGGGGGAAACACATGCGAGGCAAATGAATGGGTGAACAAGAAATCACTACCACAGATAACCAGAGCAATCACAGCCACAGCCATAGACCTCCTAGAAACCAAGTAATGACTACACGGTAATCAATACCTACGGAGTTCGTATAAAGTATAAAAAATAGTTTTTTATTAACTACTTACTCTTCTTTTGTAGACTCTTTTCTTTTTGTCACCCCTTGAATTGATTGTAGCAACCACGTTACATCTAATCTTATTAGCCCAGCACCCCAAAAAGAACCAATTATAGACTCAGGGTATAGATTCATAGATGAAAATATGGAAAAGTTTCTACCTACTTAAGTTTTAATTGCATAAACAACACCATTATAGTATAGATTTATACCGGTTTTCTTGAGAGCATTATGAAAATTGATTTTCTTCTTATCCATTTTACTATTATCTGGATTATCTGATCTATGTTAGGGGATATTGTTGTTGATGTGGTTAGATAAAATCTGGAATTTGCTGAAGCTATTAGGAGGTGTTAAGAGATTATGGGGTTTAGTCTGATGATTTTTTCCCTTGCAAATGTTAACCGGGAATGACCTGAAAGTATATTTATGGACCACTCTAGGGTTCATCATGAGTTTGGTTTACCATTATTGTACCCTGTTCATCAAAGAGCACGGAAGAGGATTAAACACTTTGACCTTAATTCAGGTGATGTGCGGCTTGTGGATCCTGTTGATTATCTAGATTTCTTGGTCTTAAAGTCGATGGCGTCTCTTTTAACTGATTCAAGAGACATACAGGATGAAAATTGTATTCTGGGAAAACTTTGTGGAACACGGAGATAATATCGAGTATAGGAAACTATTAAAATAGGCCAATATTTTGGTTGAAACAAATCCTAATAAAGCCTAGAAAAAATCCTTAAAATGCTAAGCTCCAAACTAGAATTTTGAAACAATCTTGCTTAATGTTTCATAAAATTACTACTAATAAAGTAATATGCGTGGAAAATGAACTAA
>CAZLHA010000042.1:0-16246 GCA_964559155.1 uncultured Candidatus Bathyarchaeia archaeon | reverse complement strand
TTAGTTTTCCGCCGCACTCTGTACAATAAGGGATTAGAATTCGCCCCCTGAGATTCTTTTCCCAAGCATAGGTTCCACCATTTGAACCTCTCTATGAGCCCTGAAATTAAAGGCTTACTGGAAAAAATTTTTAGAAAAATTGTGGAACTCTTTAGGATAGGTTTTTTGGTGGAGATGCGATGTGGCCTTGCTCCATGAGTAGCTTAACTATGTTCTGTGTTCTACTGATAATAGTTTCAGCTCTTTCATAGAGTTCATCGTGGTTCATCTTTATTCTTGCAAGACCTTGTTCTTGGGCTTTCATACCTGTTTCCGCTGCTTGTAACGGGTATATTTCCCATTCATCCATGCTTGGGATGATGTAGTCTTTTGTTAGTCCTTTATTTTCAGCGTATTTCGCTAAGGCTGTGGCTGATGCAATGCACATCTCGTCGCTGATAGTCTTGGCTCTTACATCTAGTGCTCCTCTAAATATAGCTGGGAATACTAGGCTATTGTTTATCTGGTTGGGGAAATCGCTTCGCCCTGTAGCTATTACTTTGGCGCCTGCTTCTTCAGCCTCCCATGGCCATATCTCGGGTACAGGATTAGCACAGGCGAACACAATGGGGTCATCTGCCATTACTTCTATATCCTCTTTTATTATAGTGCCTGGACCTGGTTTGCTTGCTGCAATTATTATATCACTACCCTTGGTAGCTGATTTGATTGCGCCTTCAATGTTATCGGGGTTTGTTTCTTTGGCTATTTCCCATTTCTCTGTAGGTTCCTATTGTCCCCTTACTATCCACCATGACGATGTTTTTTGGCTCAACTCCCGCCGCTTTAAGGACATAATATGTTCTTGTATTAGCGGAGCCAGTGCCAACCAGAGTGAATTTTGCTTCGTTCATCTTTTTGCCCACAAGCTTTAGGGCGTTGATGGTGCCTGCTAGGCATATTGCTGCTGTTCCCTGTTGATCGTCATGCCATACGGGTATGGGCATTTCAGCTCGTAGTTTGTCCAGTATCTCGAAGCATTTTGGGTTGCTGAAATCCTCTAGGTTAATTCCTCCGAAACTAGGCTCTATCCATTTCACTGTTTGGATTATCTCATCCACTTTCTTGGTGCTGAGACATATAGGGAACGCGTCCACTCCGCCTAGATATTTGAATATGAGGGCCTTTCCTTCCATAACCGGCATCCCTGCCTGTCCTCCAATATCTCCAAGCCCAAGTACACGGGTTCCATCGCTAACGACTGCTACATAGTTCCATTTACTGGTTAGTTCGTATGCTTTCTCTTTATCTTTCTCAATTTCTAGGCATGCCTGTGCTACACCTGGTGTGTACCATATACTGAAGTCTTGTAGACTTCGTATGGCTGCTTTGGGCATTACCTCTACCTTACCTTTGTAGTAAGCATGCATTTGAGGAGCTATCTCTTTCCATTTCGATGCTTTTTTTAGCAATTCTTCTGTGTCAATGCTCAATTAAATCAAAAAGAATGAGCCATACCAGATATTTAAGATATGAACGTAGGAATCAGCTACTTTATCCAAATAAACAAACTAAAATTAATTGAAAGCAAATGCTTTCTTATTGAAAGGAATCCATTGATGTGTTTCTTGTTTTGATCTATAACCCTATCGAAGAGGCTCAAAACACTAAGTTATTCAAAAATCTAATTATATCTTAAAAAAATTTTAGAGTTAATTGTAGTCTTCAAGTAATTTTTTTCGGACTTCTTCGTTTAGTTGTCCCTCTCCCTCCACTATATCATGGAAGGTGCTAAAGACCATCTCCAGTTTTCTCCAGTCAGGTACGTATGCTCTGCTAAACCAGATTCTGCTGCTGTCGACGTCCTCGTCCTCAACATCCCACATATAATCATCAAAACGTTCTTCACTGATTATGTGTGCGTTGCCATACGGGCCTTCGTGTTCAGGTGCCTCTAGGGCCATTACTCCATCTGCTCCATGGGCAAAGGCGTAGAGTAGATGTTCTTTCTTTAACCTAGCTAGGCTGGGTAGGGGTATAATACGTATGCTACTTGGATATGTTAATCTGGCTAATCCCGCTAAATCTATAGCAGTATACGCTATTTCTCTCTCCACGAATGCTATTATCTTAAGATCCGTCGAGCTTCCTTCAAGAATGCCCCTGATGTTTGCTTTAAGTTGTTCCTCTGTTAATCCCTGCTGATCTAGTACGTCTTCCTCGCATTCTGGTATACAGGCACCGCATCCACTGCACATTATCTCGTTGATAACAGGTAGATCATTCTCCATGCTTATAGCATTCTCTGGGCAGATCTCCACACATGCTTCGCACGCTGTACATGCATCAGGGTTAGAGAGGAATGCCTTGTTTGGCTCAATCACTCTATCTCCGCTGAGAAAGTTAACTACTTTCATAGCGGCTCCCTCAGCTTCAGCCGTTGTACTCTGTATATCTTTGGGTCCTATGACCATTCCAGCCGCGTAGATTCCATCTCTCTTGGTACTCATGGGGTCGAGCTTGGGGTGTCTCTCCAAGACGAACTGGTCCTCGTCGGAAGGAACTCTTAGTGATTCTGCTAGCTTTAACGTTTCTTCTGATGTTACAATGGGTGGTGCAAGTACGACTAGGTCTGATGGATATTCCACCATCCTGTTCAACATCATATCCTCGCTTCTAACGAGTACGTGATCATCCTCAGGCACGATTTCTGTTACTTTGCCCTTGATGAACATGGCTCCCTTTTCTTGGGTGGTTTTGTAGAATTCTTCGTATCTTCGTCCAGGAGCCCTGATATCTATGTAATGGATTGTGACGTTTAGTCCTCTGTCTCTTAGTAGCTGGGCTTGTTTGAGACTATATAGGCAGCATACTCTGCTGCAGTGTGGGCGTCCAACCTCTGTATCTCTGCTTCCGGCACAGAGCACATATGTCACGTTCTTGACTTCTTTTCCAGTCTCTGGTACTATTACCATGCTTCCCGTGGGCCCGTTAACATCGAGTATTCTCTCCATCTCTAGGCTGGTGACAACATTGGGGTAAGTACCGTATCCATACTGGGGTAAACCACTTAGATCATATAGCTCAAAGCCGGTTGCCAGTACGATTGCTCCTACTTTAATTTCTATTTCTTTCCCTGGATCGCTTATATCAATGGCCTCGGCTGGGCATTCTCTCTCACATGCTCCGCATTGTAGGCATGCATCAAAGTCTATGGTGAAAATACTAGGTACTGCCTGTGGGAATGGACGATAGATGGCTGTTCTTTCCTGTAAACCTTCATTATATTCGTCATATGTTTTCGCTGGGCACACATTACTACAGGCACCACAGCCTATGCATTTATCCGGGTCCACACCCCTGGGTTTGACCCATATTTTTACAGTAAAGTCCCCTGGGACTCCACTTATTTCTTTTACCTCGCTGTAGCTGTAGAGTTCTATGTTTTTTCCTTGGCTTATCTGGGCCATTTTGGGTGTTAGTATGCACTGGCTGCAGTCTAGTGTTGGGAAGACTTTGGGGTACTGGATCATGTGTCCACCTATGCTGGGGTCCTTCTCGACGAGGTGAACTTTCATACCATATTCATCCAGTCTTAGACTCGATGTAATTCCAGCGACACCACCACCGATAACAAGTGCTTCTGGTACTACGTCCATCTTCTTAGAGACAAGCTCACTGGACTCATCTGCGCGTTTGATAGCTCCCTTTATCAGATCAGTGGCTTTTTTTGTAGCTCCTTCATGGTCGTCCTTGTGGACCCAGCTGCATTGCTCTCTGATATTTACCATCTCCAAGAATGCCTGGTTTAGACCTTCTTCCTCTAGATTTCCTAGAAATGTGGTCTGATGCATCTTTGGGGTGCAGCAAGCGAGAACAACTCTGTCTAGGCCTTTCTCATTCACTGTCTGTCTTATTTTATCGACACTGGGTTTGCTGCAGAGATATCTTTCTATTGTTGTGAGTTCAACATCGTCGCCGATGGATTCAACAACCTTTTCTGTGTCTACTACGTCTCCAATGTTTCCTCCGCATTCGCAGACCCATACGCCTATTTTTGGTTTTGACATTTTTATATCCTACAGTAGTTTAAGCTGGTGTTCCAATGTTTTCTTGCCCCTGTACTCTGGTAGTAGCATGGGTGTTTTTCTATCAGTCTCTACGCCAGCCTCGTCTAGAAGCTTCTCATAATCAGCTACGTGATCTATGTTTAGTCTCCCTATCTCTGCTGTCTTGGCTCTCTCAGCTGCTGCTTTTCCAGCTCTTCTACCGAAGACATAGAGGTCTAGTTGGCTGTTTCCCATGAGCCTGTTTTTTCCATGTACTCCACCACATACTTCTCCTGCTGCGTAGAGCCCTGGTATGTTGGTTTCTCCATTCACTTTGATGTGTACTCCACCGTTCTGGTAGTGGAGTGTTGGGAAGACCAGCATGGGTTCTTTGCGGATATCTATCCCGAATTTGTTATAGTTTCTCAGCATGGCGGCGAACTCTCTTTCAATAGTGCCCTCATCGTTAATTATATCGATTAACGGGGTGTCAAGCCATACACCTATCATACCCGAAGGGGTTTCTATTCCCTTATTCTCCCCATAGCATTCCCTGATTAGTGCTGATGCCTCGACATCCCTAGTCTCAAGAGGATAGACAAATAACTCCCCTTCAATGTTTACGGGTTGTGCACCTCTTCCTCTTAGCTTCTCTGTACATAGTTGGCCAACTATCTGCTCTGGGTAGGCTGAGCCAGTTGGGTGGAACTGGGTGCTATCCAGATGAACTAGATCTGCTCCTGCTCTATACGCCATTACTATGCCATCTCCTGTTGCACCATAGTGGTTTGTTGTCTCAAATCCCTGTATGTGCAGTCTACCGAATCCACCTGTAGCTAGTATGGTTGATTTTGCCCGAGCTACCTTATACTCGTCATGATCTAGGTCATATAGTAGTGCTCCGCCGACCTGTCCTTTGTCGTCTTTTAGGAACTCTACCGCTGCTGTGAGTTCAATGTATTCAATTTCTCGATTGATAACCTCATCCATTAATACTCGTGTTATCTCCATACCTGTATAGTCCTTGCAGCTGTGTATTCTTCTTCGACTTGTTCCTCCGCCGGGGGCAAGCTGCATGGTACCATCTGGGTTCTTGTCATATAGTACTCCAAGTTCTTCATGCCATTTGATTACATCTGGTCCATCTTTTACCATGGCCTCGACTAACTCGGGGTCATTATAGTAGTGGCCTCCGCCGATGATGTCCAGGTAGTGTAAGGTTGGGCTATCTTTGGGGCTGTCAGCTGCTTGGATGCCTCCTTGACTCATTTTACTGTTAGCATCACCGAGACGGAGTTTCTGGATTATCAGTATCTTATCCGAGTTGATACCGCTATCATGCGCTAAGATGGCTGCGCTTAACCCTGCTCCTCCTGCCCCTATTATGAGTACATCAACATCATAGTCTATATTATCCAGGTTAATCTCTGAGGGGTCTACGATGCTGTGAGCTTCTAACTGGTCAGCTACCTCATGGGGCATCAGCAGCCCTTTATTGTGACCTACTTTAAGTTCGCGTTTCTGATCCATCCTCCAGTCAGGGTGATAATCTTCAAGAACCTTTTGCCTTTCATCTGCTGTCATTGGCGGATATCTTTTACCTATCCTGGCTGCTCTCGTTTCCTCTACTTTCTTTAGGCTTTCTTTCATGTATTCTGGGTACCCGCTTTCGTAATCATTCATCGATATCAATCTCCCTATCATTGTATAACTTGGCAAGCGTTTCCTTATCTGCCTCCATGAGTTCAGCTATCTCAGCATCGTAGAATCCATCATTTATCTCCTTTACACGTTCTAAAACGTGCTCGGTGACTCCATCAATATATTTCGCGTGAAGTCTTCTAGCTAGCTGTCCTACATTGTATGGTACTATCTCTGCTGGGCATCTTACTGCGCAGAGGCCGCAGCTAATACAGTCAAAGCTCAGCTCAGCTGTTTTGGTTATATCTCCTCTTAGAGCCGCCTGTACATAGTCCATGACCATTATGTCCTGTGGGCAAGCCTTGGTACATGTGTTGCATGCGAGACATCTGCTCAGCTCTGGGTAATGCTCCAGTATCGCATTAGCGCTAGGTCTCAACTCGTTTATATCATATGTTTTTTTCTCAGCTGGGTGGAAGGGTAACTGGGCGATATACATACCATCTTCAACGATCTTTTGGCACGCAAGTGCACCCTCCAGTTTGTAGCTTCCTTTCGTCCTGTATAGGGTTGCGCAGGCTCCACAGTAACCGCCTCGGCAACCTGATCCTCTTCGGAACTGGTGCCCGGCGTACTCCATGGCTTTCATAATAGTAAGGTCGCCTGGTACCCTGTGTTTCTTTCCCATCACGTAGATGGTGACCATATCACTTGTAACTTCCATAATTATTCCTCCATAAAACTCATCTCTATCATGAGGGGCGTTGGGTCTGGCTTGTTAGCCTCGAAAGCAGTTGCTTTTTCATCTAACCCGAAGGCGAGTGCCATGAGTTGAGTGAAGTAGACAACTGGTATTGATTCAAAACTTGGGTATTGTTTCTTTATCTGGGTCTGTCGTGGACCAAGATTGTATTCGCAGAGTGGACACGCTGTCGCGAGAATATTGGCTCCAGCGTCTTCAGCTTGTTTGAGTATATTGTGGCTAAGATCTGCTACTGCTTCTTTCATATGAACCGTGTGATAACTTCCACAACATTTCTGTTTGTGGCTAAAATTAATGACTTCTGCTCCTAGAGCCTCAAGCAGTTCCTCGAATATGGTGGGGTTATCTGTGTCATCTATTCCTATTCCCCTTGGTCGTAGTAATAAGCACCCATAGTATGGGGCTACAGTGAGTCCTTTGAGGGGGTTTTTTACTTGATTTTTTATTTTATCCCAGCCATTTTCCCTGAGGATTTCCAGAAAATGTACTACCTCTACGTTTCCACTGTATTTTATATTCTCTTTGTACATTATATCATGGATTTTTTCTTTTCGGTCGCTATGTGAGTTGAAGACATTGTTGGCTCTCTTTAGCGTGTTATAGCACCTGGCGCAGAGGGTTACCATCTTCTTATTATCCACTTTATCTTCGGCTTTCAACTCCTCGACGCGAATCATGTTACGGATAGGTGCAAGATGATGCATAACATCGTCAGTTGCCAATGCGTGTACTGTTCCACAGCAGTTCCACCTCTCCGGCTCGACTAGTTTGATACCGAGAACATTGGACGAAGCCAAGGTAGATTCCTCAAAGTTTCTTGAGGTTGTTTTTAAAGTACATCCAGGGTAGTATGTGTACCGTGTCATGCTGTTAACTTCCTCTGGTTACTGATAATTGCGATCTGAGGTAGCTCTCTGAGTTCCTCTGGGGATAAGTCGTCTAGGCTAACATGGTTGTACTTCTGGCGAAGTACCAGTTGCCTTAACGCTTCCATGACGTTTGCTATGTCTATTCCCCTTGGGCATCTGACTTCGCAGTTAAAGCAAGTCATACATGTCCAGATGGTCTTGGATTCAAGGGCTTCCTCTAATCCTAGTTGTACCATTCTTATGATCTTTGAGGGTAAATAGTCCATTTCTTGAGTCATTGGGCAGCCACTGCTGCATGCTCCACATTGGAAGCAGAGATCTACGTTTTCTCCGCTTAGTTCATTAACCCGGTCTCTAAATTCGTTCTCGCCGGGAATATAGCGTAGAATATGTTTGGACCCGAATGAAGACATCCTTACACTGTTCGCATTGGTAATAATAATGTTTTTGAGTAATTACATGTGTATATTGTTTCTTTTCATTCTCAGTAGAAATAATATGCATTCTAATAATTTTCCTAGTTAATACATTTTAGTTATCGAAAAACTCTAAACCATTGGAACCCTGATCTATTTGATCAAGTTGAAGCATTATCTAAAAACCCCGGTTAAAGAGGAAAAAATTAGAGAACTCAAAGCCGGTGATATAGTATATGTCTCGGGTACAATAATCACTGCCAGAGATGAAGCACATCTTAAATCGTTAGAGCTGCATGAAAAAGGAGAGGAGCCCCCTATAGGATTTAGGGGCAGAGGTGTTTTTCACTGTGGGCCTATTATGAAGAAAGATGATAAAGGTGAATGGAAGGTTGTGGCTGCGGGACCTACCACCAGTGCCCGTATGGAGATATTTCAGGACGATTTCATAGAAGCTTTCAAGCCCTCTATTATTATAGGAAAAGGGGGAATGGGACAGAGAACAAGTGAAGCATGCCAGAGATATGGGTGTGTTTACGGTGCCTTCACCGGGGGAGCAGCCTTACTGGCGGCTCGTGGGATAAAGAAGGTTAAGGATGTTTTCTGGTTGGATGAGTTGGGTATGCCTGAGTGTCTATGGGTTTATGAGGTGGAAAACTTTGGACCTATGATCGTTACTATTGACACTCATGGAGTGAACCTAACAGCTGATGTAGGTGAGAAAGTGAATAAGAACAGGGATCGGTTAATTGAGGAGATGGAAGCATGAGTGATCTTGAGAAACTAGTTGAGGAGACCGCAGTCGAACTGCTTCGAATAGCAGCTACTGAGTTACCAGACGAGTATGTTGAGGAAATGAATTCATTGATGGGGAAAACCCGTGGAGCCGTAGGAAAGGCACAGCTCAAGAATATACTGGAGGACGCGGATATTGCGAGGAAAAACTCTATGCCCATGTGTCAGGATACGGGTATAGTTGCCTTCATGGTAAAACTTGGAGATGAGTTCCCTATGAGATCCGAGCTCAAGAAGATACTGGTAGAGGCTACAAAGATAGCCACGGAGCAGGTTCCCCTTCGACCAAACGCGGTTGATATGTTTAAGGGAAACACGGGGAATAATGTTGGCCTAAACGGGTATGTTCCCATAATTTACTGGGATGTAGTCCCCGGTGACAACCTAGAGATAATCGCAATGCCCAAGGGCGGTGGTAGTACAAACGTAGCAGCCAGTAGAATGCTCAAACCAGGGTTAGGCATCAAAGGTGTAAAACAATTCGTTGTTGAAGCAGTCGCCAAGGCTGGAAGCTTGGGTTGTCCTCCCTACTTTGTCGGTGTTGGGGTTGGTGGCGGAGAAGACCTGTGCATGAAACTAGCAAAAAACGCATTACTAAAACCATTCAAGGTTCGCAGCGAGAAAAAAGAAGTAGCCGCCATCGAGGAGGAGTTGTATCGTAAACTGAATGAGCTTGAGATAGGTGCAATGGGATTAGGTGAGGGACCTAGTGTAATGGATGTGCATGTGGAGATGGCTGCTCGTCACCCCGCTAGTCTACCTGTTGGTGTAGTTATCAGTTGCTGGGCTCTCAGACACGCTAAAGCTACTATTAGCCCTGATGGGGAAGTGAGAATCGATACTAGCGCCTAGTTTTTTATAAGACGGGTTCATTGAACCCTTTACATTGTCTCTTGTCTGGTCTATTGTCATCGAGTCATTGAGTTGGATAGAGTTAAGAGGATTCAATGAGGATTCTGCATTAATAAAAACCGTTAAGCAGCTTAAAGTTGATGATAGAGAACAGTTTGAGGAAGCGAGGCATTATATCTATGAGACGGTTAGGCGTCTGAATGCGTTGGATTTTCTGATAGATATGGCTCTATCTCCACGGAACATGGGAGATTTGAAGGTTGGTTTACGTAGTTTTCTTCGATTCTATACCTATCTTGTACATTATGGAGGAGCCTCATTGTCTAGGGCTCATGAACTTGTTGCATACACTAGGGGGATACTCGGGAAAAACGATTTCAAGGAAGTAAAAGATGTGCCGGATATGATTCCACTGTTGTCAATTCCCTTTGATGAGGTGTCTACGGTTCAAAGATTTGCTTATAAATATTTTCATCCATCATGGTATGTGTCTTATCTATTCAATGAGTTTGGTGAGAATAAAACAAGGAATCTCATCAGGTACACAGAATATCCTGATTATCTTCGATTAAACACACTCAAAGCTGGAACGTCTTCTCTGGATCATTTATTCGATGAAGGATATCAGCTTAGAGCTGTTCCTAAACTATCACATACATATAGGATACTGGATGGCGACGGATTAACAAGTACAGCAGGGTATAACAACGGGTATTTTATCATACAGGATAAAGCCAGTATATTGGTGGGAGAGGTAGCCGCCCCAAAGCCAGGTGATATGGTGTTAGATGTATGTGCTGCTCCAGGGGTTAAGACCAGCCACATGGCTCAAATGATGGAGAATAAAGGTCGTATAATTTCCGTTGATGATGATAAACGTAGATTGGTGAGCTGGAGGAAAATTATGGATCAGCTTGGAGTGGAATGTGTTGAATCCATCAATGCGGATGCAACAAAGAACGATAAATTACCCGAGATAGAAGCTGACATAGTTACAGTTGATCCTCCATGCACGAGCACAGGGTTATTCCACAAGACACCAAGCAATAAATGGCGTCTAACAGAACAAAGCACCGAGACCATGGCAGAGATACAGAAAAAGATCCTATGGAATTCGGCTCAGCGCCTTAAAGATGGGGGCTCATTGGTTTATAGTACGTGCAGTATCCCTGTTGAGGAAAACGAGGGAGTTGTACAGAGTCTACTAGATCGTGATTCAAGTTACCGACTAGTGGAGCCATCTATCCGTATCGGAGAACCGGGTCTTAGAGGTATGAAGGAGGCTCAACGTTTGTACCCCTATAAACATGAATGTAACGGGTTTTTCGTTGCGAAACTGGTGAAGGGTATATAGGCGGGGGTTGCTGAATACACGTTATGCGCATTAACATCCGTATGATGGGGGTACTGAGAGAAGCAGGAGGTATACAGAGAAAGACCATTGACCTACCAGAGGATTCAACGGTGGGTAGTGCTATACGGGAGTTAATCGGTGAAAACGAGAAACTGTCATCAGTCTTATGGGATTCCTCAGTGGACAGTCCTAGTCCTAACGCATTGATCTTGGTGGATGGAGTTGAAATAAAGAACCTTCATGGAAAAGACACCCCCGTTAGACAAGATCAGGAAATAGTCTTGTTATCTGTTGTTCACGGCGGCTAGATTTTTATCTTACCCACCACAACACCACTGCGATGTCAACCCCCTGCACTAGATGCGATTCAAAGCCATCAACCTTCCGCCGGGAATACTCGGGGGAACGACTTTGCCCAGATTGCTTCAAAGAGACTATAGTTGGCCGCGTTAAACGCACCATTAACAAGTATAAGATGTTTGAATGGGATAGCCGAATAGCTATAGGTATATCAGGGGGGAAGGACAGCCTCGTATTGCTTCACCTATTGCATGAGATAGAACGGGATAGACCCAACGCCGAACTTATCGCTGTTTGTATCGATGAGGGGGTATCTGGTTACCGTGATGAGGCTCTACGACTGGCCGAGAAAAACTGTAAAGCGTTAGATATTGATATGCATACTCTGAGTTTCCGGGATCTTTTCGATGAAACCATGGATGAGATAGCGGCGAAACAACGGGAGTTAGGTGCATGTAGTTACTGTGGTGTTCTAAGGCGTAGGGCGTTGAACGATGCAGCTAAACAGGTGGATGCAGATCGGTTAGCAACAGGGCATAACTTGGATGATATGGCTCAATCAGTTTTGCTCAACGTATTAAGAGGGGATGTACAAAGGATTCACTCATTTAGCCCAGGAGGACAACAACTGGGGGAATACATACGACGAGTAAAACCATTATGTGAGGTGCCTGAGCGTGAAACCACGTATTACGCATATGTAGACAACATGGAGTTTCAGAGTCTTCCCTGTCCATATGCCGATGAAGCGATGAGATCTGACGCTCGGCGATTCCTAAACCAAATGGAGTATAAGCGACCGGGTACAAAATTCATCGTCTACCAGACCGGGTTAAAGATCAAAGGAGAACCGGAGAAAAAAGTATTAAACAAGTGCAAGATATGTGGGGCCCCAACGACTGGGAGTATATGTCGGACCTGTGAATTAATAAAGTCTTAAGTTTTAATATCAGTATAACCATGAAAAAATATGGGATCTCTAATTAAGAAAGGTCATTGTGCCTACTGTAAGACGGAGATCCGGGAAGTTTTATGTCAGGGTCCGCATCCAAAAACTTAAGCAAAGTATTGTCCTAACTGTGGCGCTCAACTTGGGGCTATGCATACTTGTGGTGGACATATGCGTTATGAGGATCGTTTTTGCCCAAAATGCGGTGATCCAAACCCGATTTACCTAGGAAATGATCCTGATTATTTTGCTGATAGCGTTAATGAAGAATATTTTTTCTCTATTTTTTTTGTAAAGTTTTCTTGGTTGCTGCTATTAGTTCCTCGGGGTTTACTGGTTTCATGAGAACATCTATGATTTCTAGGTTCTTTTCAAGGCGTTCCCTGTAGTTGCTGTATCCGGTGATCATCATTACACGTATTTTTTCGTTGAGGTTACTAAGCCTCTCTGCGAGCTCATCGCCCAGTGTATCTGGGAGATTCATGTCGATGATAACGAGATCAAAGTGGAGTCTGCTTGTTTTTCTTATAGCCTCTAACGCATTGTTGGCCGACTCAACGGAGTAGCCTGCACCTGCTAATATCATTTTGAATGTCTTTACCACGTTTGGATCATCATCAACAATAAGTATGCTTTGAGGGATATCTCGGTCTGGGGGCTCAGTTTTTTTCTCGTTTTTAGACAGATTCTTGACTAGGGGAGCGTATTGGTCCATGATTTTTCTGATATCATCGAGTTTTTTTTCTATGGCTTCAAATTTTTCTTCGTGTTCGTGAAGTATGTGAAAGATTAATTCGATATTGTCTTCTTCCTTGGAGTCAGCCATATTATCCCCTATAAGATGTCTCTTATCTTTCAAATTATCTCGCTCTATTTGATGTTTGTCACCTAATGATATCGATCAATGATCAACCTCTGGCGATGTTGTTAAGTAGGATATCCGTGTTTACAAGAATAATAATGGAGAACTTGAATATTGACTCATGACATACTCATAAAAAACGGTTTCATAGCAACTATGGATAAAGATCAAACAGTATTACCCAGTGGCGACATCTACATACGAGATGATAAAATAATTGAGATCGGTGAAAACATCAATGAACCTGACCCTGAATATACTATTGATGCTGAGAACCACCTAGTAATGCCTGGTTTCGTGAACGCGCACAGTCATCTTCAACAATACTTCCGTGGAGTTTACGAGTTGATGGGGGATTTCTTTGAGACAAATCTTCCTCTTGAAGGGTATAGACAACCTCATCAGATGAAGACCTTAGGGTTAGCATCATGCGCCGAGTTCATCTATGGGGGTTGTACCACCAGTATGCTGGTTTACACTTATCCTGATGGCTACGCAAAGGCAGTCAAGGAAGCTGGGAACAGATGTATGATTGCTGGAGACGTTGAGCACGTTGACCTTGAGAAACTGAAACACGGTGAATTCGTTTATCTCCCAGAGAAACGAGATTCAGCTGTCAAACGAGCCAAGGACCTGTATCATAACTGGCATGGTAAGGCGGATGGAAGGATAACTACCTTGATGTGTCCCAAAGCACCTGATATGGCTGAACCAGAGGTCTATCTTGATCTGCAGGAGTTTGCCGAGGAGCAAGGCCTCTTAATGACAACTCATCTTAGTCAGAGCCAGCGTGAATACAAACAGGTTAAGAAACTGTATGGAAAGACTCCGCCTAAGCATCTATATGATCTAGGGGTAATGAATGAGAAGCTGAGTGGGGCGCACTTGACCTATGGGACAGCAGAAGACTTCCAGCTAATCAAGAAGAGCGGGATGGCTATACTCCACTGTCACAGTGTAGAGAGTCCATTAATTGATTGGATTGACATGGGTATCCCCGTAGGTTTAGGAACTGACGACTACTATCATGACATGACTTCTCTTATCAGGGAACAGAGAAACGGAGTTATGACCCGGGCGTCCAAGGTAGGTGGATACTTGGGTATGATTAACGCTTCTAGAAGAACCGCTAGACCAAGTTTCTATAAGATGCTAGAACTAGCGACTCGTGGAGGCGCAGAAGTCTTCGGAATTGATGATAAAGTAGGAAGTCTTGAAATAGGTAAGAAAGCTGATATTATAACCTTTAACCTCATGAATCCGTATCTTGCGCCGACGAGAGACCCTGTAACCAGTGTATTCCTGTATGGAATGCCAGGGGATATCGATAATGTGATCTGCGATGGTAATTTCTTAAAGAAGGCTGGTGAATTAATTACCTTCAACATGAAGGAATCATTGAAAAGAGCGCAAACTACCTGTGATGATATAATCGATAAATTCTTCCAAGAGCACCCGGATCAAGAAAAGATCTGGAAAGCAAAGGCTCACCGATAACCCCATTAATTTCTATCCACACTTTTTCATAACATTGACCCGTGTACTAGTCAGTAGATGCCTTGGTTTAGCCCCTTGTCGTTACAATGGAGAGATGATTGAGGCGCCTTGGATTAGAGCACTTGCAGTACGCGTTGAGTTATTATCCGTTTGTCCCGAGGCTGAGATCGGCTTAGGTGTCCCCCGGGATCCAATTAATCTGGTTAGAAATAACAAAGGTGTTCGATTAATTCAGTATGAAACAGGGATCGATCTCAGTGAAGTAATGGTTTCTTTTAGTCAAGGCTATCTTAGATTCCTTGGAGATGTGGATGCTTTTATCCTTAAAAGCAAGTCTCCTTCATGCGGATTGGGCACAACAAAGATCTATAAAAACGATTCATTTACTCTTGGTTCAGGTGTTTTCGCATCTATAGCTGAGAAACTTTATCCTGATTCTGTGTTCGTTGATGAAAAGTATATGGAGGAGAAGGGTGTAGATGGCTTATTGGGTTTAATTAATAAAAATTAGCGTATTTTTTTCGATATTCTGAAAATGTTTAACTGGTAGTTATTAACCCTCTTTGTATCAATGGAGCAACGGTGAAATGAATATATGGAACTGGATGAGTAACCTAGTATCCACATATGGGTACGCTGGTGCATTCATGATATCCATATTCGGTAATTTTACTGTATTTTTTCCTGTCCCCTTCGTTATCACCATATACGCCTTTGGCGCTACACTAAACCCGATACTTCTAGGAATAGCAAGTGGTATAGGATCAACAATAGGAGAATTCAGCGCATACATGATTGGGAGAGGCGGTAGGAGAGTGATCGATGAACGATACGGTGATAAACTGGAAACTGCAAAAAGGCTTATCCAGAATTATGGTATGACTATTATATTCATATTCGCAGTCCTTCCTCTGCCTGATGATTTGATTTTAATCCCCTTGGGTATTCTTCGTTATAATTTGAAGAAGGCTATGCTTGCAATGTTTCTAGGAAAAACTTTGATGTGTATAACCGTAGCTTATGCAGGTCGATTCAGTTTCACGATAGTAAAGGACATTTTCGTATCTAGCGGCTGGCTTGGGGGTTTCATCTCTACTATTCTATTGATGATCATTATCTATGCTCTGCTCAAGGTTGATTGGACTAAATTTATAGAAAAAGAGTTGGATAAGGAAAACTAGATCTCGGTGAAACTATTCACTGTATTCTAGTCAAGCTTCTTCAACAACTCTACCAGTAAACGAATGGTGTTATAAGTATCCTTCTAGCTTAGTAACTCTATATGACTGTGAATATGTCTTGTTGGTACTGTCAATACTACGGTTGGGCAATCGGATGTATTCACGTGGATCCGTCCAGGATCTGTTCCTCCACCCGCCATCTGACTCAACTGTAATGATGTCTGTGATTGATTCGTGTATCCATAACAAATTATTTGAACATGAGGTTGCGTATCAGCTTTTGTCATATGTTCCCAGATCCGGACCCTGTAGCCTATTTTCTAGAGAAAATAAAGTAAAAACAGCCGATTAAAATTGAAACTCGATCTGAGATAAAACTACAGAATCCACCAAATATGCTTGTTACATGAAAGGATATGGTTGAATTTCGTGTAGCTTCATCAATTTCCATCTTGTAAGGAATTACTTTAATTTAAAAAATAGGTATCAGTTGCTGTTATGTGAACAGGACCAAAGGCCTTTGTTTCATAATCCTCAAATCATGTTATTTGATCTATAAGCCGAACATCTTCTCCTGTGGTCAAGTCATCTCTATCCTCTTGACGCTTTACTATTAATTCTGTATTAGGGTATTCGTTATGAGGTCTAAATCTAAATTAGTTTTCATTATATGCTGATCTTAGGTTTAATAGTGAAACTGTCATCAGATGATGATAATTCAGTGCCTTTACATGATTAT
>CAZLHA010000041.1:14689-16498 GCA_964559155.1 uncultured Candidatus Bathyarchaeia archaeon | reverse complement strand
TATAATGGAGAATGCAGAGGGTATCTATATTCAAGATCCTGATGGTAACGTATTCGTAGATCTAATTTCAGGCAGATGTGTGGCTAATACGGGTCATAGTCACCCTAGGATTGTAGAAGCTATTAAGAGACAGAACGCGAAAGGTTTCCATTGGCAGACTAGGGACATGTATAAGCTGGTTGAAAGGCTGGGAGACATGACTGGTTTATCACCGTGCCAAGTATATTGGAGTCAGTCAGGGAGCATGGTAAATGACTTTGCCATAAAGGCTGCTAGAAGGATTACGGGCAGACCAAGAGTGTTGAGCTTCACAGGTAGCTATCATGGCTCTAGTATGGGGGGCATCAGTCTCAGCGGTTATGATCCATCGATGAAGAGAAAATATGGTCCATTGGTTCCAGGTATTCATCATATACCTTACGCATGTTGTTACAGGTGTCCATTTCAGCTTGAACCAGCCACATGTAACTATACTTGCTTGGACTACCTTGAGGAAATCGTATTCAAAAGCTATGTTCCCCCAGAGGAGGTCTCATCCGTATTCGTTGAGCCCATACAGGGTGACGCGGGCTGGCATGTTCCACCTGATGGTTGGCATAGTAGACTTAGGGATATCTGTAATAAGTACGATATTTTGTTGGTAGTGGATGAGATCCAGACGGCTTATGGACGGACAGGTAAATGGACAGCCATGGAACACTGGAGGATACAGGGGGATATAGTATTACTGGGGAAAGCAATGGCCAGCGGGGTTCCGTTAAGCGCATGTGTTCTTGGAAGAGACTTACTGGAGTCAACGGACTCGGAGCCCATACCCATACATGCTCAGAGCTTCAGCGCAACACCCCTTGGGGTGGCTGCTGCCCACGCCACCATGGATGTAATCAAAGATGAGCAACTATGTGATAACGCGGAGAAAATGGGGATTTATCTGAAGAAGCAGCTAGAGGAAATGATGGAGAAATATAATTGTATAGGAGATGTCAGGGGGAAAGGATTGCTTCTCGGGGTTGAGATAGTTAAAGACCGGGAGAAGAAGATTCCTGCACCTGAATTGGCTAACCGGATATGTCACAAAGCCTTCCAACGTGGATTATTCATACTGAATATGGGTAGTTATGGTGGAAGGGCTTTAAGGATAGCCCCCCCGTTAATCATTAACAGGGAACAAATCGATACGGTTATTGATGTTCTCTCCGAGGCCATAGAAGTAGCCCAAGACTAGGGTTTATAATCCTTCATGAACCCCACGGTAGCTGAGAGATATTCTTCTATATCCTCCTCTGTGTGGGGGCTACTTATCCAGCTGTGGCTTACTGTTGGGCTGAGGAAGACGATGTTTCTGTCAAGCATATATTTGAAATAGCTTTTAGTCATCTCCAAGTTATTTCTCGCTGTATCCCCGGAGTTTTTTGGCGGTTTATCTTGGAAGTGTATGGCAAATGTGCTTCCTACACCTGTGACTGACGCAGGATATTTGGATTCATCGAATATCTTCTGTAACCCATCTCGAATCTTTTCACCAAGCTCATTGATGTGCTTGTGTATTTGTCCATTCTTGAGGGTATCAACGGTAACGCTTCCAGCCACCATGCTGATCGGGTTTCCTGTAAAGGTTCCACCATGAGCGCTACGTTTCTCGGGATCAGGGTACTTGTTGTGGTCTATTAGCTCCATTATCTCCTCGGGGCCACAGAAGGCTCCAACGGGAAACCCGCCTCCAATAACCTTACCCATGATAGTTAGATCAGGTTTAACCCCGTAGTATTCTTGGGCTCCACCCATACCAAGTCTGAAGCCAGTGATAAC
>CAZLHA010000041.1:13956-14679 GCA_964559155.1 uncultured Candidatus Bathyarchaeia archaeon | reverse complement strand
GATAACCTCATCAAAGATAAGTAAGGTATCTGTCTCATCACAGAGTTCTCTTAACCCCTCCAGGTAACCGGGTTCTGGTGTTATGAATCCAGCCGCTCCCATAACGGGTTCCAATACTATACATGCTACCTCATTATTTTTTAGTATCTTAGAAGCGGCTTCAAGATCATTGAATGGTACAGCAAGAGTGTCTTCAATCACCTTTGGGTTTAACCCAGCTGACTCCGATCGACCATAAGGTCTGCTTACATAGGCGTGAAGGCTATCATATCCTCCGTGCCATCCGCCTTCTATCTTTAGCATCTTGTCTCTGCCAGTATACGCCCTTGCGAGTCTGGTGCCATACATGTTTGCCTCGGTTCCACTACTAGTATAACGTACCATCTCGGCTGATGGAACATACCTGACTATTTTCTCAGCTAACTCTATCTCTTTCTTGTGGCTAAACCCAAAATGGGTGCCCTCTGGTAACTGTTTCTTGACTGCTTTGAGTATCGGATCCGGTGCATGGCCGAGGATTAAGGCACCGTGACCTACCCAGTAATCAGTATAAGTATTACCATCTACGTCAACTAGTCCTACACCTTTCGCGTGATCAACATAGAAAGGGTAAGGAGGTAGAGCTCTAATTCCATAACTTACACCTGCGGGTAGGACTTTGTTAGCACGCTGGAATAATTTTTTGGATTTACTTGTTTTATCGCTATAACTGGACACGTATAT
>CAZLHA010000041.1:6636-13946 GCA_964559155.1 uncultured Candidatus Bathyarchaeia archaeon | reverse complement strand
CAAAAATAAGAGGGAAGTTATTGCTTAAAACAAGGTCGGTTTAAGGGGGGTTTAAAGGGCGGGGGATATTTTACGCCTCTGTGAACCCGGAGAAGATCAATGAGAGTATTGCCCAGTTAAAGGTTCCCATGTCACGGAATCCACTGGGAAAAACATTCAGCTACCTATTACTAGAATCAAATACATTAATAGACACAGGGGTACCCACCGACGAAGCTTACGCTGGACTAAGAGAACAGCTTAAGGAATACGATCTAAAACCCCAGGATATTGAACAGGTCATTATCACACATCTCCACAATGATCACATTGGCCTAGCTGAGGATCTTAGGTCCTATGGTGCTGAGATCTGGGCCGGTATAGCTGCAAAAGATAGACAAGAGCAGATGTTGCGGGAATGGAAGAATCTGTATGAGAACACGTTGAGGGAGCTGGATCTCTTCGGGGGACAGGAGTATAAGCGTCATATTACACGTAACAGGTATGTCTTCAAATCAGATGTTAAACCCATGCCCATAGACAGATACCTCGAAGACGGGGAGAAACTAAGGATAGGCGATCTTAACCTAGAAGTGATATGGACACCAGGGCATAGCTATGATCATATATGTTTACTCAATCAGGATCAGAGAATTCTTTTCAGCGGAGATCATGTGTTACCCAAAATAACAAGCCATGTAGCGCTCTACAGTTACCGTGACCATGACCCATTGGGAGAGTATCTTGATAGCTTGAAGAAAGTTGAAAATATCGATGCGGACACAATTCTACCGGGGCATGAATGGATCTTCCATGATCTAAAAACACGAATAAAGCAACTCTACAGGCACCATAGAAACAGATTGGATGAGATGAAGGAGACTCTAGAGGATGGCCCTCAGACAGTTTATGATATAGGCAGTAAGGTTCACTGGGATAGTAGACCATGGCCTCAGATGAGTTTTTGGACCAAGCGTATGGCTGCAACAGAGACATATGCCCACCTAGTTTACCTATTGAACAATAATGAAATCAAGAGGGAGTTAAAGGATAACACCTACTACTTTAGCCTATAAGATCTGAAAATTTTCCACTCTAAACAATAAAGTAATTCAGTACAATAATAAAAAATAATCACGAAACGTGGATTAAGTTTCCTTCACATAGATTGAGTATCCCCCCTCCCGAAGGAGGAGGGCTCTTGGGGGAGAGAGTGATTAACGCCAGACCTTTATTCCACGTTCGTGGAGGTACTGGGCCGCCAAGTCCGCAATATCCGGACTCTTGAATGGGATCTTTAGCTCCTTTGCTTTTCCCATTATCTCGCGGTATTTGATCTCTAATGGTTTTCCCGAGTCTTGGTACTCATCTAATATAGTTTGTGCAACCTCTTCTGCGACCCTGAACTTGGGGCTTAACATCCTGTAATGGTGTTTCAGCGACTTTGCTATCTCATCCGGACTCGCTGATTCTAAGGCCCATACAGTAGGTCTTGGTCCACCCTTACTGCGCTTAATCTTACTCACTTTTAACGCCGGTACGAGAACATTCATTGCTCTTAGCCGTTTAAGAGCTCTGTATACTGTTGCCTCGGGCATGTTTAACTCGCATTGGATTACCCATGCGGTTGCTGCACCGTGCAAACAGAAATATAGGAAGGTCTCGCTCACCGCGCTACTGCTAAAGATCTTTTCACTAAAGCTCATTAGTTCTTGAATATTCTTCAGAGTGGTGGAGAGGTCATTTTTCTCGTTCAATAATAATAGTTTTCGGAAAACTTCCACGTATTTCGCGAAGTTAGTAGCGTTTTCACTGTCATCTTTTACCGTGCGATTTTTATTCTTGTTTATACTTTTATCTAGGGCTACCGTGTTTGGCACTTACATCTAACTCCGGATCCCCTTTACAGGGGCAATATGTTTACAGCAGCGATATGCTTATAAGTATACTTGTTAACATGTAAACAAGTAAACAGGTAAACAGGTTAACAGGTTAACAGGTGAAAAAGTAAACATGCCACGTAAAACCGTCGCCATAAGAGGTCTGGATACAGAACTCTACACAGAAGTCTTTACCATGGCTAAGAAAGATGGTAAGAACGTGGCTGAAGTCGTTAACAATGCTCTTGAACAGTTTTTAAATAACGATGAAACTCTAGCCGTTTCACATGATAGCGCCATATCTAACTCCGCAGAATTTATTCTTGCTATCGATGATGACGGTGAAATAAGCCTATCTAAGGAAGATATTAAAGAAATAGCCTTAGAAATGGGTCCTTTTGCTATAGAGAGCAGCGGACATCTTGTTTTTGAGAAAGATGTCGATAAAAACGCGTTAGCACAGATAAGCAGAATACAAGTGAAGAGCGGTACCATAAAAGTACCACGTAGCGCATACGCCCAATTCCTAATAAAGTGCAAAATACAAGGAAAACTCGACAAGTATTGAGACCCGTTTTCACGGTAGCAGTGGGGGTTCAAGACGGAAGCTTCGAGGCTTTCCAGAGAGGAGTAGCTGAGGCTGTACAATATACTTCGCTTTGTTTAACAAAAATAGATGGTCCAATTATTCAGGATATTAAATTAGACTGTATTACAGTTGACGGCATGGATTCTACGAAGGTTCTGTTAAACAACTTGGCAGGATGGGATTACGAGGTATTGATCCTTGGTGGAGCTACCTTCGCCGGGTTCAACGTGATTGACGTTAAACATGTTTACAGGGAGACAATGAACCCAGTCATCGTTTTTAGCTCCAAGAAACCAGATATGAAATCAACACGTGGAGCCCTCCGTAAACATTTCCCGGATTGGCGAAAACGCTGGCAGATGTATATGAAACTGGGAGAGTTATATGAAATAATCATCGACGACAAACCTGTATATTATGAAGTAATTGGAGAAACCCCGGAGTTTGCTGAGCGAATATTACGTGAACAAGCTTTGAATGGACATACCCCCGAGGCTATCCGAGTCGCAGATCTAATATCTAAAGGAGTCACTCCAATCTTTCCAAATCCAACGGTATCTCATTGTGGGTCTTGAGATTAAATACAGAGATTACACCCGGTGTGGGATCAAGTTTCATCCTCTTCTGGAAAGGAGTTTGGTCCTGAAAACTTCCACTGGATATCAGTGTGATTCCCTTGTATCGTCTGGATTCATGTATGTGAATATGACCCATTAAAACCACATCAGGAACATCACTGATAACAAGACGGTCCACAGTCTCCGGAGCTATTGGAGTCGATGAACCATAAGTCGGAGCTATGTGCCTACAGCGAAGGAGCAACTCTACAGCGGTAACAGGGTTATGGAAATCATGTCCAGGTGTTGAGCCCAATATATCGGTTAAAGCGGTTCCATGTGCTACAAAAACTTTCACCCCGTTTAAGGTTAACATTATGGGGTTGGGAGCCATATGGATCCTCGGGTTAGCGTATAGCTCAGGAGCATATTTTTCAGGGATAGCTGGCTGCGGTAGACTTCTTCGAACGGCATCGTGGTTTCCCGGTATGATAACTATTTCGATGTGTTCTGGTAGACTGTCAAGGAGTTTCGCTGCTTCTTTGTATTGTTCTTTCTGTCTTGATACTGTTAACTCGTTTAATTGATCAGGGTATATACCTATCCCATCCACTAGATCACCGGCTATCACCAGATACTTAACTTGAGAAGCTAGATCCCTACTAGGTTTAGGGCCTAAATCCTGTCCCATCCAACGTATGAATTTCTCAAAAAGATCATCCCTGAAATATTTGCTACCAAAGTGAACATCACCGACGAATACTGCTGAGATGTTTTCCTCACTTCTACCCACCTGATGCATTGGAACATCCGGCCAGATCAGATCATTAGCGATTATCAAGTCATCCCTGTACCTGAATCCATCTACACATATTACCTGATCTTCAAGGACTTCCAAACCTTTCTTGACCACCTCTTCGTCACTAATCATAACTGTACAAAGGGTGTCTTTATCCTCAAGCTCCAAAAAAAGGCGGCTGCTTCTTGCGCGCTTACTTGTTACCATACCTATTGTCTTAAAGTTGGTTTTTATTGGTAGTTTTACTGCTTGAGATAAAGAGATTGAGTCCCTTAGATCTACTCTGTGTCTGATTATAGAACTTAGCTGGTGTAGTCTACTGTTAAAATAATCAATATAACCATCAGCGCTACCTATGCTTCTAGATTCCTCTGGATAGTGAACCTCTAACAGGCTTTTTGCTACTGCGCCATATGGCTTTAGCCTTGGTGTATTAGGAGTCTTTTTCTGGAAATAGTCTAGATCTAGAATATAGAGATCTGGATTGGATGAAGCTCTCAAGAGTGCATTATCAACTAGTTCTGTTGCTTCTCCAACACTCTTATTTTGTAGGAAGGTAAAGACATCGGGGCTTAGCTGATAGCCCTTGGTCAACACCCTCTGCAATACTTGTAGATGTTCCTCTGTCAAGGTTAGTCTCTTATCTTGCCGGTATTAGGTAGTCTACCCGTGCAGGTGCAAAGGTTTCTATTATCACGGCTGCTTCATCGCCAGTGGATTCAAACTTGTGTTCCTCGTTTGGAGGTATGTACCACGCTGCCCCTGGCTCAGCTTTAACACTATCCTCACCGGATGTAAGTACGCCTTTACCAGCGATTAATGTACCCATCTGTTCTTGATGATGCCCATGCCAATCAACTATTGCTCCAGGCTGGATCATGATGTAACACATTGTCGCGTTCATCCCGTTTCCTATGATTCTTATGTCTACGCCGTGTACTGGTTCAAACTTTGGGGCATTCTCCCATGTTGTTGGTTTCATAAGACAGGATAACGCAATGATCCTATTTGAATTGTTATAGACCTATGGACGTAGTTTCTTTCTGCTCCATGATCAGTTCCCGTATCTCTTTCCTGATACTATACCTGTAAGGCATGCTGCTGGTGTTCCGATCAACGAATCCCCTGTCATAAAGTTTTTTTAGCAATCGAGCGGTGTGCTCCCGTGTCTTTTCTATTTTATCCCGTATCTCAGGCACTGTTCCTTCACCCATATCAACAATAATCTTGAGGACATCTAGCTCTGTCTCTGTTAATTCCTCTAGTATGTCCTGACTGTGTATGGGGATAGGTGCCTCCACAGAGTCCTGTACCTGTGATATGACTCTGGGCTGGACCGCTAGTTTTGTGAGATCATTCTTCATAGATTCAATAGAGTCTTCTATGCCGTCGACTCGGTCTGATAGCTCTTTTACTTTTTCAAGCTCAACAAGCTTTACCTTACTGTTGTCTTGTTTTGAGGATAATGCCTCGCTTGCCATATATTTGGCTTGTAATGTCTCTCGTTCGAGTTTGTTTATCTCGGATTCCATCTTTTTTACCTGTCTGGTGAAACCGAAGGTGATGTTCCGTACAGAATCTTTACTGTCCTCGTACTCCAGTTGAGCCATCTTTATTCTCTGATAAAATATGTAGCTAGCTACTATAGTCACCAAGAATAATGCGAATGTGGTGAACACTAGCTCCATCTGTTATCAATACAATAAAAGTAGATTCAGGTTAATTACAGTTACGAATTTTAAAAATGATTTACCTTGCAAATAATGATATCTGTAGAGAAGGACAATTCACTAGAATGGACATTTATTTAATATGAGTTTAAATTGAACAGTTCAAACTAATCCTGATACTCTTGAGCAAACAACAAGCAAAGATCAATATATCAGGTAGAGTCCAAGGGGTAGGGTTTAGACCATTTATCTACAGGATGGCGGTCAAGAACAGTCTCAGAGGCTATGTTATTAATTTGGGGGATGCTGGCGTTGAGATAATTATTGAAGGCCTTAGAAGGAATATTATTGAATTTCTGAATGACGTCGAATCAAATGCTCCTGAGGTATCGGATATAGAAGATATCAAAGTAAACTACAGAAATTACACTGGAAAATATAATGAATTTATCATAGATAAAAGCAAATCAACTGGGAAAGTTGCCACAGGAATTTATCCTCCGGATATTGGCATATGTCCGGAATGTTTGGAAGATATGGAGGATAAGAAAAGTAGATGGTACGAGTACCCTTTCACGGCATGTGCATGGTGTGGACCAAGATTCACCTCGGTTAAAGATCTACCATATGACCGTGAAAGAACCCATATGCATGAGTTCCCTATGTGTGAAGATTGCAAGGAAGATTACTATAACCCACGGGATAGACGTTTCGATGCTCAGGGAATCACTTGTAGCCAGTGCGGACCAACTATGAGTCTTTATGATCCATATAGAAGGAAAATAGAGACTAATAACGTATACAAGAAGACAGCTAGGTATATTCAGCAAGGATATATTGTAGCCATAAAAGGCATTGGGGGTATACATCTAGCATCATTAGCCACAAAAGACGAGGTACTTGGAGAGCTTCGACTTAGAAAAAATAGAGAATACCAACCCTATGCATTAATGTCACCTAATATTGAAGAGATCAAGAAATACGCCTATATTAGCGATATTGAAGAAGAATACCTGACCTCATGGAGAAAGCCCATCCTGTTACTTAAGAAGAGACACAGGGTGATCTCGGACCTTGTTGCACCTGGACTTAACACTGTAGGTGTAATGTTACCCTATACAGGTATTCAGACACTATTATTCAAACAACTTGATGAGCCAGCTCTTGTAATGACCAGCGGTAACAAACGGGGAGTACCGATGGCAATAACAAATGACGCCGCTTTTAAGGAGTTAGCTGATTTAGCTGACTATTTCTTACTCCACGACAGGGATATTATTAACAGAGCTGATGATTCGGTTATTAGAATTATCGAGGGCAAACCGGCATTCACGCGGAGATCCCGTGGATATGTCCCTGATCCAATTAACATTCCTATAACTAATGGGATAGCATTCGCCCTTGGAGCCGAACTCAGGAACGCAGCGGCAATAGCAACAAACGGAAAAGCCTTCATGACCCAGTATCTTGGAGATATTGATACACTGGAGGGTTTAGAATTTGAGAAAAAGGCCATTCAGACTATGCGTGATTTGTTAAATATCACACGTAACCCGGATGTGATTGCATGTGATTTACATCCAGACTACATTACATCACAGTACGGGGAAAGGATATCACAAGAGATGGGAGTACCGCTCGTTAAATCACAGCATCATCATGCGCATATCACATCGGTTATGGCTGAGCATATGATCAAGGACGAAGAAGTTATTGGAATAGTCTTAGATGGCGCAGGATATGGTCAAGATGGTCAAATATGGGGTGGAGAGGTGTTAAAAGCAGCATATTCGGGCTATGAGAGGCTTGGAAAACTTGAATATTTACCCATGCCTG
>CAZLHA010000041.1:0-6626 GCA_964559155.1 uncultured Candidatus Bathyarchaeia archaeon | reverse complement strand
GCCTGGAGGAGATCTATGCGCTTACCACCCTTACAGGATGCTTATTTCTGGGTTGACTAATGTATTAGCAGATGAAGAGATACGTGATATCACAAAAAATCACATAAATCACGTGTTACCTCACGGGAAAAAAGAGTTAGAGATTATTCTTAATCAATCGCGTAGTCAAGATGTACTTAAGACCTCTAGTTTTGGTCGTGTGCTGGATGCTGTTGCTGCATTACTTGGACTAACATACTATAGATCATATGAGGGCGAACCAGCGATGCGACTTGAAGCCCTTTCATCTAATGGTAGGTATGAAACAATAGGACATAAATCCGTAATAGATTATAAAGATGGCATTTATTCCCTAAACACAAGTAAAATGTTAAAATACCTAATTTTAAACAAAAATAACCATAAAAAGGCGGACATTGCAGCGTTTAGTCAAAAATATCTAGCTAACGGCCTTACCGAAATAGCATTAATGATATCTGAAGACACAGGAATAAACAAATTTGCACTCTCCGGAGGAGTGTTTGTCAATGAGTTTATTACATTGCACATAACAAAAAGGCTGGAAAATGCTGGTCACACAGTGCTACGTAATGTAAATGTACCTCCAGGAGATGGTGGCTCAGCTCTTGGACAAGTAATTTCTTCGTTACATCACGTGATATAATGTGATATCACACCAGCTTTATGCTTGTAGGTTTCGCCAACTTGGAAATACCATCTATTAATTCCTTCTCAAACCGTTTTAAGTCTGTTTTTGAGACCTCGGAACCCTCAGACTCAATCATTGTAGTATATTCTCTGAGCCGTTCAGCTAGTATGTAATATTCATCGAAAGGTCTTTCGTCGAATACTCCTAGATAACTGAATAACACTATTGTAAACATACTTGAGATCAAATTTTTTCTTGCTTGAGATAAAGAACGGCTAAACGAGCCTCTACTGACTTTTTCGCTTCTAAATAGGATTTTTTCATCAAAAGATAACTTATTCTCAGATATTATATCTGTTAACATGTCAATTACAATTGTTTCGAATTGTATACGAGTCAAATTACTGTTTTTCAGTAAAATATCTGTTATTGGGTCCTGAAACGTTTTTTCCACTATTTTTTGGTATTCCTCAGAACTCATTTGGGATTTAACCTCACAGTGATATCACACACCTAGAATATATGTTTGTTGACAAAATTGTATACGAGAAAACAAGGTCCTAGACCAATCATTTTAACCGGTAAAATAAGTCTTACGTATCAATAATAGAATAACAACACATATGATATTAATAGTAAAATGCAATAAATATTACGGAAATCATTAATTAAAAGACCTACAACCATATCTCTGATATGATTTCATTAGAAGACATCAGCATAAATTGCCATAAGAGTGAGACTAAGATCACTAAATTCATTAAAAAAGAGGTTGAAAAAGCAAAGTTAAACGGTGCTATTGTTGCTTATAGTGGCGGCATAGATTCAGCAGTGACTCTCCATCTAACTACAAATGCCTTAGGACCTGAAAATGTGACAGTTATTACCATGCCCGAACGTGATGTCACACCTAAAAGTGATATCATGGATGTGAGGTCACACTGTAAAAAATTAAATCTCACATGTAACACTGTCGATATCACGGCCATATTACATGTGACACAGCAAAACCTAGATAATTTTGATACCACGAATAAAATAGCGGTAGGTAATATTCGCTCAAGAATACGGATGGTGATAGCATATTACTATGCAAATCTTGAACAAAAGATGGTCATGGGAACATCAAATAAAACAGAGTTAATGACAGGATTCTTCACCAAATATGGAGATGGTGGAGTTGATCTCATGCCCCTAGGAGATTTATACAAATATAACATTAAACAACTAGCAACATACCTTGAAATACCTAAAAACATCATAAAAAAACCACCCAGTCCAGGATTCTATAAAGGGCAGACAGATGAACAAGAACTTGGATGTGATTACGATACAATAGACCTTATCCTCTATCTATGGGAAAAAGGCTACACCAACAATGAGATTGCTAAAAAAATCGAATTAAACAAGCAAACAGTAAAAAACATAACACAGAGAATAAAAAGAAGCGAACATAAGAGACGTCTTCCACTAATCTTAAGACTTAGTTAAACTAAGCCTATGCCATAGAGGAAACAAAGTGGGTCGAATAAACCAGAAAGTGATCTAAATGATGAGAAGAAAGCTACCAAGCCGATACCTTTGCCCTAAATGTGGTACGAACAGTGTATCTGTAGTACTTAGGAGAAAAGAAGGAAAAGGGAGAATCATATGCGCTCACTGCGGATTGAAAGAACAATTCCCAATACCAGAAACAATTGACACAGTAGACGCCTATTGCATTTTCGTAGACAGATACTATGGGGTAGAGGAGCATTCTTCAGAATGATAGGAAAAGTAGAGCAGTATCTTTTAGATAAGATCCAGGAAAAAGACACGATCCACTTTACATTAGTTGATCCCGATAAATCCTCAGGATATGATTGCGCTAAAATTGCAACTAAAGCGGAAAAAGGGGGAACCTCGGCTATAATGATTGGAGGGTCGACCCTCGCGTCCCAGACAGAGTTAGATGAAGCGGTAAAAAAAATAAAAAATAATGTAAAAATACCGGTTATCTTGTTCCCTAATGGTCCAATAGGTGTAAGTAAATACGCTGACGCTCTATGGTTCATGTCATTACTTAACAGCCAGAACCCCTACTATTTTATCGACGCCCAGATGATATCGGCTCCAATAGTGAAAAAACATCAACTAGAAGCAATACCAATGGGTTACATAATAGCAGGAGAAGGTTGCGTAGCAGGATACATCGGACAGGCACGATATCTGAGCTTCAAACACAATAAACTAGCTGTCGGCTACAGTCTAGCAGCTGAGACTCTAGGAATGAGGTTCGTATATCTAGAAGCGGGAAGTGGGGCACCCGAACCCATACCACCCAAGATGATTGGAGCAGTTACCAAATATGCTGACATACCCATCATAGTAGGTGGAGGGATTAGAGAACCAAATGCAGCATTAGCCGCAAAAAAAGCGGGTGCAAGCGCCATAGTTACCGGTACTCTTGTTGAAGAGGAGTCGGAGGTAGAAGACCGCATAAGGGAGATAGTCAAAGCCATCTCAGATTAAATTTATTCAGCAAGGTACAGTTTAAAACTCTATACTATATAACATAAACACTGGATTTGAAACAGAACCCCGGTGTACCCATAATTGATAGATGTCAAAATACCTCCTCACTATGAAAAATACTTCACTGAACTAGAGGATAAATTAAAAAACCTGTATAAATTGGCTGAGAAAGCTAGGTCAAAAGGATTAGACGCCAGTCTCGAAGTGGACGCAAAAATAACTCATGACATCGCAGAACGCATTGAGAAGCTCATAGGTCCACCGGGGATCATAGAGAGGATGCGAGAATTAGAAAACATGGATCGCAGAGAAATGAGCTTCAAAATAGCACAAGAAATTGCTCTTGGACGCTTTGGTGTCATGGAGCAAGAAGAAGCTGCAGACCAAGCGATACGAACCGCTCTCGCCATAATGACAGAGGGAGTTACTATAGCACCCATCGAGGGAATACCCGAGATCAAAGTCAAACAGAACTCGGATAAGACTAAATTCTTATCAGTATATTTTGCTGGGCCAATCAGACCAGCAGGAGGAACAGCACAAGCTCTCACTCTTGTAATAGCTGATGTAGTAAGAAGAGCACTAAACCTTGACAAGTGGAAGCCCAGTGAAAACATGGTGAACAGATTCATAGAAGAAGTAAGAATCTACGAACAAAACGTCAGACGTTTTCAATACCACGTAACCGATGAGGATCTAGAGCTAGCAATGAAGTCCCTCCCAGTCGAACCCACAGGCGTATCCACAGACCGATATGAAGTTTCCAACTATAGAAACGTCTCAGGAATAGAGACAAATAGACTAAGAGGCGGCGCCCTAATCGTAGTCGTGGATGGTATAGTTGGGAGAGCACGTAAACTATGTGGAATATGTGAAAAAATTGGTATAGAAGGATGGGGTTGGTTAAATAAGTTAAACATTAAGAAAAAAGAAGATAAAGGAGAGAAGAAAAAACCTACAGCCCAGTTTATGGAAGAAATCATAGTAGGCCGCCCCGTATTTAGTTTCCCCAACGCTGATGGAGGCTTCCGTCTAAGATACGGGAGATCTAGGACCACTGGACTGGCGGCGTGCGGAATGCACCCAGCAACCATGATAGCATTAAACAAGTTTATGAACACGGGGCTACAGCTACGAGTAGAGCTACCCGGTAAATCTGCCGCGGTCTGCCCTGTTGACAGCATTGAGCCTCCCATTGTTCGATTAAAAAATGGTTCAGTTATAAGAGTACCAGACGAGGAAGAAGCTCTTAGAGTTTATGATGAGATAGAAACTATCTTGTTTAACGGTGACATATTATTCAACGCAGGGGACTTCATCCAGTTTAACCAGCCTCTTCTCCCCGCAGGATATGATGAAGATCAGTGGAGATACGATCTAGAACACTGTATCACCAATGTTGGAGAAAAAACAGTAGAGGAACTAACCGAACTAAACATAGAAAGAATTAACCTGCTTCTAGAAAACCTCATGGATCCTCCACGTCCAGAGGAGGCTTTACGATTAGCGAGACTTGATGTCCCACTTCATCCAAGATACACATTTGATTGGTCAAATATCGAATTATCCGAGTTACGGGAGTTAAGAAATACCTTAGCAGACCAGTGGGAAAACAGAGCCAAGGGGATTAAACTAAGCCGCGAAGAGAAAAATCTTTTAGAAATATTACTGGTACCCCACAGGGTATCAAACGGCAGGATTCATTTTGATGGGTATGAGCCAATAATAGCAAAGTGCCTAGCTCTAGACCAGAGATACGTTGATTCAAACCAAGAGACCAGCCTTGAGCAAGTAAACAAATGGGCGGGATTTACGGTTAAAGAGAAAGCCTACATACATGTTGGAGCCAGAATGGGGCGCCCCGAGAAAGCCAAAGAAAGAAAAATGAGTCCATACATCCACAGTCTATACCCAGTGGGAAACGCAGGTGGGCCACAAAGAGACATCACCAGAAGTAAAAGAAGAGACAAGATAAAGATAGAATTAATCGATCTTCAATGCCCGGAATGTGGCTATGAGTCCACGTCTCTCATATGTGAAAACTGTGGCTCCATGACGGTTATGGGGAGACAATGCCCCCGCTGTAACACAAAGACGGATACAGAGGTTTGTCCACGATGCGATATAAAAACAGTGTGTTACAAATCTGTTGAAATAGATCTAAGGGAAGAGCTTGAGAAAGCTCGTAAACATATAGGTGGCCAGATACCGCCCAAAATAAAATGCGTAAAAAGATTGATGAACGAGCAAAGGATACCTGAACACCTTGGCAAAGGAATACTAAGAGCTAGATACGACCTCAGCATGTTCAAGGATGGAACACTAAGGTACGATCTCACTGATATCCCATTAACACATTTCACCCCAGAAGAAGTTGGTACATCAATCGAGAAACTTGTGGAACTTGGCTACAAATACGATACAAACGGCGAAACAGTAACCAGAGGAGATCAGATGCTAGAACTTCTAGTACAGGACATAGTACTCCCCGAGGACTGCGGAGACTATCTAGTTAAGGTAACAAAGTTCCTCGATGATGAGATGAGAGACTTTTACAAGATGGATCCTGTATACAAAAAAGAGACAAGAGAAGATCTAGTAGGTGAAATCGTCCTCGGGATGGCGCCTCACACAAGCGCAGCAATAGTTGGAAGACTAATCGGATGGACCAAAGTTAGAAACTGCTACGCCCATCCATACTGGCATGCAGCCAAACGTAGAAACTGTGACGGTGACGAGGACGCCATAATGATGGCTCTTGATCCATTACTCAACTTTAGCCGAGACTATTTACCAGAACAGAGCGGGGGTTTAATGGACGCACCATTATTCGTTATCCCTAACCTCAACCCCAGCGAAGTGGACAAAGAGAGCCATAACGTAGATGTGATCAAAAGATACCCTCCCGAGTTCTATAAGATGAGTATGCGGGGAGCAGCGCCAAACGAATTCGGACCACTCGTAGACACATTGGGAGGAAGATTAGGGACCCCAGCTCAGTTCACAGGCTTCAACTACACGCATGATTGCAGTAACATTAACCTAGGCAGTCATATAGGGGCATACAACAAGCTACCATCGATGCTGGAAAAACTGGAGAGCCAACTGGACCTCACTAAGAAACTAAGAGCAGTCGAGGGGAAAGTCGTCGGATTAAAGATACTTAACAGCCACTTTATGAAAGATATAGTGGGAAACCTGCGAGCGTTTACGCGGCAAACCTTCAGATGCACTAAATGCAACAAGAAGTACAGACGGCCACCTTTGAAAGGTATATGTGACAGATGCGGAGGCCCCATACTTCAGACAGTGCATAAAGGGGGTATCGAAAAATATCTTGAACCAGCAAAAGGACTCATAGAAAAATATGATCTAGGGAAATACTATGAGGACCGCATTAGGCTCATAGAAGAGGAGATTGATTCCCTGTTCTGGGAGGAAGAACCCGAGGAGACTCATAACC
>CAZLHA010000040.1:0-16597 GCA_964559155.1 uncultured Candidatus Bathyarchaeia archaeon | reverse complement strand
ATTACTGTTAATGCTAGAGTCTTTACCATGGTCTCAAATTGGTTTATAGATACATACTCGTTGGCTCCGTGTGCATCTCTTACATCCCCTGGTCCAAAGACCGTTGTAGGAGTCTCGGCCACATTGATGAGGTGCCTTACATCCGATGCGTAGGTCATGCCCTCGTACACGGGCTCATCGCCTGTTACATCTTTGTATGCTTTTCCTATCTCCAGTACAATAGGGTGATCTAAGGGTATCATAGATGAGGCGAAGCTGTATCCAGCCCACTCCACTTTTGGGTTATGCTCTCTGAGCCAAGGGTCATCCTCCGCGATCTGATTGATCTTAGCCTCAAGCTCGATCTTTGTTGATTCTTCTGATTCACCAACAGCCACACCGATCCGTCCCTTGAAAACCACGCTCTCGGCCACGGTACCGGGCCATTCACCGCCCTTCACGGTGCCGATGCTGATGGCGTAAGGTGACTCGTATCGAGTATAAAGAGGGTCTTTGAATCTATTGTTCCGCGTCTTCTCCAGCTCCATTAATCCATCATATAGTTTGATGAATTTCCCGATAGCACTAACCCCTTCATTCTTAACACAGGCATGAACTGCCCTCCCCGGTACGGTTATCTTGAAGCTTATGGCTCCAGCGATTTCGGGGGCTATCTTGGTCTCACTTGGCTCCATTACTATACCGGCGTCAGCTTTGTATCCTCTAAGACATGTTGCTAGGGCTCCGCATCCACCGTCCTCTTCCCCTATTACGCTCTGGAAGATTATCTTACCTTTTGGATTAACAGTGTCTATTACTGCTTTTACCGCGTAGAGTGCTCCTATGAGGGCTGCTTTCATGTCAGTGGATCCGCGTCCATAGAGCCTACCATCTTTGATCACTGCCTTGAGTGGGGGTGTCTCCCAGTTCTCTGGGTTTCCCGGTGCTACTGTATCGATGTGCCCGCAGATTATGAGACTATTACCATCTTCACCCCCAATGGTTCCCACCACGCCTAAGCCTTCCTCGCGATCATAACTCATGCTAAAGTCGGGGTGTTCACGGAGTTCATCAAATTCAATCATCCATTTATCCACATTGAACCCCATCTGGGTGAGCCTCTCCGCCATCTTCATCTGTGCTTTGATTTCTTTCCCACCATAGCTAGGTGTAGCGATCATCTCCTCTATGAAGCCATACATGGAGTCATAATCGATTGAGTCTAGGACACGTCTCTCTACGGGTTTCATATACCGTATTCGGACGCTGTGGGCTATATCATCTTCGGGGGATGAGCATGGGTACCGCTTCCCTGTATCTACGGTAACGTCGACCAAACTCTCTCAGAAGCTCCTTTTCCTCCTTCCAGCATAACAGGTAGACCACAATGAACACGATTGGGGTTACGAGCAAAGCATCTCTTGAGCCAAACAAAAAAGAAACACCGAAATGTCCAAACAATCCGCCCAGATACTGAGGATGTCTAACAACCCCGTAGACCCCTGTGGTGACAAGTTCACTTGGGCGATGGGTCTCAGAGGTCTTAAACCCCAGTTCCAGCACTCCTTTTATCCCAAACCAGAAAGCAGGTAACAAAAATAGAAAAGATAACCCGATATTCATTGACCCAAATGTTATCCCAAGGATATTCAAAACAGGATATCCTAACCGGACCCTTTTCTGGGGGCACACCCATAAACCGATCCAGAAACAGAAGAAACCCCAGCCACTGATATAACCTAATGCATCACCCATGATAATGCTATTCTCCTTGAACCATCTCATCAAACGGTTGTGCTCAAGGGAGAGAAAATAGGGTAGGAGTATGAGAACATAACCTGTTAAGCTTATCTTGAAGCAAATCCCCATAACTTGATCACATATCCCCGGTTATTTAGGGTTAAAGAACCCGGGAAAACATTAAGACCCTTGAAGGATACACAATTGGGATAATAGTATTGAAGGCAATAATGAAGACCAAGCCTGAACCAGGGGTTACGGTCAGGGAAACTCCGATACCAGTACTATCCGATGATGAGGCATTAATCAAGGTCCACTCAGCCGCTATATGTGGAAGCGACCTGGGAATATACCATTACACGTCAGCGTACAGCAAGATGAAGCTACCAGTCGTACTGGGGCACGAGTTCTCAGGGGAGATCGTTGAGAAGGGAAAAAGAGTGAAAGGATTTGATGTGGGTGACCGTGTTCTCTCTGAGTCGGTTAAGGCTTGCGGAGTCTGTCGTTTCTGCAGAAAGGGTATGAGTAACCTCTGTGATCAGTCCACTTTATTCGGTATCCACTCTGACGGTGGGTTCGCTGAATACGTCAAAGTTCCATACCGCCTACTTCATAGAATACCGGATACGATGAGCTTTGATCAGGCTGCCCTAGTTGAGCCCCTCAGTAATGCCGTACACTTTGTCCGGGATATTACGTCTTTCAAGATAGATGACTATGTGGTGGTTCAGGGGATCGGGCCTATCGGGTTATTCAGTGCACAGTTATTCAAAATGGGAGGAGCCAAGGTAATCATAACGGGGCTGGATATAGATGAAGAGAGATTCAAGATCGCTGAGAAACTGGGTCTAGAATACGTGAATATACAGAAAGAAGACTTGGAAGAAAGAGTGATGAAGGATACAGCGGGGAGAGGAGTAGATGTAGCATTCGTAGCAGTGGGGGCACCCCCAGCTGTTAAGCAAGCGACAAGGATCATAAAGAAGAGGGGAATAGTAACCATGGTGGGTATATTCGGTGAACAAGTACCAGTAGACATGACTCATCTGGTCAGACGAGAACTAAGAATAAATGGAGCATATGACGCAAAGCCGAGTAACTTCCCTATGAGTATCGACCTTATCAGAAGAGGCATCATAGACGTTGACAGCGTCCTAACCCATAGATTCAACCTAGACGAAGCCGAAGAAGGCTTCAGAGTAGCCATCGATAAGACAGGGGGAAAAGTAGTATTCAAACCAAATTAACGGATAAATGGAGGAGTTTCCTTATCCGGCTCCCCAATCTCTATTTCGGTCTTTTCTTATTCGCTTTAGGGGCGGTTATGATACTTTACGCTGATCTGGGGATGAGTCCTTGGGGGGTCTTCCAGGTGGGGTTAATGAATAGCGTTGGTTTGACCTTTGGGCAAGCATCACAGGTGGTGGGTCTAGGCGTACTGGTGATAGGATGGTTGCTGGGGTTTCCACTGGGTTTCGGTACGGTGATGAACATGTATTTTATTGGGTACTTCATCGACAGGATCATCGAGTGGGGGTTTGTGCCCCGATTCAATAACCTGGGAATGCAGTTAGTTCTACTGGTGGGGGGAATGGCTATGATCGGTGTTGCCAGCTACTTCTATCTGCGTCCAAAGCTGGGAGCAGGACCTAGGGATGGCTTGATGATCGGATTGGTCCAGAAACTTGATCGCCCCGTTGGACAGGTTAGAGGAGGCATTGAGGTAACAGTAACCGTTTTGGGTTATTTTATGGGAGGTCCTATAGGACCGGGCACGGTTATCACTGCCTTAAGTATAGGATACTTTGTACAGTTAGCGTTCAATGTGGGAAACTATGATCGAAACGCTAAACACATGAACCTCTACGAGTTAGCAAAATACCTCACAGGCTAATAACGGTTAACGTTAAAACTCTTTAATCACTGTTTTACTGGATTACTATGCCAAAGATCGAGGGATTAGAGTGGAAGATCAGGGATGCAACAGAGGAAGATATCCCTGTTATACTTGATCTCTGCTACCAGCTCAGTGTATATGAGAAACTAGAATTCAAGGGAACAGAAGAACAGTACAGAAAATATGGGTTCGGAGAAGACGCCATATATGATTGCTTACTAGCTGAGAACACGGGGGAGGTTGGACCAGACTATCTGGGAATAGCTCTCTACTATTACACGTTCAGCACATTCGAGGCGAAACCAACTTTGTGGCTAGAAGACATCTTTGTACCTGAGGAATACAGGGGAAACGGAATAGGGACCCAGCTCCTCAAACAGTTATGCCAGATAGCCGTGAATAAGGATTGCGGGCGTGTAGAGTGGACGGTACTGGACTGGAACGAGTCCAGCAGACAGTTCTACTCAAGCCTAGGCGCCACAGCCATGGATGAATGGACCACCTTCAGAATGACCCCAGATGTCTTTAAGAAGCTAGCCGGTGGATAACACCTGCTCAAAGAAACTCGGTTCTACTCTAATTAACCCATTTTTAGTCAAAGTTTCTCCATGTATGTCTTTGATTTTCTTTATAACTCGTTAAACAGTTATCTTAAAAGAAAAGATCGAAAAAATGTATACATGGTTACTGTATCAGTGGTTTTCTATAGTTGCTCCGCGAAACCCTTTTAATTGATTGGAGAATTGATTGTGGTTGCGTGGCCGCTGTGGTGTAATGGTAGCATACGGGCCTGTGGAGCCCTCGGACGGGGTTCAATTCCCCGCTGCGGCCCATCCCAAAAACATAAATCAGTATCGATGGTTTATGCAGTGTATTCGTGCGGAGGTCGCCCAGCATGGCCAAAGGCGCAAGGTTGAGGGCCTTGTCTCTTAGGAGTTCGTGGGTTCAAATCCCACCCTCCGCACCACTTTTCTCGTGTGATCTTGGTCGTTTTAGGGGATATTTCGCACAAAGTAGACCTTTTCAGCCTCCCCATTATTCAGGCATTATTGTCGTTAGTTATTAAATCTAATTCTTACGGTTTTAAGAGTTGTTTGGGTTTAAAATAAAACCAAAGTTAGCACTATATGCTCTATGTAATAATCAGTAAGTTGTAAAATTAATATAAAAGTGGGGTTAGGAGGGTTACTCCTTGACAGTCTCTAGTTCATGGACCTCAACGGCGCCCAGATACATTTCCTCTAGCTGTGGATGATTCAACAGGTCAGGTGCGCTTCCCTCAAATGTGAAGTTTCCACCTCTCATCATGTATGCATAGTCGCCTACGGCCAACGCACGACGTGCACGCTGCTCAACCAGGATAATTGGTAGACCAGTCTCTTCCGCCATTTCTTTCAGCTGCTTCATGACATCGGTAACCAGTTTGGGCATGAGGCCCGCGGTTGGCTCATCGACCATCATGATCTTTGGGTCCCTCATAAGGACCATTCCCTCGGCTAGCATCTGGCGCTCACCGCCGCTCAAGGTACCTGCCTCACGTGACATATAATCCTTGATTCTTGGGAACAAGCTGAAGACGAACTCGAGTTTATCCTGTATGATTTCTGAATCGGTCTGAGTGTAGGCAGCCATCCTCAGGTTCTCGTCCACGCTCAGGTTGCTAAATATGTTTCCTACCTGAGGCATATATCCAATACCAAGGTTGGTTCTCTCGTGTGCGGGCAAGTTAGTAATATTTTTACCCTCAAAGTGAACCTCACCGCTATAGACAGTAGCCAAACCCATTATCGCTTTCAGAAGGGTAGTCTTTCCAACCCCGTTGGGGCCTACAATGATTGTGACCTCCCCGTCTCTGACCTTGAAGTCAAGATCGTAGATTACGTGGATTGGTCCATAGCCTACGTTTAGGCTCTTTGTTTCTAGTATGTATTTACTTCCCATCTTACTCACCTAGGTATGATTTTATTACTTGCTCATCCGCGAAGACTTCCTCTGCGGTGCCCTCGGTTATGATCTTGCCTCTATCCATAGCGAACACATGGTCTGCGTACTGGGCAGCTACCTCTAATCTGTGCTCGATAACCAGGAATGTGATTCCCAGTTCATCCCTTAGCCTCAACACGTGGCTGAAGATCTGGTGACAGAGCACAGGGTCAATACTGCCTACCGGCTCGTCGAGGAGAATTGTCTCGGCCCCTGACATTAGGGCTCGGCCAATCTCCAATAGCTTGAGCTCTCCACCGCTCAAGGTGTTGGCTGGTTTGTTCCATACGTGTCTTAGCCCAAGAACCTTTAGAAGCTCACTGGCGCGTCTTACTGCGCTGGCCTCGCTATCGATCCAAGTTGGCTTGAAAAGTGACAGTGCGATATTCTCGCCTGCGTTATCTGGCAATGCAACTAGCATGTTCTCAAGGGTCGTCAAGCTTAGGAAGGGTGATGCTATTTGGAAGGTGCGTACAAGTCCCCTCCGCGCGATCTTGTACATGTCTTCGCTCGTGATGTCTGCGTCACGATAATAGATTTTCCCTATTTCTGGTGAGAATATCCCTGAGATACAGTTAACTAGTGTTGACTTTCCGCAGCCGTTTGGCCCGACGAGCAGATAGATGCCGCCTTCCTTTAAACTGAAGCTAACGCCGTCGTTGGCTGCGAACTTGCCGAAAAATTTGTGAACGTTATCGATTTTAAGTACTTCCGACATGTCGGCATCAACTATCCATATAGCACACATACAGGGTTTAAATAATTTTGCTGAGGAAACCCTCGTATGACTAGAGTAAAGTCAGTCTTTTTCACTAAATACGTGAAAACATAATCTAAGTTAATAGAATAATTACTATTTTTGTTTGTTTAAAAAAAGAAAAAGGTTAGTTATTGTGCTTACATAGTTGGTGGGGTGTATCCCATCTCGCTTGTGTACCAGGTTACCTCTCCAGTTACCATATCGTATAGTCCTGAGACGTAGGGTTTTGCTACTCCGTCATCAAATCTGTAGCTCCAGATCTGGTAGTTGCTTCCATATCTGTCACCATCCTCATTCAGCCTGTTCCAACCGCTTGCACCAAAATTGTTGTAAGCAGTCTCATGCTGAAGTGGAATTACGTCAAGTGCACTCGTACTCTGAGCATGCAGTATAGTCTCTGCTATTATCCAACCTATATCATAGGAACATGCAGAATAGTAGCCAAATGGTTGACTTACTAGTGCATAATACCTATCATATAGATTCTCAAACTTTTCAGACTCTGCTGGAGCAGCGTATGTACTGTGTACCTTCAGATCGACAACTTGTTCAGGAGCGTCATCACAAGCCTGCTGTGACAGTACAGTTCCATCTGAACCGAACCAGACACTGTTATAGACTGTTGGATAATCCTCGGCCTGTGTCATCATAACTACGAACTCTGCGAATGAGATGATCTCTACACCTACATGCTCAGCTCCGTATTCATCAACCGCCTCAGAAAGTACATCCTCTGCAGTCTGCAAGTAGTTGCTAAACTCTGTAGCTTCTCCTGCATACCTGATACGCTCAAGAATTATTCCACCTTTCTCCTCGTAGGCTGGTTCCAGTATGTTATAGATACCATCTGCCCATGCGTCACCTCGGTGGATTACTACGATTGCCTTTATTCCGTGACTCCATAGCATTTCTGCTATAGCTGGAGCCTGTATAAGGTCTGTTGGACACATCCTTAGAAGGTTGTCGTCAGGTATAGCCAGTAGTGGGCTAGTGGATGAGGCGCTCCACATCAACATGTCGTTATCGTTAGCGTAACTGAGAGCTGCCTGCGCCTGACTTGACCACCCGCCACCTATGAAGATGTTAACATCCATGGATTTGTATCCTTGGACTTTCTCTAGGTGGACCGCGGCTTGACCGGTCGCATCGTCAATCAGATACTCAAACTCTACGTCGTAACCCAGCTTTTCTGCGTATTCGTTGTAGTCAGTTTGCATTATATCTTGAACTAGTGGGACTGCTGTTTCCAGACCTACAGTCGTAGATGAGATGTAACCGAGTTGGATAGTCTCTCCCTCTAATGGTGCTTTAACTACCGTTGTAGGGGATCCATCTCCGCCTCCATCTCCGTCTCCGCTGGGTGCTAGGAAGTATCCTGCTCCAGCGCCGACTACAAGTCCGACGACTAGTAGCACAATTGCTAGTGTATTACCTTTCATTTCCATTTATTGCTTCACCTTATGGTTTGTCGCAGAAAGAAATTACTCTCCTTACATTATATAAGGTTTTTACCAGCATTTATTTATGTTTACTAAAGATTGAAAGACAGACGAGTTTTAAAGGGATGAAATTGATAAAAACGGCCAAAAACACGTAAAATATCTAAATATAAAAGTATACCTTGTCTAAAGATGCAAAGTATTATTAGTTCATAAATGCACAACGGTGACGGGTTTACAACATGTTAATCCCTGCAATTTGGATGGCAGCGTTAGTCTATGCATCAGAACTAACACTGCTTAGTATCGGCTTTACACTAACGTATCTGACCGCGAAGGTACCAAACTTTGCGCACGGAACATATGCAGGTGTTGGCATCTACGTAAGCTATACCTTTGCAAAGATCTGGGGACTATCCCCCTACTATGGATTCCCTGTAGCCTTCATCATTGGAGGCGCAATGAGCGTACTAATCTTCAAGCTCGTTATCGGAGTACTAACAAACATGGGCGGTGGAGCCATCGTACTGACTATCAGCACACTGGCTATCCAGATCTTCTTAACGGCGTTCATACAGATCTACGCCTACTATCTGAGAGAAAGGTTCAGCACATACGCGATGGCCTTCCTGTTGAAAGAAAGCGACTTTAAACTCGCTGGATTCCCAGGAATCTTCGTTGTATCACTGACCATTACAATCGGATCAGTACTTGCATTACACTATATGCTTACTAGAACCAAGATCGGCGTCGCCATGAGAGCGACAGCAGAAGATCCTGAACTTGCACAAGTTCTTGGTATTAACACAGATCAGATACAGTTATTCAGCTGGTTCCTAACCGGAGGACTCGCATGTCTAGCGGGAGCTATGATCCCACTATGGTTCCAGAGCACTCCAACGTCCGGCGCCATGATTATCACAAGCATCATGGCCGGTAGTCTGTTGGGTGGTTTCGAGAGCATCTACGGAAGCGTTATCGGTGGAGCAGTAGTAGGAATGTCAGAGATCATGCTGACAACCTGGGGGCAAGCATTAATTGCCCCATGGATAGGCGAGTATAGACCCATAATCCCTATGGCCTTCCTGGTCGCAGTCTTACTGATTGAACCAAAGGGCTTGCAAGGAGCATGGGATAAGTTTGCAGCATCAGATACAGGAGAGAAAATCCTGATATCTATTGGTTGGAAAAAGGAGGTAAAGTAAAATGCTACAAAATATCGCGATTGGACTGCTTACAAGCAATGTCGCCCAGATCTCGGGAACCTCGAGACTCATAGTCGACATCGCCATGTACTTCGGGCTCTTCGTCATTGTAGCAATGGCCCTAAACTTCCAGTACGGTAACGCAGGTATCCCTAACATGGGATGCGCTGTACAGGTTATCGTAGGCGGCTTCACAGTAAGCGCCCTCACCACGAGATTACTATTCTTGATGGTCGAGTCAGCTGGAGTAGAGTTACAACCATGGGCAACTGACTTTGACTGGGTCTACAATAACCCAGCTAACGTTAAGATCGCTAATGGGTACATTGCTAACCATGCCATGTTCGGCTGGTCAATGCTCCTTTTCAGCATAGCAGTCGCCCTTATCTTGGGTGCTGTAATCGGCTGGGTTATCAGCCTACCCGCCATCAGGCTCAGGGCAACCTACCTGATGATCGTCTTGATCACAATGGCGGATGCTGCACAGATTTTCGGTAGGAACATCCCCGCAATCAGCGGAGGTACACTCGGAATGTTCATCCCGAACATATTCGAATGGTACCCCGGGGACAGAACAGTTCTCACAGCAGTCGTCACACTCCTTATTGGACTAGTTAGCTTCTTCGTTTTCAGAACGATGCTAAACAGTCCATATGGTAGGTTGATGAGGGCAATCCGTGAGAACGAGGTTACAGTTGGAAGCGTTGGAAAGAACGTAGTAGGCATCAGGAGGAACATCCTAATGTTCGCCAGTGGAGTCACAGCACTCAGCGGCACACTCCTAGCCTTCTACTTCAGCTTTGTCGTCGAGGCTAACTACCAGCGAGCCTTCTGGACGTACTGGCCCTGGCTAATGCTAATCCTTGGAGGCCCCGGTAACAACGCCGGAACATTCCTTGGGTGTGCATTAATCGTCGCTATGCGCCGTGTAATCATCGTAAACAAATGGTTCCTGCAGTCAGTTTTCTTCTTCCCAGTTGCCTACTTTGAAGCAGTTCTTCTGGGTGTACTGCTTATCTTGGTAATCATGTTCCGTCCAAACGGATTGATACCCGAGAAGCTACTATACATCCCAGGAGTAAACTACACCATGATGGTACAGGAAGATGTAGAAGTTGACTGGAGAGGCACCACACAGGTAAAGAGAGGGTTCTCATCAGGAATAAAGGGAATCTTCAATGTACTGGGTGGTAGAAAAAGAATCAAGGAGGAGGAAGAATAGAATGAACAGTGATACTATTCTCTTCTGGGTAATGATCGCCTTATGGGTCATTATGCCTGCCTTCATCGTTTACGAAGAGGTACAGGAAAGAAAGGCTCTTAAAGAGGCAGAAAAGGCCTCTCAGAGGATGGAAGCTGAGAAAAAAGCCGAATAAATTTCCCAATTTTTTATTTATTTTAAAAAAATTTTAAGGAAAAATAAGGTTACTCTGTTGTTAGAGTATATAGCACGCCTACTTCGCCCAGTGCTTTGTCGACTTGGTCGATTAACTCCTCAATCTGCTGGAGCGGGGGCTTGCTTGACCACTCGAACATAAAGTCATAATCACCCAGAGTCATGGATGCATCGCTGATGATCTTTTCTGGTTCATAGCAGTCCTTATATGTCTTCTGCAGATTCTGGAGATAAGAGTTCCAGTCATTCTTGTCGCTCTGCAGCCTAGTTGGATAAGGCACACATTTGTGGCTAAACTTTATCTCTGTCTTGTTTGATAGATCAACGGCTACTCCCTCTAATTTTCTGATTGCTTTTAGTAGTGGAGGCCCATAGATCCTTACATAACTCTTAACCATCGTTATCGAGTGCTATCATGGTAATAATGGCGTAAAAAGCCTTTCCAAAAAGGAGTAATCTATGATGATTATTCTTCTTTTTCGGCTATTCTTTTCATCAAAATCTTGTATTTTCGGTACTTGTCATCCATGCTAAACTTGGCCGGATGAGGAGAAACTGCTTTTCCGCCACATTTAGGGCAAATCTCTTTGAGTGTATAAGTCTCACAGTCTCTGCACTTTCGTAGGAGCAAGACCAATTCTACTCCCTCGAGTAACTAAAAGTACCCTCTACATCTTCCCAGTTCTCTCTGATACTGGCAACGGTCTTATCTAGCACGATCTCTGCTCTCTTGTAGTCATCAGCGGTTAACTCTATGCGATATCTTGGTGCTCCTAGCGTAGTTATTTCAACACTCGCGTCATTCTCTTCGGCTAAAGATTCAGCTTCCACGAAAGCCATCTTAATATCATCCACACCATCGCTATGTAGACTGGTCATCTCAATTAATCCCTGAATAGTAACCCCTTTGATAACTATCTTATCTTTCGCTATCGTACTTAGGATCTCAGCGATCTCATCATTTACATCTGCTTTGGTTAATGCGGGTGCTCCCTGCTTTGATGCAGCTTCAAGTCCCTCATATAGGCTACCATATTCTTCTACTATCTTGCTTGCCTCTGACTCATATAGTTCTTCAACGTCTCGCCCCAGATCGTGAGCTACTTGAGTAAGTAATGTCTCGGCTTTTCTAGCCTTTTTCCATTCCTCTAGTTTCTTGCGTTTATCGTCTTGGTTTACTCTTCTTAGGCTCAGGTCTATCTGTTCTTTACCGGGGTCGGTTCTCAAAACCTGTAGGACTACTTTTTGGCCTGGTCTCACATGGTTTCTTATGTTTCGCACCCAGCGGCTACTGATCTCACTTATGTGAAGAAGTCCTTCTTTGCCATCGAATTCATCTAAACCAACGTATGCTCCATATGACTCGATTCGCTTTACAGTAGCTATAATTAGGTATCCTACTTCTGGCCACTCTGATAGTCCTAAACTCATTTAATTCACCCTAATACGGCGATTACTGCGCCTTTGATGTCTGCTTTTCCGCCAGTTGGCTCTGAAAGGATCTCCCCACAGGTCTGGCACTTTACTGTTGTGCTACTATGACTGAATATTATCTGCTCTGATTCACAACTGATGCAGCGTACACGTAGGAACCTGCTTGTGGGTCTAGGTATTAGATGCTCCCATTCAGCCATCTTATACGACCTCCATCCTTCTGACGCGGATTCCTTCACGCATCATACCATAGTCACACTCTTTACAAGTGAGGACCAGTGTTTCTTTCCTTGATACCTTCGCTTGATTATGCTGCTCGGGGAACTTTTGTCCACCGTAGCCCTTCTTACGTGCGGCTTGTCTTCTCTCGCCCTTCTTTGCTCCAGAGCGTCTACCTGCTTTGTAGAGCTTTACATTGAACTCGGTGTGAGTCTTGCATTTAGGGCAGTAGGTCCTCATTGTTTTAGGCACTTTCATTGTTATTCTCCACCAGCTTACACATGCCTCTCCTTATTAGGTTTAACTCTTCAAGAGAGTAGTGCAGAGTATGATATGGCTCAGTATAAAGGGTATGGTTAGACTTCAGCCTCTACCTTCTTAGCTACACCTCTTTTTATGAGGTTTTCAGCGTTTTGCCGTGGAATGGTAGCTAGTTCCTCTGGTTGAAAGGGGCCATACGCCTTCATGTCTATCCCCATTATCGCGGGCAGTGGCTGGACGAATCTAACCAGCATCATCTCCATCTCCTCATCGCTAGGTGGTTTAACCTCGGGGGATTCTTTCTCAACAGGTTTTTTCACAGTTCTCGGTTTTATCTGTATTTTAGGGTGGGGAATCTCTGTGCCCTGTCTATAACCGGATAATAGTTGCCGTATATTGCTGTGGAGCTGCTGCTCTTCAGGAGTCATGGCTTTGGCATCTATGGGGAGTCCGTTTAGCTCGCTTTTTGTGATCTTGTCTAGTCGTTTTTCTCTTAATTCATTCAGTAGCTGGTTGGCGTATTGGCGCTCGGTTCGGGTCAGGTTTCCTGAGAGGGTGCCTTGCTCCGTTGAGGTCTTGTTGAGTTGATTTACGTAGTTTTTCATCTCGTGGAGGAAGTTATCGGATATGTTCTGGAGCTCTTTTTTTTGGGTCTCGTTTTTCCAAGCTTCATGGAGTCGAGTGTATCTAGTTCTCATTTTTCACCCTTGCTCCTTTTTTGCATAGGTAGAATAACGCGGCTTCCAGCGGCAGTGTGGCTTCCTCCTCCTCATAGGGACCATACTCCGTGTCCAGTATTTTGATTTTTGGGGCCCGTAGGAATTTCAGTTTAACTGGCTCGCCTCTTATGATGACGGCTTCTTGTAAAGGGTTATAGTTTGGGAGTTGCCCATAGGGAATGGTCTGTACTTGCCAGCCGGTCTTACCGTGGAGGGTTTTAGGCATCCTGATTAATCTATGGATATCAGTGGTCACAACGGTGTCGATCTCTGATGCCTGTAATTTTAACGCCTGCTCTAGTATATTTTCCAGGCTCTCAGGGTTTATGTAGGGCATCACGTTGCTGGGATGCTTGGTTACTAGTGTATCAAGTATTTTATCTCTATTCTTAATTATTTTTGATACAGCATTTTTCTTAAGGTCCAATTCTTTTATTTCTTCCTCGGAGGCCGTACTAAGGTAATCATAAATGGCTCTTCCAGTTCTTCCTCTCCACCCTCCCTCAGCGAGAGTGGACTTTGCACCCTTGTTTTTACGACTGAATCCCAGATATTCTGCTTCCAAGCCTATGGCCATGATATAGTCCACAATTTCTCTTCTAGCGTTTTGATCCAGTGACTTGAATTTGTCACTATGTACATGGACATGGTAGCCCCGGTTTCCACTGAAATTTGTGGTGAGGTTCTCTATTTCCGCCCCAAAATCAGTGATTAGTATATCAAGGAGTTTCTGGGTCTCATATTTAGCGGCCTGAAGGCATTTCTCACAGAGCCATGTCTCGGTCTTGAACTGGGCTTTACCGCACTCACATATCTCCGGGGGGTGTCCTGTGCCTTCTTCATCACAGTTTCTACACCACCATCGGTCATGTGTTTTCTGGCATGGAAGGTCAAAGTGGTCCGCGTCTATATCGAAGACTAGATCTGCTCCTAGCCATCCTTTTAGATTCATCTCGGCGGTGGGGTCTTCATAGTAGCTGCTGCTGTGGTAAGCGTGCATTGGAGCAGTGTTTCTGAGGTATTTATGAAGGTCTGTCTCGGTCGGAAGAGCTATGTGACGGTGCATACCTTTGCCTTGGAATAATATGAATGCGAATTCTCGTTTCTCTATCTCGATTGGGGTGGGCACTGTAGAGCTGTTATGTCTATACCATTCTTTGAAGGTTTTAGCTACGAAATTAGGGCTTCCCCAGGGCTCTTCCATGGTACCTCAAGGAGTCTCTTAAGGTATAAATTTGGTTACTTTCGTGGATAAGTGGCGTGGATGCATTTTCCACAGGCTGGTTTATTGTATCTTACAATGTTCTCATAGTATTTGCAGTAGTGTAGTCCTACTTGTTTGAGTTTTTGTCTGCGTTCATCACTGAGGGGACTCATTTCCCTTTTATTCCTGCTCGGTTTTATTTAGGGATTCAGCTTCTTTGGCTTTTCGTTCCTCTCTCTTCTGTATGCCCCAAGCTTTTCTCCGGTAATAACTCAGGGGGTGGACTATTTTTTTGCATAGGCTATCAGGGTTTCTGCAGACACCATGGGTTCTAAGGGTGTTACAGGTCGGTGGCGTATACTTGGTTCTATTCCCCTTCAATCCCGCTATATGCTCTATCTGATACCGGGTTAGTGATTCATCGAAGTCTGTTACCTCTGTGTAGAAGCTAACCATCTGCTCGATAGGCATACCTATGTTCACTAAGAAACTGGTTAGGGCGAAACGCTCCATGTGGCTAGCGCGTCTACCTGCAAGCAAGCCCTCCAAGCAGTAGTTGATGCATGGGGGGAACGCCTCGTTTATCACCTCGCTGGGTAGGTTGCTACCTCCTAGCTTGGATCTGTTTTCCTCGAATACTTTGCGTATATCATCAAGGCGGGCTTGTATTGTGGGGGGTAATTTGAAGTTGCTGGGTGTGGCGACTCTCTCGTTTACCCACTGTTCTACTTCTACTTGCATTAATCGGGCCGCCTCGACGCCGGTTATGGATACATAGCCGTCCTCCATCTTGCGGTTCACCAGTTTCCATTTGGGCTCATGGAAACCAGCTGCCACTCTGAGATAGTCATCAAATGCTATCTTGAGGTTGTGCACTACTCCATCGATTATCTCAGGGTCTTTTCTTATATCCCAGTTGAATTCATCTAGGGCAATCTGTAGTATCTTGTCCTCGTATTCTTCTTGTAGAAGGTTGTATGCTCTTACGGCTTCACTTAGACTGTATCTTCTGTTGAGGAATTTTTCCCCTATTAGGGTGACGAACATGACGGCTATGGGGTAGCTTAGTAGCTCGGTCTGGGGGTCTGCCAGCTTGGCTGATACCTCGCCTTTGAGGATGGATTCGATTACTCGTTCCTTGGCTCGGTCAACTACTTTTGTATAGTTGGGTCCAGCAAGTTCATCCAGTTGGAGGTCCAGTCCTTCAAGCAGTTCTAATCCTAGGGATAGGAACGGGTACTTGGCTGCCTCTCTTTCAGCTAGCATCAGAACCACCTAGTTATCGAAGATTATAGTCTTATCGTTTACCCAAGACAAGTCAAATATGTTCTAAAGATTATTACAATTGCATAAATCGTAGTCAAAGATATTCTCTCGTTGAATACAGAAAAGATTAGTTAAGCGATATTATAGAGACATGTGCTTCACCATGAAATAATATTGTTTTAAATAATTAAAAGTCGAAATAAGAGTCATGTCTGAGAGTTATGAATGCGGAGTATGTGGTTACATATATGACCCAGATGTAGGTGACCCTGACTCAGGAATTGAGTCCGGTACATCTTTCGATGATCTGCCTGATGACTGGGAGTGCCCTATATGTGGAGCACTTAAAGAGGAGTTCAATCCCATCGATTAAGGCTCATATTGATAATTTATCCACCAGAAGCATTTACCCATAAACATGTTTTTCTCATCAATCCCTACACTGCAGGCACTGAAATATTCGACTAGCTCCTCTGCGGTAAAGTAGTTCTTTACTATGAGATGCTGCGTGCCATCGTTAAGAGTCCGCAGCTTGTACGTGTTTGGGTCATCTGGCTTTGTCTCAAGTCTCCCCCCAATACCCTCGATATATGTGTTATCGGCTATGAAGACCATTGCACCGGGCTCAAGAAATCTATGAACATGCTCAAGCCAGCTAGAGATATCTTCTCTAGGTACATGGCTCAGCATGAAGGTAGCCAAAGTGGCAGTGAATTTTTCACTAAAATCCATATCGTAAGCATCCATAACCCTATACTCGGTAGGGCAACCATACTCCTTTCTCCGCGCAATCTCCAAAACAGTCTCATTGATGTCGATTCCCACTATATTCTCAGCGGTATCACTGATACGCTGAGTCCAGTAACCCGTGCCACAACCTATGTCCAGTACCCTGCGATCCTTGAATACCTCCTTCAGAGTCTTCTCCATCAGATCCTGTTCTTCTTGTCTATGGGGGTCTCTCCACTCGTAGATCTCCTCGTATTCCTTAGCTCGGTCTCTGTAATACTTCACCATATCATCGGACATGAACAATACAATATAATCTAGAATAGTTAAATGGAGCGAAACTTTTCGGCGATGATGCGGTCACCT
>CAZLHA010000039.1:0-17211 GCA_964559155.1 uncultured Candidatus Bathyarchaeia archaeon | reverse complement strand
CATATAGCGTCCTCATCCAATACCTCATTTATATGACCTAAGGCAATTCTAGTCACTAGTTGTCTCGGGTTGAAACCTTCTATCTCCTTTGATACTGGGCAGGCTGATGAACATTTTCCGCATTGATCACAAACCTCACTATGCATCCTCCAAACTGCTTCCTCAAGCGCCCATATCTCTGAATCAGCTTCCGTATCACTAGAAATCATTGATCATCCCTATTGTATGATAGTAAATACCGGGGTTTATCCGATAAAAGACATTCTACACCTTGGATAAAAGAGGAGATATGTTTACTCGCCGTAAATCGAATCCAAGTTCATCAGGCTTAAGCCCCATTGATAAGCCCAATATATCCACGTAGTGTAGAATAGGTAAATTGAATTTCAAGTCATGTTCTCTTAACTTTATCTCCCCTATCTCAAGCTGCATAATACAGAAGGGACAGGTAGTTACTACACAGTCAGCGTTTTTCTCCGCGGCACTAGTGAGGATATTCTCAGCCAATTTTGCTGACGCCTCCTCTGAAACCTTCCCGAAGAAGCTACCGCACCCTATACAGCAACTCGTTTTTTCTGGGTAATCTATAGACTCAGCTCCAGTAGATTCTATTAATTCATCAAGTTTTATTGGATGCTCAGAATCATCAAACTTGCTGTATTTAGCCGGCATAAATATGTGACAACCGTAAAAGGGGGCTACCTTGATTTTTTCTAATGGGTTATCAATAGTTTTTTCCAGTTCATCTAAGGTGTAATCATTGTATAGAGTTGTTACGACGTGTTCTATCTTAACAGTACCTTTGTATTCTCTCCCAGCTTTCCCCAGTAATTTGTTAACCTCTTCCTTGAGTTTTGAGTTAGTATCCAGAAGATATTTTGCTCTTGAGAGGTTCCCAAAACAACTTGAACATAGAGTCATCATAGGGAGGTCTAGTTCTTCAGCGACTGCAAGGTTTCTACTGGTTAACGCTAATCCCTTAACATAATCTATACTATGGACTAGGCATGCTGGTTGACAGCAGCTAAAGTCATCAACTTTATTTAATTTAATATCCAGTTGTTTGTACACATTTCTAACAGCTAATTCATAGCCAATCTCTCTTGTAGCAGCAACGCATCCAGGATAAAGAGAATATTCAAGACTCATTTTTTCACCTTCCCTATGAAGTAGTCTCCTGCAATCAATCTCTGTTCTTTGATTATCTTCTCAGGTATAGCGCCGATTCTTGGTAACCCATAATCCTCTCTCAGTTCATCGATAAATTCATCATAGGGCATTGAGCGCCCTGACTTTAGTATCTCATTTATTATCTGTCGAGGATTAGGAGGAATTAACCCTTTATCGGTTGCAAAGTTTCTTGTTAGTAGAAAAACTTCTGTAGGTTGTATTCCTTGAGGGCATCTCTCAGTACATCTATAGCACCATGCACATAGCCAGAGATCCTCTGTTTTAGCTGTCTCATCTGGGTCTAGGTGTACATTTTGTAGGAGTTTTCTTGGATTATATTTATCGGGCATTACTTTGGCTATTGGACAGCTTGCTGTACAAGCTCCACAGTTTTGACAGTATCCAAGTTTTTCATCGGAGATTAGATTATCCAGTAGTTCCTTGGAAGTGATCATTGAGTATAATTAGCATAGTAATTATAATAAATGTTGTATTGAGTATTATTACTCCTATTATTTAGTTATACATATCATTTAATTAACTATACAATACCACTACAAACGATATATCTATACCCAGATTCCTTGAATATTTTATACAATTTTACCAATATTCACCTATTAGATGGAAAGCGTATACTAAAAAAATTGAAAAAATAGTAACGTGATTTGTTTAAGGGAATTTTTTAATGATTATTTTAAAGGTATCAGCCGTCTTTTTTCACGGGTTTCTCTGGATTTATAAATTAAGGGGTTATTCTAGTAAATGAAACGAGATGAATCCACTACTAACAATCTTTGTATTTGCTGCAATACTCGGTGCTTTGCTCTATTACCTACAGAAAAAAGAAGAGGTAAATGAAGAGATTTTACCCACAGTTGGGGACGAGTCTAGTGATAAGAATGTGATAAAGATTAGCGAGTATAAAGCCCAGTATGAAGAAGAGATGAAAGAGGGAACACACCAAGAGGAGAAACAAGTGACAGAAAAAGATCAGTCCCCAAGGGAAGAGGAGGAATCAGTCACCGAGTCAGTGGAAAAGGCTGATGATGACGAAGTTGAAGAAGATTTTGATGATATCGCTGAACTCGATGGTGTAGGCCCCAAGTATCAAGAGTTACTCAGGGCAGCGGGATATAATAGTATCAGTAAGATAGCCTCTGAAGATCCTGAGGTTCTTTACGCAAAAATTCTGGAGATTAATGAGGAAACAGGGATTACGAAACGGCCACCTACTCTCAGTAATGTTGAGGAATGGGTTAGCTCTGCTGGTTCTCGTTAACCCAGATTTTTCCTTCTTTTTTAACTATTTTACCTGTCTCGATGAGTCCATCTAGCATGTGTTGCATTTGGTAGCGCCATCTTAGCTCTCCATTAGGTAACATGACTTTGTCGGCGGGGTATAGCTGGTTTTTTATTGATTGATATGTTCGTTCGTATAGTGTTTCCTCTGAGGTTTTCCCCAGTTTTTTCAGTGTATTTAGTAGTGGACCAATGTACTCTGGTTTTGTTGTTCGTTTCTTCATATATTCATGTATCTGAAGTGTGTATGTTAAGTATATTATGAGCGGATTCAGGGAATAGATTTCCATTGTTATTGTTTAGGTGATAGAATGTATCTAATTACAGCAGGGGAACCATATGGAGGGGTTAGATCGAATTGATGAGTTCTCGTCTAGGCCCTGATAGGTTTAACCGCGTCGGTGCTGAACTGGACCCATATTCGTTCACCTTTATGGAGGTTTGATGCTTTTACGGCTCTGCGACCCATAGTTAGGGTGATATCCTCGCCGATGTCCGTGGTTATATATGTGATAGGGCCTGTAGTGATTATCTCTTTAACTGTGCCCTGGAAAAGGTTGTCTCCCGTGTTTACCGGCGTTTTTCTGTGGAGTATTATCTCGGCGCCGTGTACGGCGATTTTCTCCTGATTCATGTCTGGGACGCGGCTTGTTCGGAGAATTATTTCTCCTATGTTTGCCTTAGTGTATGGTTCTCCGTGCTGATACTCTTCAACAGGGTATATGTTGCGGTACCCGAAGAAGCGTGCAGCGTATTCATCCATGGGGTTACTATAGACCTGTTCCACGGTTCCCGTTGCTCTTAGTTGGCCTTCTCGTATGACAGCCAGTTTGTCTGCCATAGTTAAGGCCTCGGTCTGGTTATGGGTTACGTGTATTGTGGTTAGATCCAGGTACCGGTGGATCATCTGTATCTCGTCTCTGAGACTCTTCTGACTGATGATGTCCAAATTATTCAAAGGCTCATCCAGAAGGAGCACTCTGGGCTGCTGGATTAGAGCTCGCGCTAGGGCTAGTTTTCGTTTCTCACCTCCACTAAGGGTTACAACTGTACGTTCTAGGTGAAGTTTTAGGTGCATCATATCTGTTATACCGTCCAATATCTTCTGGGCGTCACTGTATACGCTGTCTGTGCCATAGCTAAGTATCTGGTTTACCGTGCTTCTAGGGGGGAAAACTGGGTTCTGGGGAACATAGGCGATGCGACGCTGCTGCTGAGGAAGCATGGTGATGTCGGCGCCGTCGAGCAGTATCTCGCCGGTGTCCAGTTGGTGGAATCCCTGTATTGTTTCTAGTAGCAGGGTTTTACCTGCGCCTGTAGGTCCTATGACCACAAGGTATTGACTGGGTTCAGCTACTAGGTTTAGGTCTACTAGTTTGAATCCGTCGAAGTCTTTGTTGAGGTCGTGTAGTTCTAGTCGTCCACCCATTATGGCACCTTGGGATATGATGTGTTTCCGGGCTTAAATTCTATGCGGGGTTAGCCTTGGAAAAGGTATAGGGCGTAGGGTTTAAGCTGTGTACTTGTTACCACAGTCTCGCCCTGGGGGGTTCTTATCTCGCCTAGGGTGAGTTTGTAGCTTCCTTCCCCTAGTATGAAGGGTGTATTCCAGTTGTAATCTGTTGTACGGTGTATATTATAGTACTGGCTTGATGTTCCCGAGTTTACGTATATTTTTGTCAAGGATAGTTTGAAGTCTCCTGTGTAGGGTGCTCCGTTGCTGTGGTTTATTATGACTGTGCCTGTTATGGGGGTGTTGTCAGGGTATGTGTCCTTGTCTACGACTATAGTTATGTTCAAGTCCTGTACTGTAAAGTTTAATGATAAGGGGTTGTATGCTTCATCGTATTTTTCCTGGAGGGTTTCTAGCTCGGTTTCCAGAGTCTGAATTGTGTTATTTTTCTCCATGAGTGTAGTATCAAGACTTTCCACGGTCAAGTGTAGGTCTAAGACTTGTTCTTCTAGGTTGTTTACTTGAGTTTCCAAGTTTTGTTTTTCTTCCATAAGTTGATTGTACTGAGTTTGGGGTACATTGTTCTCGTATAGTTCCCTATACTGTGTTTCCAGGGTCTCATGTTCGTTTTGTAGTGTTTCTAGTTGTGTGTTTAACGTGTTTATAGATTGGTTCTGACTTTCTATGGTCTGGGCTAGATTATTTATTCTAGGCTTTGTGAGTAGGGTGTTATCTATATAGAACCCAGTGAATAAGCCGAGGAGGAGAGTGGCTACGGCTACTAGTTTGAGGTCTATTTTAGGCATATAAGTGGATTGTTTCTCAGGTTTATATTGCTATGGGAGGAAAGGTATGTACTTCTAGTAGATATTCCATAGGTTATGGGCCATAAATGGGACATTATACCTTTTTTGGGTTTAAGATATCCTGAAACCCCCATTAGCCAAACAGACAGAAAACATCCTAGTTCAGAAAAAATTCTAAGCAAAAAGACTAAACACCCAATACAGAAATGTAACAATAAAAAAGGTTCTAGAAGATGGCGCTTATCCCTATGAAAGTGATCAGTATCCACATGATTACCCATCCTATAACCGTATTCAAGACCGCTATAATAGCCGCCTTAACCCAGTCAGTCTCATAATAACGAACGATCAAGTAAAGGTACACCAAAAGCTGCACCAACCCAGCTAGGGTTTGACCCAATAATGCTCCAATAACCGTGTTAGAGATAACCGCTGCAATTGTGATGAACACAGCGTCCATAAACTTTGCCCTATCTTCACCCACCACCATTCTACCCGCTATCCACAGCACAGGCGCCTGAATCAAAATACTGGCCAAAACGTATCCAATGATTGCTCCAATCAACATAATCACTCATAATCAGCATAGTTAATAAATAGACAAAACTAGCGTAGATTTTATCTCATAGTAGCAGTAAAATATGGCTCCTTGGTTTGTTCCGTTGATTCCCTCAAATCTTGGAGTAACTCTGATAGCCATCACGAATCAAAGCACAACCCATTCACCAAACTATTTAACAAATCAAACACTAACCAATAACTGATGAGCTTCCTGGACTTCCTACAAAGAAAAAACCCTGAGATACAAATACTGGAACTACTTGAAAAACATCTAGAAACATGCATTAAAGCCACTGATCTACTCAGCAAAGCCATGAAACATAAACTAGATGAAAAAAATGAAAAAGCAAACTATATAATCGAAGAAATAAAAAAAGCCGAGGAAACAGCAGACTATCAGAGACGAGAAATAATTGACAGACTAGCACACGGCGTATTACCACCCATAAGCAAAGAGGATATGATGAAACTTGTCCAACTCTTGGACAATGTAATAGACTGGACAGATGAATCAAGTCAAATAGTCAAGATAATTCAGCTAAACAACATCCCCGAGCATATACGAAATCTCTTAGTGGAGCAACAGAAACTGGCTAACAAATGCGTCCACGCCCTAAGAGATACCATAATAACACTGTATGATGACTACGAGAAAGCCCTAGACAGGTGCAATCTCGTGGAGATAGTGGAACATGAGATGGATAAAATATATACTGATATACATGAAGCCCTATACGACACAGAGTTAAGTGTCAACCAAGCCATACTCATCAAAGAACTAGCGGACAGACTTGAAAACGTGGGAGATAGTTGCGAAGATACAGCAGACCTGGTAAGAGTAGTAGTGGTTACAGCATTCCGGTGAAAAACAGAACCCAGTAACTAGCATAACTCAAGGAGAAAGTACCGATAAAAGTACCCAGCCAGGCAGCAATAATCTCATGAATATTATCATAATCAACATATCGATTCTCTGAAACACCTATACCAATTATTGCACCTACTAAGATATGGGTACCACTGAGAGGCAAACCAAGTAAAGTACCGATAAGCAAAGTCAAAGATACCACGATCTGAGCAGCTAAACCCGATAAGGGCTCCATCTTCACAAGAGAGCCTCCAACGGTCTGAATAACCTTTCTCCCAATCACCATCAAGCCAATGGCTAAACCAGCACCGGTAACCAACCTAACCACCAAAGGTTCAGCTATCCCCATGGGCACGAGGAATGCAGTTACATTAGCTAAGTCATTAGCTCCGCGACTGAACTCGGTTAGAATCACCCAAAAGAACAAAAAGATGGCACTCCAACGGGATAACCTGAGATCGTTCTCCAACCCCTTCACCAATCTAGATTGAAGGCGACGAGCATACTTGTTTAAGGTATACGAGCCAGCGAAGCCTATCATGGGGGATAACAACCAACCAACACTAATACGGAAAACAATACTCCATGATACCCCTTGAAGCCCCCATTTAGCCAATCCAATACCTACAACCGCCCCCACTGTGCTATGAGTGGTGGATACAGGGAGACCTCTGCTGGATGCCAAGGTTAAAAACACGGCGACAGCGACCAACACCAATACGGTATCTGATTGAACCAAGGAACGCGTTAATAATTCATTACCTATAGTATCCTCTACGCGGCTCCCTAGATACACAGCTCCAAGAGAGGCAGCGATGGCACCTATAATAACCGCTGAATCCAAAGATAGCGCGCCACTTCCAGCCAACGGGGCAAGAGTCTCATCATTAGCTCCTATACCAACAGCTAAGTACAGTGCCGCGAGTAAACCTATCACATTGCCGATTAACATATGACATCTAGAAAAGAAGATATTATATAAACTGATTAACCCTTCACGACAGCCAAAGGCCTCAACCGTGCAACCCGTTTACCGATCCCCAAGTTATCCGTGACATCAACAACACGCTCCACGTCTTTATAAGCGTCAGAAACCTCCTCAGCCAATGTAACCGTGCTAGCAGTCATCACATATATTCCTCGATTACGTAGTTCATCCTGCACATCCTCACCCCAGTGAGTCCTCTTAGCCTTGGTCCTGCTCATAACCCGGCCAGCCCCATGCGGAGTGGAGCCAAAGGTCTTCTTCATAGCCTTACCTGTACCCGCTAAAACATAGCTACTAGTACCCATGGTTCCAGGTATAAAGACGGGTTGACCTGTGCCCCTATACTTGCTGGGTATCTCGGTTGAGCCCGGTGGGAAAGCACGTGTTGCACCCTTACGGTGAGTCCACACCCTACGGTTTTTACCATCTATTCGATGCGTCTCATCTTTCACAATATTATGAGCAACATCATAAATCAAATTCATACCCATATCTTCCGAGGGCCGACCAAAGACCTCCTCAAAACTCTCACGGACCCAGTGAGTGATGGCTTGACGGTTACAGAAAGCAAAGTTAACGGCGCAAGCCATGGCTTTTCTATACTCCTCTCCTTCACGGCTCTTAGCCGGTGCACAGGCGAGTTCCCTGTCCGGTAACTGGATATTATACCGGGATACTGCTTTATCCATAACCTTAAGATAATCTGAACAAACCTGGTGACCAAAACCCCTACTCCCTGTGTGAATCATTAATGTAACTTGTTTTGGTTCTTTTAACCCGAAGTTTACCGCTGTATCCTGATCGAATATCTCTTCTACACGTTGGACCTCCAAGAAGTGGTTTCCTGATCCTAGTGTGCCCACTTGGGCTAGACCCCTGCTTATAGCTCTATCACTAAGTACATCAGGGTCAGCTTCCTTCATCCGCCCCCATTCCTCACAGTGTTCAGCATCCTCGTTACGGCCCATATCCCGTTCGATCAACCAGTCCACTCCATCCCTCACCATATCATGGAACTCGTTCCGGTTGAGTTTGAACCGTTTTCTGCTACTCCCGAGACCACTGGGCACTTTATTGAACATCTTATTAACTATACTCCCCAATTTGGGCTCAATCTCTTCTACGGTAAGATTCGTTGATAGAAGTCTTACACCACAGTTGATATCGTATCCTACGCCGCCAGGACTAATCACTCCTTCATCGTAGTCGGTTGCAGCTACTCCGCCTATTGGAAATCCGTATCCTTGGTGTCCATCAGGCAGGGTGATGCTGTATTTCTGAATACCCGGCAGATGAGCTACATTGATGCATTGATTGAGTGTCTTATCATTTTTCATGCTGTTGATTAAGACCTCATCCGCGTATACTCTACCAGGCACCCTCATCCCTTTGGACGCGGTTATGGGTATCTCCCAGATGTAATCATTAATTTTCTCTAGTGGTAAGCTCATTTCATCTAGATATTACTAGTCGTATATTATAAACAGGAATCATACATCCAGCACGAATCTCAGCACATGTTCACCGTCTTTTCGAATAATCTCCATCATATGATAAGTTACCGCCTTCACCGCCTGTCTCTGCTCATGCTTATCGGGATCAAACTCTTCTCCCTGTAGCTCCCCCGTTAACTCTAGCATGTCACCCGAGTTGGTTATCTCTTTTACCTTAAACCCGGAGAAGAGTAAACCTTCAGCGTCTATCCTGAATATTATCTCCTCCAGCCATAGATAGAGCAAATGCTCCATATCCTCCGCTTCAAGCAAAACATCAACAGTCATCTCTGGATCAATCTCATCTGTATCCGTTATTACATCCATGGTTCCAATAGCAGCGTACTGGAAAGCCTCCTCCAAGCTAGTACCCCTAACCTCAATATAGACATCAGCAGTATGTTCCAGAAACTCGTAACTCATGCTATTAAGTAAGGCTAGGAGGGTTATAAACCTGAGATTATACAACAGGATAATGTATTATATTACCTTGTTGGACATACAGTGAATTAATTTGAGTATACTGTGTTTTGACTTGGATGGAACATTATGTGATCCAGGGGATAGTGAAGAACAAGCTATGTATAGACTAATAGACAGATTATACTCTAAAAGCAAACATACCAGAAAACAACTCGTAGATAAGTACAAAGATATTTGGTCAATATATAAAAAAAGCTACATGAGGAAGGTCGATAGAGGAGAAGGGGAAATCGATATCAGGACCCAACACATCAAAGAGCTACTCAAAGAAATAGAAGTACTGGATGATCCAAGCCTCCTCGCACAAGATCACTGGAACACAGTTCTCAAAGAGATGCAGGTCTACCCTGACACTATAAACACTATTCAAGAACTTGCTGAAGAGTATAGACTAACTATGATAACGAATGGAGCGCCTAAGTTCCAAATAGAGAAAATTAATAGAATAGGCATAAGAGAATACTTTGAGAATATAATAGTATCAGGAGAGCTTGGGTATCATAAACCCTGTAAAATCATCTTCAAAACTATGACCCACCGGATCAACGCCCATCCAGAGGAAATGGTCTACATTGGAAACGATTACCACAAAGATATCATCGGAGCACATAGGGCTGGATGGGATACTGTCTGGGTCAAAAGAAAGGAACAGAAACCAGATGGTATAGAACCGGATTGGACCATTTACAGATTATCAGAGTTAAGGAAAATATTTTAAGGCTATTTGTTTTCCGTGGTTTCTTCTCGTGCTTGTTCCTCTTTGTTATCTACAAAACATAAAACAGAGCCCCGAAATCCATATGACCGTGAACTAAACCGGTTTATTCTCATACTTTTTATTTATGCTGATGAATCTTTGCCTCGTAGAACCGTGAACTGGCTCTACCTGAGGCACAAACTTCTCCGGTACCACGTTCTCATCTTTCTCACGTATATGATTCAAGTTATCTCTTTAATGATAGAAAAACAATGAAAGATACTGAGTTCCCAGATCAGTTCAATGTCGATTCAACTAGGCGGAGTCATATGTCTGACGAAAATACCTCAAGGAACTCATTGTAGCTAATTTGACTTGATTAAATTTTATTTGCATTATTTCTGCGTTCCCTGTGGTCCCGATGCATACTTATTTATACGTAGGGTAGGATTATCCCTCCCAAATATACCTTGGTTTTAACATCCATTACACCCCTAAACTACCTCAAAACAGATTCAATACAATAGAAACCAATAACCACCCAAAATAGCTATCTCACCATCAGTAATATAAAACAAGTTAAAGGGCAGCTGGTAAATCCTACTTTACTATCCCCTTAATCCTTTCAAGGATTATCTCTTTGTCCCCCGGCAAGAGGTAGTCCACCTTCAGAGTTATACGGTTGGCTGCTTTGTTGGTAATGAAAAAAGGTTCATATAGTGTTTTGATGCTAGGCTCACCTTTTAGCAATTCCTCGTATAGTGTCCTCAAGGTGATTGTCTCATGGTCTAAGGTTATCCAGGCATATGAGGGTTGAACCACATCATCGCAGATGGATTCCTCTTTTAATACACCTGAGGATACACCGGTAATCTGCCCTAATTTCTCACTGAACTCATGGGTCTCCTCAAGCATAGTCTCATAGTATGCGTCATCATCCCGCTCCATGAATAGCTCCATGGCTTTTATAAGTCCCATAATGGTCTCGCGGCTCATCTTTGCAGCTCTGGCTATTCCATCAAAGGGATATGCGTTAAGATGGGCCAGCTTGATTAAATCCTCTCGACCGATTAATATTCCACTGTTATTAGGAGCACCCATCTGTTTACCCCCACTAAAGATGACCAAGTCTGCTCCAGTATCCAATATCTTCCGGGGCACCGGTTTATGGGTAAGGCAGGGAGCTGCGTCGACGATTACAGGCACATTATAGCTGTGAGCTACTTTTACAAACTCGTGTAATGGTATCTGGTCTTTGAAGGCGTATAATGTATAATAATAGGCTGCAGTCTCACCTTGTTGAAAGACTTCTTCTAGGTCATCAACTGTAACACCTGTCCTTGTTCCAGCCTCAACCCTAGTACCTCCAGCTGCCTCGATGGCGTGATCATATTCACTCCGGGAATCACCTAGCACTACAAACTCCGATGGGAGATCATCTGTACAGAGGGGCAGTCGCTGAATAATATGAGTCCAGTCTGAAAGACCCAAAGGATCATGCTCCTTCAGTTCGGTATCCCTAAGCATACATGCAGCACAGGCTAACATAAGGGAATTAACCGCGCCAGCTGTTGGTAAACCCGATTCAGCGTCTAATGATTCTGCTAATCTCTCCCCTGCCCAGGTTTGCAGCTCAGGTATGGATATAAAGGCTTTAGACGCGTCCAGCATAGCCTCAAAAACACTGGGATCTGGGATACTACCTCCCAAGCTAGTGAGACATGTGGCAGCGTTGATGGTGCGTCTTAACCCTATTTTCTCGTATGGATCATAAACCAAGATAATTCAAGATATGAAAAAGGAGTATAGAAATAAGTGGTTTACCAGTCAAATCAATATTCCATTGGATTTAACCTTCATTGATGTGACAAAGGTTTAAAACAGAGGAGAATGGATGAGACAGGATGCCCGAACAAGTAAACCTGTTAAAGTGGTTAAACACAAGATACACAGCAATACTGGAGGACCTGCGTAACAACACCACAGATGATACCACGGAGAAAATACTAGAACTCTTGGAGATAAATCAGCAGGTACAGACACAGATCATGTTACGACTACTAATAGAGCAACAAGAACTAAGGAGTGACACTGATACACAGCTCATGGAGATAAGCCACTATCTTCAAGATATTATAAGATCCAGAATCAGGGAAGCAGAAAACTTAGAAAAAGCAAGATGACCGGTATTTTAATCGATAGAGATAATATTCTCTATTGAGATGATTGTTGGGATGCCACGTAGAGAGAAGATTCATTATAAGGTCCTTGAGAAGGCTAAGCGTTTGGTCAAGAATGGACAGGTTGAACCTCTTAATAATGGCAGATTTAATGTTGTCGGCGATCATGGTACGTATAATGTGGTAGAGACCCCTGAGGGTGATCTTGCTTGCAACTGTCCCGGTTATCGTTATAAGGGAAGTTGTAGTCACAGTACAGCCGTTAAGATGATTACGGGTAGGCTTAACATACGGTAAACAAATAGTAAACCTTGAGGGGTTTACTTTTTATCTAGCCGCCTAATAACAGTTACTTGACGTACCGTGATATCCGAAGAAACGGACATAGATTTCGAAGAGAGAAGCAGGAGGAACGTCATCCACTTCTACCGGGAGGAATTATTAAAGGTAGACGAAGGGGAGAAGGCTACAGAGCACTTTAATGAGCGCCAACGTAAATCCCTTGTAAAGCAGGGAGTCCTCACCAGAACCTATGGACACGGTGGATGTAGGCTGGAACTTACAAAACAAACCAAGAAGATCATCAAGAAACAAGCACAATAGCCCCCAGAACTACAACATTTTATTTGACTACACAAGTAGTCTATTGATTGAATTTGTCGATCATTGAGCCCGAGGGTAAAGCGAAAACTCGATCATTTAGACTTGATAACGCGATATATCGAGAGGTTAGCAAGATCGCTGAGAAAAGGAATTTATCTGTTAGTAACTTATTGGAGAAAATTGTAACAGATTATGTATTATTTTATCAGTGGAGCGAGGAGTTAGGAAGTGTAATTTTTTCACCCAATACCATCAAAGAGCTTATAGAAGCAGTCGATGAAGAAGAAATCAAACGGATAGCCGAAAACGTGGCGCACGCAACATTCCTAAAATCATATTTAGCCAGAGGAGATGAGCTTAACCAAGAAACGGTTAGGTTCCAGATAGTAGACCAAATGGGGCGTTACGCCCACTGGTTCCAAGTCGAAGAACACAAAGAAGATAAACACTACTTATACATCAAACATAATTTTGGAGACAAATGGACCACCTTTGTCGAGGCTTATGTAAAAAATCTGTACAAAAAAATAGCTGACATGGATGTCAATACAGAGAGAATCGGTGAAAACATATTAGTAAACCTAGAATAGCTATACCCGATTTATTCACCCTGAATATCCGTGTTTTTATATGAGATTCATCCAAATATTAATTGATTAACAATGGACGTAGATCTTGAGAAAGGAAAAAGGGTAACCATAGCTTTGGATGAGGTTATAACACGGAGCGATGGAACCAAGGCCACCATGAGGGAGTTCGTAAAGGAAATGCTTGTCTACAACCCAAAATTCCATATAACCACTAGTCCCAAAGGCGAGACATGGTACCTGAAAAAGAATAAAGAATAACCCTATTTTTCGAAAACATTATCAACTGTTCTTAAACCTATCTTTTGATTAGATTTGAATAAGGAACCAGTACACGTTGTTATTATCGGTCTCGGCACAGGCGGTTTGTATAGTAGTAGAGCAGCACAGAGACACAATAGACGTACTGAGATAGATATCTATGAGAAAAGAGACTATCATATGTATAGCCCTTGCGGCATACCATATGCTATTGAGGGAAGAGTAGAGGATTTTGAGGACATTAAACACAGGGTACCCACCACTAGGCGCCTTCGTATTCACCTCAGACATGAAGCAATAGGTGGCGATCCACGTAATAAGAAGGTAAAGATAAGAAATCTGGAGAAAGGTGAGGACACCTGGGTTGGCTATGACTCACTGATAATAGCCACTGGGAGCAAACCTAAACTACTACCAGTTCCCGGGATCAAAGAGTTCATTGGGAAAGGCATCTACACAGTAAATACTCCTGAAGAAGGGCAGACCGTACGCGATGTGGCTCTGAAATCCAGTACAGCTGCGGTTATAGGCGGGGGAGCTATTGGTATGGAGATCGCCCTTGCATTGAAGCATCTGGGTGTTGATGTTCATATCACAAAGCGCAGCGAGCCAGCCTTACCAAGGAACATTGACCCGGATATGGGTGAAATACTGGTGGAACACATAAAGGAGAAGGGTCTCCATGTTCACTTCGGAAAGGGGATAGACAGTATAAACGGATGTGACCAAGTAGAATCAGTCACCATTGAAGGAGAGGCGATACCAGTTGACTTTGTCATCTTGGCGGCAGGAGTTAACAGTAAGACTGATCTAGCTGAAAAGATGGGACTCGAAATAGAAAGAGGAAGCATCAAAGTTGATGAGCATATGCGTACAAATGAACCCGATGTTTACGCTATTGGGGATAACTGTCTCAGCTACAATATGATAGATGGATCACCTGCGAGAATAGCCTTAGCTACAACCGCGTACAGACAAGCTAAGGTAGCAGGAATAAACGCAGCTGGTGGAGACACTACATATGATGGTACACTAGGAACATTTGTCAGCTATGTGGGTGAATTGGAGGTCGCAGCAACAGGGTACAATACGGTTGGAGCCGAAAGCGCAGGATACGCAGTGGTGAGTGGTAGGGCAAACACTGTTAACAAGCCCAACTGGATTCCCGGAGCCAAAGAAATTAGCATCAAAATAATCGCAGATGCAGATACCGGTAAACTGCTGGGTGGACACGCCATCGGGATGGAAGGAACTGACTGGAGAATAAATATGATAGCACTTGGAATCAAGAAGGAGATGACGCTGGAGGAGTTCTCCACCATTGAACTCGCGTACTGTCCACCTGTAAGCGAGTTATACGACCCTCTTCTTCAGGCAACAGACGTGGCTCTCAGAAAACTTAAGGCAAAGAGAAGAAGACGTTAAACACTCTTAACCTTAACAACATTACCCATTTTTAGGTACTGATTTCTTTTTTACAGATAAGACAATTGAAAGATTAGGTAAATGAACAATAACTAAGGCTTTTCAAAATTCTCTAGGTTACCTTGGCGCCGTTCCTGATCTCCTGATCAGTTGTCAAGAGTACGCATTCGTCATCTATCTCGGCTGCCAACAACATGCCATAACTCATATGGCCAAATATCTTTGCTGGCTTAAGGTTAACAATCACGGGTATGCGCATCCCTACTAGTTCATCAGGAGTATAATAGTCCACTAGACTGCTGAGTATCTGTCTGAGTTCCTCTTCTCCACAGTCCACCTTTATCCTGTATAGCTTATCTGATCCCTCTACCTGCTTACATGACTCAATGGTTCCTATTCTAATATCTAGTTTCTTAAAATCCGTGTAAGATGCTTCTTCCGGCAATTTAATCAATGCTTTTCAATGCGTTTATGATATAAAAATAGGGGGTTACCCAAAATAGTCCAAAGCTATCCGCGTGTACATCTCTGATATCGGTGGTAACCACTCTAGTTTTACGTGTTCATTAGGTTGATGTGCCCCACCCCGCTGGGGCCCTATGTGAATGCATGGGATCCCCTGTTCCCCTTGGAATATATTAGCGTTGGTGATACCGAAAGCATACTCGTATAGAGGAGCATTACCAATGACTACCCGGTATGCGTTATCCAGAGTCTTCATCAGTGGTTCATCGTTTGAGCAGAGGTATGGTTCATATTTCGGTGGCTTGACATCTACATCTACGCTGGACTCGAGCTCAAGGCTACACACCAACCGTTTCATATCATCCAAGGCATATTGGATGGACTCACTTGGGACAAGAAGCCTATTCACTTCAAAACGAGCGCTCTCAGGAACCACTATGCTATATTGCTCATAGCCACCTTCGGTCTTCAATGTGCAAACTGTTCCACTGCCAAAATCAGGGTGCTCTTTCAATTCTAACTTATCTAGGTTTGCTATGATCCTGGCCGCATCCTCTACCGCGTTCACACCTAGGTAAGGTCTGAACCCGTGGGCAGCCTTGCCTTTTACTTTTATGTTATATAGTATTTTCCCCGTTAATCCCAAGGGTATTGGCTTGGTCTCGTCGCCAGAGTAACTATAGGTTAATACTACTCCGTCGAGGCTCCTCCATTTGGGCACATCCATCATGGCCCACGCACCAATATCAGTAGCTTCCTGATCAATCACACCGCTGAAGCTTAGTTCACCGTTTAACTCTACGCCTGAGTCTGCTATAGCCTTGATCATGTTGAGGCTGCAGGCGATGCCTGTTTTCATGTCACATGCACCGCGGCCATAGAGCTTTCCACCTTTGATCACAGCCTTGAACGGGTCTGTCTCCCAGTCATCACCGGCTGGAACCGTATCAGTGTGGGCATTATAATTTAACCTCTTACCGGGTTTATCCCAGTCGATGGTGCCATATACATTAGGTCGTCCATCTGCAACATATTGTAGCTCTGTATTCATACCGTAGCTCTCAAGCTTCTCCTGGATATATAGCGCTAATTTTTCCTCGTTTCCAGTTACGCTGGGTAACTCAATCATCTCCTCGCTCAGCTTCACAGTGTACGCTTCATCAAGGTAAGGGAGTACTTCATCAAGCATGTTAGAGAAAGAATATAAAAGAAGTTTTTAGGTTTTTCATGTTTAAGAGAGGAATCGAGCAGCAAGCTCAGTATAGATCTTAGTCACCGGTGGGATGCTGTCAAATCTTGTGTACTCGTTCTTTTGATGGGTTCCACCAGCGTATGGACCTAGATGCATACAGGGTATACCTCCCTCACCCGTGAAAGTGTTAGCATCAGTAATACTACTACTGTACTCATAGTTACAAGCCTTACCTGTAACATCGCGATAGGTTTTGTCGAATAACTCTACGAAAGGATGAGTTTGCTCCAATAGATATGATTGGTAGAGAGGTGGTTTGGTCTTCACCTCAACCATTGAACCCAGATCTAGTGAAGCAATCAGCTCCTCCATATCCTCAATTACGCTCTCAACTGTCTCACCAGGCACCGTTAACCTGTTTACCTCAAATCTGCACATGGCGGGCACAACTACGCTGTAGACCTCGTATCCACCCTCGATCTTCAAAGTACTATAATTACCCTTGAATCCCTCTTTCTCGGCTATATTGAGTTTATCCAAGTTAGCTAGTATAATCCCCGCTTGCTCAATCGCGTTTACACCATCCTCGGGGTGGAAACCGTGAGCGGCCTTACCGTGTACATAGATATCGTAGAGGACTTTGCCTGTGATCCCCAGTGGCGTGGGATTGTCTTTCT
>CAZLHA010000038.1:13516-17521 GCA_964559155.1 uncultured Candidatus Bathyarchaeia archaeon | reverse complement strand
GCTTCCTCGGTGCATATCTGCTCCATTATCCGGGGTATTTTCTCGTGAATGTTGGGGTCTTGTTGGAGCTCTGGGTTGGATTTTATCTCGGATCTGTCTTTGAATTTGTTTCGTAGTTTGAAGCATAGGAACCGTCTGTAGAATGCGTCGCTGTTGTCGGGGGAGGCTGGTACCTGGTTGCAGCTAAAGTTCATTTTAGCATAGTTGTAGAAGTTGAAGGGTTGGCCCCATTTTTCTTGGGCTCGTACTGTGTCTTCTCCGGTTACGGCTTTGAATCTTCCCGTGTATTTGAGTTCCTCTTTCCCTACGTCTGGGGCTATGTTGCTGTGTTTCCCATGGAGCTCCGCTATGGCGAATTTGTCGCTGGTGAGTTCGTAGAGGCTTACGTTGCTGGTGTTCTGTGGACCTACTAGGCGTTTTATGAGGTTGAGGAGTTGGCTTTTCCCGTTTTTGCCTGTGCCTATGAATAAGGCTACTTTGTGGATGGGGTATAGTCTGTAGAGTTGGTATCCTAGCCATTCTTGGAGGGTGGCTATGTCTTGTCCTACTATTTCGACTAGGGTTTTGATGATTGTGGGGCATTGTGCTGTGGGGTTGTAGCGGTGTGGTATTTTGGTTAATGCTCGGTATCGTGGGTTGTGTCGGTTGAATGTGTCGGTGGAGATGGTGTAGACTCCGTTCTCGAGGATTATGTGGTCTGGGTTCTGTTGGAAGAAACGGGTGCGGTACACGTAGGTTGCTACTTGTAATTGGTGGATGACTTCGTTCTGTTTGTATCTGGTGCAGTTATCGTCTAGGACGTCTTGGAGTAGTTGCTCTATTCTGGGGGCTCCGTTTGGTTCGTAGACTCCGGTTTTCGTGTTATACCAGTATATGGTTTCGGCGCCGTGTTTGTTGACGGGTGTGGCTATATGGTTTTCAGGGTGGGCTCTGAGTACCCAGTCAACGAACCGCATCGCTTTGAATCGGTCGTCCTCGTTGTAGAACCTGTCTCTGATGGCTCTGCCTTTGGCGATTAGCTTTGGGTCGTTCTTTATGGCCTCGGTGGTTTCTTTTTTCTGGTCTATGGCTTTTGCTTCTGCTTGTAGTTTTTCTTCTACGGATTGTTTGTAGGCTCGTTGGGCGGCTCGGAGTTTCTCTAGCTCTTTTTGAGGTATCTTGACTGTGGGGTTATCCATCTCGGTGGGATGCCTCCGTTCTGAGCCTGTTTTGCGTCATGGATCGGATATTAGCACCGTTTTTCTGTGTTGTGGTGACTAGGTGGTTAAGCGTTTTTCTTCCGTTGTTGAGGTAGGTGTCGTCTTGTAATGGTTTGATTCCTAGTAGAATGTTTGATAAGGTTGCATGTATTGTTGCCCGGATACGTGGTTCTTGGACATCTATGGTTCTGCCTTGTCCTGTGATTACTCCTATGTAGCCTTCGTAGTCATCTATTTGGTGGATGTATGTCTGTGTTGTGGCGTATCCATCGCAGCAAATCATTATCTCCATGAGATAGTGTCTTGCTGGATCATAGTCGTCTATGATAACGAGTTTATGGTCTGTTGCCCGTGCTAGGTGTCTAAGGTCTTCGAGGAGTTTTTCTATGGGTTTGATTGACTCTGGGTTGTAGAGTAGCCAGATTACTTGCTGGTTAAGGGGTAGTCCTACATGATCCCATGTTAGCTGGATTATGTAGGTGTTTGATGGGTGTGTTCGTACCTGTGTTTGAGCTATTGTTGAGGAGGAGAAAGTGTTACTGAGTAACTCAGTCCAGTCTATGTTTTGGGGTATCACCAGGTGGCCTCCTTTTCTTGTTGTGTGGCTCTGGTCTGTGTCCTGTTGGCTTCAAGCCGTTTTCTCAGCGTAGGGCTTAGATCCATGTAGCGGCCTCCGTGGATCTTGTACCGATGGGGTTCTTTGACTGACTTATCCTGTTTAGTCACTTGTCAGCCTCCTTTGTGGATGGTATTCAAAACGGTAGGCATAGCGCTGGTTCCAGCCTGGGTACATCTCACTGTAGAGTTGTTCGTATTCCTCTGGTGTGTAGCCGCCCTCAGCGTTGGCCATTTGTCTAGGGAGGGGTGGTTTGCATGATCCGGTTCGTTTTTCAACCCATTTTTCTAGGGTATGGATTCGGCTGGGTGGTATTCTTGGTTTGGTTCTTCCGGGGGGTATAGCGTAGCTTTGTCCTACCTGGTATCTGGGGATTGGTCGTCTGGTCTGTGTTTTCAGGCTTAACTTTATCTGTGCTATATGATCGGGTTTACTGAAAATCACAGGCCAGTCACCTCCCAGGCGTTTTTGTCTTCATGGTACTTGTATTCTAGATTGGCTTCATCCAGGGCTTCTTGGATTTTGCTTTGTTTAGTTTGGTTTGTTCCTAGGGGGTGTTGGACATATACGGCGTCGTCTCTGGATTTGATGGTTAGCTCCCCGTTTATTGTGCTGAGGCCTTGTTTGAGGAGTGCATCGATTACGGTTTCTTCGTCCGGGTTTAGGGTTCGCTGCGTAGGTTTCTTTTCTTTGGTTTTGGTTTCTGTTTTTTGTCTTGTTTTTTCTACTTTGGTGCTAGGGTTTCTAGTTTTCTCGCGGGGGGTGTGGTTTATTTCTTCAGCTGATACTTGTCCGAATGCGATGAGGTCGCTTATGGCTCTGTTTTTGGCTCTTGTGTGGGCGGTGGCTTTGGCGTCGTGGGTGCTCATATCTTTTTTCTCGTCTGTGCTGCAGGCGCCTATACCCATGGTGGAGACCTTGTTTTGCCATGCCCGTACCGTGTAGTGCCATGTCACCGTCTCTTGGTCAATGGTTTTTTCTGTGTCTACTATCATGGTTGATACGCCGTAGACACGGGCTAGTTTTCTGAAGGCTGATTTTCGTGGTGCGTCCTGGTACTCGGTGACCCATTTTCCTTTGTATTTATGTGTTTGAGGTATCCGGGCGTAGTCGCTTTCCTGTCGTATTACCCCGTTTTTGTCTACGATTCGTTCATCATAGGGTACTAGGAGTGCATCGGATACTGCGTAATATTGCTTGTATACTTCTTTTACCTGGTCTGGGTTTACTAGGGGGAAAAGCCCGAGCTGTTTCTCAGACAAGTCCTTGGTTTGACTCATATCCCGGTCTCTCCCCGGGTTTCAGGTGGGTAGATGAGTTCATGGATGTGTTTTACCTGTATTCCTGCGTGGCAGGTTTCGTGTTCTTTGATGTATTTCCAGGTGTGCCAGCAAAACCGGGTTTGGGGGTCATAGTGGGGGCATTCTTCACCGCATCTCAGAGAGTAGACGGTATAGTCAATGGGGTAAGTCTGTTGACTCATCTAGGGTCTTGCTCCAGTTTTAGGTGTGAGCCTCCCAGGTACTTGTCTGGGGGGTGATTGCACGCTAGACGGCTTCGGGTTCCCCTGGTAGTGTATTGTAGGTCCGTGCACAGAGAGTATAGTTGGTCTTGGAGGGTCATTGGGGTGTCTCCTTTCGGTGGTTACAGGTTTCCTTGTTTCTCCACCATGCCATGGGTAGGCTGTAGCTCATGGATTGCTTGGGGCACTCCGGGTAGACGCATTTTCCCCTCTTGTTGTTTTTATGTGTGCATCCGTGGGGGTGTTTAAGGTAGTCAATCCACCACTCGGGGGAGGATATGACTCTGCCATTATAGATGTACTCGGGCACTATGATGCCTCCCCGTGTTGGGCTCCGGCTATGTAGCCTAGGGCTAGGCCTATGGCTAGACATATCTCACCTATCATCACGTTTTGGCCAGGATTGGTGTTTGGGGCGAATATGTAGATGGATGCTGCTCCGGTGAGGGCTCCGAATACGATGACGGGTATGAGTTGGGTGAATCCTTCTCCTATCCAGGCTTTTACCCTGCTCAGATACCTGGGGCCTTTTTCGTTACTCATGTAAGGCCTCCCTGAGGGGTTTATCGAGGCACCAGACCTGCTTGAACATGTTGGTCTTATCTCTGAGCCAAGGGTCAAGGTTATCTTGCTTAGCCTGTGCCTCCAGGTATTCTAGAAAGTCTATA
>CAZLHA010000038.1:0-13506 GCA_964559155.1 uncultured Candidatus Bathyarchaeia archaeon | reverse complement strand
GTGCTGGGGCGCCATTTCCGTTGCAGCCAACCATATCCCATTACTGTGGTGAAGGATAGGAGGGTTCCCATCAGGTTCACCGGGTATTCAGCTTTTATGAGGGCGATGAGGCCTGTGGCGCCTAGGAGTAGGGATATAATCTGGATCATTATTCGATGTTCTAAGACCCAGGGGTCGGGTTCTCGGTACCTGTGGGTCATTTCTGGTTCCTCCAGTGGTGTATGGCTGATCCTAGTAGGTAGCCGCAGGCTGCGCCGCCGGCGCTTGTTATAAGGAGGTAGATAGGACCGGGGATGCTGAACCAGGGAGTCATTGGGCGTATGCCTCCGGGAGGGGTGTGGATTTTCTCAGCCATTCACTAATCCTGTTTAATGTATGCGGGTAGTCGATTTTTTCGCTTGTAACGTGGTCATGGATTTTTTCTCTTTTATCCACGAGTATGGACACGGTTCTAGGTCTGTCTTGTCTCTGCATGTGTTCTCAATAAAACTCGGCCCAAACTTGGGCTACTCTTTTTAAGGGTTTCGCCCAAAAATGGTTTACATTATATAAGTTTTACGCCATGAAATGGGTTTTGCTACCGAGTTTGGGTTGGTTCCATGCGTTTAACCATGTATCGGTGGTCTCTGTACACGATCACCTCGGCTGCCTCGAGTTGAGGCAGTACTCGTTTCAATGTGCTGGATGGGAAACCTTTGTTTAAATGTTTACGAGGTAATGGGCCGTATTCCAGTATGTAGAGGTATATGTTTAAGACTTGATTATTAGCCACGTAGGCTACGCGTTTCAGTTGACTGATTTCTATGCCTGCTCGACCTGCCAGGGTCTCGGCGATGATCTTCATCTGTGTTACATTTCCTTCTAGCATTTCTAGGAGGGTTTCTGTCCCATATAGGAAATGTTTCTTGAAATCAGGCAACTATAATCATACCAGGTGGGATAGTAAATTAATAGTCAAGCAAGGGCAGAGTGAAGCCGTGTGTGTTCTGCAGAGTCATTTATTTTCCGAATCTATGTACTCGTTATGTGTTTGTATTGTTTATCCTCGACAATGGGAGAGGGGGGGGTGTGTCAGAGATAAGCCGAAAAACAGGCGTTTACATCAAATGCACCGGTTTAATCAATGTTTACGAAAACGGTACTATGATACCCTCTAAATGCTTGTTTCGCGAATCAGTTAAACAACATATATAGTTATGACTGTATCGAGACCTGTTTTAACATAATAATGTAAAAACCGGATCAGTGGGTAAATGGCTTCACTTTGAGCCATCTCAGTACCACAAACACATCGGTCACGGTTATAACCCATAATGTAGGAACAAGTGTCATGAAAGAAACATGCAGCGTATTCAAGGCCAGAGACAAGCTACATCCAAAGTATCTCCCTGAGACTCTTCCCCACCGAGAGCACTATATAAAGAAACTTGACAACATTTACCGGAGACACCTGCTCTACCCGAAACGGGAAATCAGTCATGTAACCCGAGTATTAGGACCTATAGGCTCAGGTAAGACCTGTACTGTCAGAACATTCACTCATCGAATCGAGAAAAACACGGATAGACACAGAGTTCCATTAAAGATAGTGTATGTGAACTGCAAGCTAGGGGTCAAAGACAGGAGAAGCCTCTACCACCGGATACTGAAAGCTATTACAGGAGAATCCTATCCCAGTTATTCCCCTGGTGTGTACCTTGAAAAGATAATGGAGCACCTTACCGAGGAGGATATCTACCTGTTTCTGGTGCTTGATGACGTGGATCATCTAATACGCCGGGATAAAAGAGTTGAACCGGAAGGCGGCCTAGTGTATGACTTAACCAGACTGGGGGAGTATTCCACACGTGGAAGCCGGGTGCTAGGGGTTGTTTTTATCGCCCAGGAAAAGGGGTTCAGTGATGTTCTTGACCCCAGTGAGCGGAGTAGTCTGGGTTTGCTGGTTATACGGTTGAAGAGGTATTGTGAACATGAGTTACTGGATATACTACGGAGCCGGGTATGTGAGGCATTTAATGGGGACACAGTCTCCAGGGAGGTCCTTGAGTATGTGTGTGACTTGGCTACTCAGGGGTATTACCGTGGTAACTGCAGGTATGCATTGGGTCTTTTGCATACAGGTGGCTTGATTGCGGATGAGTGTCTGTCAGATGCTATTTCGGTTGATCATATTAGGAAAGCAGTTAGCGAAACCTGCTGGGGCCCCAGTGTGGATGAGTTATGTTCAATCAACCCACAAAGTTTGCTGGTGTTATTAGCGGTGATTCAGGCTTTACGGTTTAAAGGCTCTGCGTATGTTTCGATACAAGCAGTATATGACTTCTATGTTATGCTGTCAAGCACATATGAGAAGAAAACTTTGTCGTATACCCGGGTTAAGCAGATAATCAAAGAGCTTGAGCTTAAAGTGGGCATTGAATACGTACCTGGTAAAGGAGTAAGATTGATAGATGCACCGCTTGATGACTTTGAACAAGCGATAAAAACAGCCTTACACCAAACCACAGGAATAAAATTCATGTAAAAATAAGCTAGATCAGTAAACAGCAAACCTCTAAACAATTTAGCATATAATACGGTTAAACTTTCTACCCTTTTCCAAATACCCCAGTAATTTGTACTATCTACACCACCATCAGGAAACCCATACACCCTGAGGATAGCCATATATTACATAAACCGGTGGGCTTACAAGCTTCAAGGAAATCTTATCGTATTCCAGAGGTCTCGACGTTTTAAGACTCATAAAGCCATTTATATGAAATTGTTGTCCGTCCGTCCGGCCAGGGGGTATATTACACTATATACGGGGCCGGGGAACACAGATGAGGGGTTATACCTAGATACTAAGAACTTATTCACCACATCTTGATTCCAGTCATGACAGGCAGAGGTAAAAGTAACCTAGTTAAGATTATTTTCTGGGGAATACTAAGCCTAGAAAACAAATACACGCGTGTTTAGTGTCAGACCCACAGACAAATACTATGGAAGACACATCTAAGGCCTGAAAGACCACCCCAGAGCCGATAAAGTTCTAGAATACTTAGCCCAATAACTCTGGAAAACGGAGGATAGCTTGTAATTAACTTTTATATTAGTCTAGGAGCCAAATTTTTTTAGTAAAAACAGCAATATAGGTTGTATGAAGCATTGTAAACTTATAGGGTTAATTATAGCTGTATTAATAGTCTTCAACTTTTTTTATGTTGGAACAAGCTACGGGTCACAGGCTGGTCCGGCTGGTGAGAGAGCGCTCATCTCTGGAGTGCCCCCGTATTATCAACCATATATTGAAGTAGGTCAAGCCTGTGGGGGAACCGGGTTCCCTGCGGGTTGCGGCACTGTAACTGGTGCTTCGATTCTTGCTTGGTGGGAGAGAAGAGGAGTATCAGGTTTAATGTTGGGCAGTCTTAATGAAGATGGTTTGCCCTATGATACGATATTTGAGCTAGGAATAGGTCAGTATATGGATAGAATTACTGATTGTGAACAAACTGCAGTGACTCCTCATAAATTTAAAAGTGGTCTTCAGAAATGGTTTGATGATTATTCCAGTATAGATTTCACTGTGTCAAAACATCAGGTTACCCCTGACTCTGATTTTGACTATCTTTGGGAGCTTGTTAAAAATGAGATCAATAATGGAAGACCCTTGGTTTACCTGTACCGTGCTGAGGGTGAAAAGGAAAATGATGGCTATTTATTCGCGAAGCATTATGCAGTTATCGTTGGCTATGATGAGTATGGAGGAAAAAGAAATCTAATAGTACAGCCTAACTGGAAAAGCGGTAATCATGCTACAGCTTATTGGAACACGTATATTTCGGGGGAATATCTTGACATAAATGATTACGCGAGGCCTGCTGCTGCGATTAAGTATAATATTTATACTATTGTTCCTGAGACAACACCAGATTATGAGGGTCATTCTGATGGATGGTTAATTCCTGGTACCGAGTTTAGTTTTCCTCCTTATGATGGGGTTCAAGAAGATGTGTTTGAACCCAATACTTTAGACATGGATCCCACGAATTGGGATGCTGGAACAGATGATCTATGGCATAAAGACGGTACTTGTTTTGTGGCGGTTTGGAATGACCGTGACGAAGATGGGGTTTATGATCTTGAGGATAACTGCCCAGATATATATAATCCTGATCAAGCTGACTCCGATACCCCATATGGGGATGGAGTGGGAGACGTGTGTGACTATCCAGATGTAGCGTTAGAGATGAATTATAGGTCTGGTTATAATGAAACAGAGTTAGCTAGTGGGAAGACTCAGCTAGAATTTACAATTGAAACAAGTTTTTGTAATATTGGAACGGATCCTGTGCCACCTGATAGTGAGTTTACTGTAACATGGGCTCAAGATGTATTTGGAGCTGATTCGGGTATAGATGCTAATGTTACACTTGAGGAAGTTTCAAGAAAAAACGGTGTAGCCGGTTTAACGCTACAGGGGGAAGGATCTACTCAGTTGATGCAATATAATCCATTCTTCACGTCAAGAATGAGTTTTACCTTATATTCGGAGCTAGATTCAGGAGAGTCTATCATACTACCGGATCAAGTATTTTCCGCTATTGTTGATCCTGATGACTGCTGTTATGTTATGCATACGGGGAATATTCGTGATGATTTAGATCAGGAGAGAGATGAGGATAATAAGGTCTCGATTACGGGGTACGATACCATGAAAAGCTGTGGAGGTGTGATGGAGATCGATAAAACAACGGTTCTAGGAGAGGACGAAGCGTTTCCGGATCTTGGTCTAAGTAAAGAGCATCAGATGAGTACAACTGAAGCGGGAATAGATCAAGTTATTGATATTATAAAGGACATTGGACCCGGGGGAGGCATAGTTGATCTAGGTACTATACAGGTTGTAATTCCAGCACGTTGCTTTACTGGACAAGCTGAAGTTAATGTGATGGTGACTGAACAGTATTCCGGGATTAACCCAATTGGAAGTGTTTATGACTTGAGCACTAGTGCAGATATGTCTAATCCCGTCACCATTACTTTACAATATGATGAGGAAGATTTAGGTGGCGCTCAGGAACAAATGCTATCATTGTATAGGTTTGATGGAACTGAATGGGAGATGGTTCAATCAGAAGTTGATGCTGATATGAACACGGTTTCAGGGAGTGTTACCGGTTTTAGTCTTTACACTATTGCCCGGAAAAGGGGTATTGAAAGTATAGATAGAGACAAATTCCTTGAACAGGGTGAAACCGTGAAAGAGTTTTCTGAATATTCGTATCAAGGGAAAAAGGCTGCTAAAATGGTTAAGCATAAACAGGTAAGATTACTTGGCTTGTTCAAGATGAATATGAATACTGAAACCATCATTGACTTGGAGACAGAAGAAGTGATAAATGTCAAGAAACCATGGTGGAGCTTTTTAGCAAACTAGCTTATTTCCCCTTCTTTTTATCCATTCATGCTAATCTCAATTCACAATATACAGCAATTAAGTAGACCAAAGGAGTTTTATCCTGATCTTCGGACGAGTATTTCTCTTTTTATTATTATGCTAGTTCTTGTCGTTACGGGGTTTATCTACAGGTTTAATCTATTATCAAATTATACAGGGTTTAATGAAGGGATCCCACATTTTAACAGGAACTTACATGTTATCTTAACGTTGTCTATGTATCTAATATTAATTGTACACATTTTAACCAACATTGGTTAACATAGCCCAGAAACCAAGGTTAATGTAAATTTCAAAGTCAAAGCCCAATAAACAGGGAAAGACAACAACTCTTCTAGAATAGACCAATAAAAGCTCAGAGGTAGAAAAACCTGTCTTTATTTATTATTAAGAAAAAACAGAAAAAATAACTAAATATACTTGTTACATGAGAAGTGTGTAACTTTGTATTATTTTGCTAGTTTTTCTTTGTAAATTATTGCTGCTAGGATTGTTAATGCTGCTAACGCTGACAAGAAAAGTATCAATTGATTTGAAGGTGGCGCTGGGTTAATATGCGTAATTACTAGTCCCGTAAAAGCCCATACTCCAACACCCACAAAAAGGGTGTCATTGCGTTTAAACAGAAACACCAAATAAACAAGCACCGCAATAAGCGCCACTCCTATGGTCCACTGTAGCTCTGTGAAGGGAAGCCTATCAAACCCATAATACACGAGCCCAGTGGTCGTATTCACCACAGTAGCAACAGTAATCCAACCCGTATACATGCTCCAGCCACCAGTAACAAGCACCCTTTCCCATTTACTCAATGGAGACAAATTAATGCCAAGCCGGAAATACCCCGCTAGTAACGACAAATAATAGAACACCATCAACGCTATCGATGCCCAGATCAACCTACGGCTCCACGCAACATACCAGAGCCCAGTCAACAAGCTAGACAAAAAGAAAAACCATCCAACATCCAATACATACGGCGTCTCAACCATTTCCCGACCCGGCAACAAGTCACGACCCTGATACACCAAGAAACCCGCCATCAAAACAAAAATCGGACCCCAAACCGCGAATGTAATCGGTGCAGGCGTCAACAGCTTAGGGAGACTAGGTTCTACAAAAGTATCCTGCCATGACCCAGACCGTCCCAACGGTGAAATCATTAAACCCACAAACAAGGGAGTAACCAGATTCAAAACCTGAAAAAACCTTTTACCAAACACCAAACCACTATCCCATCAAACAAGAAAGAACCGCACAATAAAAACAAACCAACAGAGACCAAAATAATCAAATAAACGAGAAAATTTTTTCCCGAAGGTACCCACTAGTAGACACCAGAAACAATAGTGGTAGACTGGGAGGTATTTACATAAACCTTTGTTTTGTATTTGTAATTTACTATGAGGAAATCGGATAAAAAAATTATGCTTGTTACCTGAAACCGCATCTAATCGAAAATTAAATTATGAATGAGGTTCCGAACTCTTTGTTTCCATTTAGACATGAGATAAGTTGCCCTTTTTGCATCATGGAAATTATAGACACCTCAAGCCCTTGCTCAACAAGAACCCTTGACTCATAAACTGTACGTAACTTTCCTACGATAGCACCACTTGCATCCCTCGGGTTATCCGACTTTACAGAATCAATTATCTCAGGTAATTGATCCATTTGAATCACCTCAAACAATTCCGCATCTTTAAACGCTTGGGGGTTCTTATCATAAACACCCTCTACATCTGCCGCGAAAATTAACCTACATGCTTCAAGTTCTCCAGCAAGGGTTAATGCTAGTTTATCTCCACTGCAAACAGTAAACCCTAAATCATTATCGTATATCATATCTCCGCCTATCAGAGGTACCATGCCAAGACTCATATAACCCGTCAAAGGCTTTAGATTATACTCATCAAAACTCCCTTTTGTGCTCGTAAACATGCTTGAGGCAGCTATATGGATTACAGGAATCATATTTTCTTGTAGCTGATGTATCAAGAAGGCTCGGAGTTCATCCACCTTACTCTGAGTCATCGATAAAGGTAACAACTGGGCTCGGTCTATGAACCCCTTGTATAACTTGTGATCCATCACAGGTGGGTGCCCATAGCTACCAACACCTTGAACAAATACAAATCTTCCACCAAGATCTTTATCCATGGCTTCTTTAATCTCCTCACATACCGATGCAATTACATCTTTACGCATGGTATATGGTTTGGATTTATCCGTGATTAGGCTGCCACCAAGTTTGATTACTGTGATATCTTGCATCTTGTGCACCTAAAGGGTTGTAAACGCATACCCCCAGAGTCCCGGTGAAACTGCGTTAATGATTGTTGTCATTATGAGTACCGATAAAACTATTATGATATTATCAAGAGACTTGGGAGATAATGCCTCTACAATTGTCGCAACCAGAGAAATCAAAGTAATCGGAATAAACAAACTTTGGACAGACATAGCAGAAGTCTCAAGGCTAAAAATCCATATCAGTGTCATGCTAAATAACATTGAACCAATAAACATGCCAATTGAACCCATCAGCGTCTTTTCACTGCCACCAAAACCGAACCTGATTCTTCCACCATAACGCCTTCCTATAATATCCGCTAAACCATCACCGCCAGCGAGACAACCAAATAAGATAAAGGCGGTTGGGTTAGCATCAGATAACCCTGTGACGGGTAAATAGAACCAGAGGATGGTAGATAGTACCACAATTATGGCATAATATAGTGTGCCTTTCAGTAACTCCTCTGGTTCTCCAGAGCGACTCATTGATCGTACAAAAGCCTCATCTTCGATCCATCGTTTCCCAATGGCTAGAAACATACCGACAAAGAGCAATGGGACAAGCATCGCAGTATAACGACTAGTCCATTCTCCAGAGTATAATTGCCAAGTAATCATGAAAACTGGCGCAACTAGCAGATGAACCACTTTTCGTGTAATTACTGTAGGTAAAAGACCCTTTTTCTGTATTATTCCATTTATTTGTACAACGGACATAACCACTGTAAGGCTAATTATTGAGGCTATTATGTCCCAAATTAAAACTCTATTTGGTCCTAGTGGATTGAACATACACTGCTCCTTGTTTTTAGGTTAAAATATTTTGTCATAAATGTGTTCTTTGGAATGTAACTCTAGACACCCTTTTTCAATACTGGAAAACACTTGTTATATTACAGGAAATTCAATACACTTGTTACATGAAACATGTGTGCTATTCACACCCTCGGAGTGTACAAGTAGATTTTCTGTGTCGAATTTTGATAGATAATCTAGCAATTTCCAGCAGTGTTTCTGTTTCTATTTCCTAGAATGACATATATATTATGAAACAAGCCTTTCCCGACATGGAGCTAAGTAAAGCAATACTCGATCGACGTAGCTGCCGCAGCTACGATACAGAGAAGAAGGTCACAGAAAAACAACTCAAGGAGATCCTAGAATATGGTATATGGAGTCCTAGCGGCGCCAACAACCAACCCTGGAGGTTTACCGTCTTAACAGGCGACTCAAAAGCCGAGTTCATCAGGGTTATGCGTGAGCAGATTGAAGCCAAGGAGGTGGGTTTATCGGAGCAGTTTTTGAATATTATGAAGTTTAGTGCCCGGAGTCTTGAGAAGGGTTCTGCTTTGATTGTTGTTTGGGACAAGAACAAGGATTGGAGTAGCCAGCAGAGTATTGGTGCTTGTATTCAGACAATGATGCTTAAGGCATATGATATGGGTCTTGGTACGTTATGGTCTGGGGCTGTGCGTGTTGCTGCTGATGAGTACAAGAAACTGTATGGTAAGGAGGATATGGATCTCATTGCAGCCGTTGGTGTTGGTTATCCTTCTGAGGAGATGAAGGGTAAGCAGGGTCCGCCAAGGCTTCCCGTTGAAGAGGTAGCCGAGTTCCGATCTTAATTCGCGAGCTCAAATATTTTTTACTCTTAAAACTTGTCGAAAAATATTATTATAAAACATATCTTTTGTTATATTGCGGGAAATTCAATATACCTGTTACATGAAAATCATCTTCTATTGTAGAAGATTACTGCGACCACGATTATCCCTACAAGTGCTGCCTAAATTAGGATTTCTTCTCCACTGGTTGGGCAAATTTATGGAGAAGTTTCAGCGAGTGGAGTGGCAGGTAGGGTGATTGCTATTAGGAGAAGTATGTCTAGGCTTTGTATACATTGTTTTTTCATAGTACCACCTTTTTAGGGTAACCAGATACTATGATGGTTTTAGTGGGGAGACTTGGATTATGTTTATCTCATTTAGATGAAATGGTTGGCCAGTGGGGTAGTGTTTAAAGGCTGGTTATCCGTTAAGGGGGAGCAATACAGGGGTCGGGAATGGCGAAAACTAGAACTTATACAAGCATTCTATTGGTTACTTTATTTGTTTCCTACCTTGTTGAAAGCTTCCTCAGAAGAGCCGCTAATACCTTGACGCCTATACTTATTGCGGAACTCAAGTTAAGCCATAGCGCCATGGGGTTCCTGATCTCAGTGCTTTCCATGACATATGGTTTAATGCAGATCCCTAGCGGGGTTCTTAGTCAACGATTGGGGGCTAGGAAATCTATCCTGTATTTCAGGGTACTAACTATCATTGGGGTTTTCCTTTTCTGGAGCAGTATAGGTTACAATTTTCTGCTAGTAGCTCAGATATTGATAGGTCTCGGGTGTAGCACTTTCTATATTAGCGCGGTTAGGCTCATCACTACGTGGTTTCCAGCAAACCGTAAGGCTACTGCTATTGGGGTTCTTAGTGCCTCAGGTGGCCTGGCTAGTTTCATCGCCTATAACGGTTTCCCCAGGGCAATAGAAGTGTTTGGTAGCTGGCGTCCACTGTATCTTGGAGCCGGGTTCATACTGATAGTAGGGGGGATATCAAATATATTCATACTCAAAGATGGAAAACAGGAGAGCGGAGAGGAGCATATGGATGAGCCGCCGCTTGGTCGGGTTATTGTTGAGACTCTTAAGGATAGACGGTTGTATCCTTTCATTGCGGGTTATTTGTTGAGTACTGTGGCGTGGGTTTTTATGACTTGGATGCCTCAGTTTATGATTGATATCCGAGGTTTTTCTTATGTGGAGGTTGGGCAGATAGCTAGTTTAGGTTCTATTGCGGGTATCCCTGGTACGATTATAATATCTGCAATTAGCGATCGGCTTGAAAGTAGAAAGCTTCCCTTGGTTGGGGCTTCTGGTTTGGCAGCAGTATTTGTGTTTATTTTTATGGCGGCTCCAGCGAGTACTCCTCTTATTGTGTTTATGTTTTTGAATTTCTTAATTGGTTTCAGTTTTAGTTTCTGGGTTTTGTTGTTCAGTATGGTTCCTGAGACGCTTCCCTCTAGAAGGGCTTCTATTGGGCTTGGCCTTGTGAATGGTATGGGTACTATGGGGTTCAGTGTTTTCGCTCCTCTTTACGGGTATTTCGTGGATGTCACAGGGGGTTATTCTGTTTCTAACCGGATTATACAGTTCCTCATATTGTTAATGCCGGTTATTTTCTATCTGTTCATCAAGGAAAGTTATGGGGGCATTCAGGAAGAGGTCTAAGTTTCTAATTTGTTTGATTATTTTGTTAGAATAAAGTTAGTTATTTGCTTTTTGTAGTGTTATTTTGATGTTCTATGTTGTTCTAGGCTTGTTAACGTGATTTTTAGTGTTCTAGGGTTTTCTGTTTCTATCATGTAGATTGCGATGGTGATTTGTGGCCAGTTGTTTTTGTCTGGGATATGAGGTAGGTAGATGGTTCTTATCTGTGCATGGTCTTTGAGTTTAGGTAAGGCTTTTATTTGTTCTTTTTTATATACATAATAGTTAACATTTTTGTTAATTAAGGTGTATGTGTTTGAGAAGAGTTCCTGTTGAGTTGGCTAGAAAGAAGATTTTTACTACCGATGATGCAGCAGAAGCTTTCGATGTTACGAGAGATAGTCTTAACGTGATATTATCAAGGATGGAGAAAGAGGGTGTTATTGAGAGATTGGAGCGTGGAAAATACCTGGTAATTCCTCTCTCTTCCAGAAGCGGGGAATATACACTACATGAATTTGTAATTGGATCCGAGTTGGTTGAACCATATGCTGTTGCTTATTGGTCTGCTCTAAACCATCATGGGTTAACCGAACAGATACCGTATACAATTTTTATCCAGACGACATCCAGGAAGAGTAAATGGGATTTTGAGGTAATAGGTGTAAGGTATTTGATTATACGGGTTAAGGAATCAAAATTCTATGGATTAGAAAAGATCTGGATTGAAGATAAGCAAGTCAATGTTACTGATAAAGAGAAAACAATTGTTGACTGTTTAGATAAGCCTGAATACTGCGGAGGAGTGATAGAGGTAGCCAAGGCCCTGAAATACCAAGATTTTGGCCAAGAAAAATTATCCACATATGCAGTTAGAATCGGTAACTCAGGTGTGATACGCAGGTTGGGTTATCTATGTGACTGTTTGGACATAGATATTCTGCTACCGAAAATAGAGTCCAGAAGCTATCTGTATCTTGACCCAACGCAACCAAAAAACGGAGATACAGAAAGCGAATGGAGACTCAAAGTGAATATTAGACTAGATGATCTTGAATGATACCTGACTTTGAGATTGAAGTTTCCCCGTCCTTAAGGGCGGGGATTCCTACGAGTCCACTAAGCGTTAGCTGGCGAGCATATCTTAGGGCTGTGTGTCGTAGCAAATCTGTTCCATTGATCTAGAAAGGAGTCCTCCTTCAAAGAGGGTTGATGCGATAGGATTTTAGATGTGAGAAACCTCATACACAATATCAAGCTTAATATACGGGTACTCTGGATACTGTTGTTTTATTATTTCTAGACAGTTTGCATTATCTCGTAGGAATCTTCGGTTTTGAAATTGGTCAAAGTTTCGTTGGTATGTGACGACGGAGTATAATGATGCCAATGTAAGAATCGTTACGGCACACCATATTAACTGCTTAAACTTCATGAATATCTATATATATGAAATCTTGATAATAAATACTATACAACACTAATAACCTGTGCTTCTCATGTAACAAGCATATTTGGTGGATTCTGTAGTTTTTTTCAAATTGAAATTTTATTTCTATCTATTTTTATCTTTATTTTCTCTTGGCAAAAGGCTATGGGGTCCGTGTATGCAACTGTTTTCCAAGTCATTTCTGTGGTTCCTCTATGAGACCCACTCCGTATCGCTGCACATACCGCAAAGCTATATCAATACGTTCAAGGTCAAGTCGTTGTTTGACTGCGAATAATGCTTCTATCTTGTTAGGACAAGTATACTTACGGAAACTAGTCCTGGATGGAGTAACCTTATTCGGGCTTATTCTGTTCTAAGATAATCTCTCTTTTTTGTTATATGCTCGTATGCTTGTGTTTTACGTATGTTTATAGTTTGTTTAACTTATAATTTAAATAAAATATGTAATTCGGAGAAGTTGTTATGGGTAGCACGGGTCTAAGCGCTATAGACCGTTTCCTATTAGAGAAGAAACAGATTTCAGCTAAATATGTTCAAACTGAAAGGCAGGGGCAAAGCGCTATAGATAGCTGCCTATTAGGAAGCGTTAGCAACAGAGTGAAATCTGAAACAGAAACCCAGGTCAAGTTATTCAACAAAGAAGGCGAAGAGGTAACTAACGACTAAATACACGTTTTCTTCAATCATAGAAACTATAATTCTTCACATATAATCATCTATTAACAGTGTTTCCAAGTATTTGACCAATGATAAACCATGTATGATTAGATATTACCCGCTATAGCTGAGTCAAATGACTCTATGAATGCCATATGGCATGCAGTCGAGTTATCTTATAGCTAAGGGCGCCTATTTTAGGCTGTAATTTCATTTTTTGCTTAACTTCCAAGCTAATCCTTTTGAAGCCAATTTATAATAGCCTTTAGTTATCTCTGGAGGATTCAAGAACCGATAAGTTAATGTTTGATGTATAAATTTTGGTTCCATTTTATGCTTTAAGGCTATTCTTGGCACTTATCATTCACTCCATGGTTAACGCAAAGTCGTGAGGAGAAA
>CAZLHA010000037.1:0-17605 GCA_964559155.1 uncultured Candidatus Bathyarchaeia archaeon | reverse complement strand
TGCTATCTAAAGCTGATACTATAATAGGGTTGATCGCATTAATGGATCAGAGCAGACCGTCAGCCAAGCAAGCAATAAAAGAACTACAAAAACAAAACATGAAAGTCGAGATGCTCACAGGAGATAACGAGAACACAGCAGCCGCCATAGCCAAGAGTCTTGGAATCAACAGATATCACGCAAACCTACTTCCAGATGAGAAACTAGAGACCATTATTAGACTGAGTGAAAACGGGAAGGTTGTTATGGTTGGAGACGGGGTAAATGATGCCCCTGCCCTCGCAGCCGCCGATGTGGGAATAGCCATGGGGGGTTTGGGGAGTGATATAGCGTTGGAGACAGCGGACATAGTGTTACTGGAGGATGACCTAACGAGACTGGGGTATATTCAACGACTCAGTGAAACCGCTTTGAAGAGAATAAAAGAGAACATATCTATTTCGGTGATTATGAAAATCCTCATCGTGGTTCTCGCAGCAATGGGCACCATTAGTCTATGGCTATCAGTCATACTGGGAGATGTGGGCTTAGCATTACTGGTGATACTGAACAGTATACGGATCAGCGGTGTAAAACCCTCTTTCATCAGTAAGGAATAAATCATATTCTGTAGCTATCATGCTGCGGTAGAAGCCTTGGATGAAGAACTGGAAAAAATAAAGCAACGACGTCTAGAAGAGATGAAACGCAGACTATTACTCAAACAGTTGGAAGAAGAAGCTAAAACAGGCTCAGAGGAAGAGAACCCCAGAGAGCTTACAAATCAAGAGATACTTGATCAGCGTTTCGGTTCCAGAGCATGGGAGGTTTATGAGGCAGCAAAGTACCAGTTTCCACAGGTAATGCCTCAGATAGAGATGATGCTCGTAGAAGGGATAAAATCTGGAAAGATCAGAGACGTTATAGATGGAGCAGCCTTGATGGGTTTCTTTAGGGCAATCGGGATACCAGTACGACTTGAGACCAAGATTAGGATCAGTGAGAAGGGAGAGTTAAAGACACTGGAGCAGAAGATAAAAGAAGATATTGATTAATTTATTTCATCAAAAGCTTCTATTAATTCTTGTTTAGTTGGAATTCTTCTCTTGACGATTATTTTGTTATTGAGAGCGATTATGGGGGCGTTTTCCGTCATATATTCGCCGTAGGTGTAATGAGTTACGGTTTCCTCCTCATTGGTAACCAACACCACATTGAGACGCTCAATACTATAATCTATATCAGAGGCATCAATAAACTCTAAACTATACTTCTTATCACAGGTACAGTAACATATTTCCTCCAATAGGAAATAGAGATCATCCATCAATTCTTGTTCAGAGTCAAGGAAACCACAGTTTTGATCACAACTAGTGCATGAAGCACAGGCGACACCGCAACCAGTACCACAGGTATCAGCGTTCAACCGAGGGAAAACTGTGACCTTAGCCGTGCTACTCATTTTATATTGGGGAGAAAGCGTTGCTATTAAACAATCCAGTTCTAATGTAAGGACAATTTTTAGTTCAGGGATAATAGATCACCTAATTCGATATGTATATTTATGCGAAACGTAATTCTGTTGCAGGTAAATGTATACCCGACATGCCCAGCCATGCATAACAGTTTTTTACCGCAATACACCAGAATAAGGAGGCGAAAACCCTGAATCAACCATTAACCGATAGATACGGAAGACCCATAAAGAGCTTGAGAATAAGTCTCACTCAGAGATGTAATTTTGACTGCTTCTTCTGTCACCATGAAGGAGAACACGACTCGGGGCAAGAACTGACAGCCGATGAGATAGAAGAAATAATTAAGATAACGTCGGATCAAGGAATAAGATACGTTAAACTCACTGGGGGTGAGCCATTGATTAGAGATGACATCGTGGAGATTGTAAGACGAATCAAACCCTACGTGGAAGAGGTCTCCATGACTACTAACGCCAGCAGATTATCAGAAAAAGCATGTCAACTAAAAGAAGCAGGGCTAGACAGAGTTAATATAAGTTTACATAGCTTAGATCCAGTCGAGTTCAAAGAGATAACTGGACGAGACAAGAAGGAAGCGGTTAAAGCGGGGATAAGGGAAGCGATTATGTGCGGTTTAACCCCGGTGAAGATCAACATGGTAGTTATGAAAGGTTTAAACCATAATGAGATCCATAAATTCATTGAATTCAGCAGCGAGACAAGTGCAATTCTACAGTTAATAGAATTCCAGGAACTTGAAGACGGTGTGAAACATTATGATAAATACCACTTTGACCTTGTGCCCATGGAAAAGATGCTTAGTGATCGCTCCAAAGAGATCGTTGAACGTGAGATGCATCGGAGAAAAATATACCACCTTGAAAACGGGGCACAAGTTGAGATAGTTAGACCCATGCATAACACCACCTTCTGCAGACACTGCACTAGGCTAAGGGTTTCCAGTGATGGTAAACTAAAACCATGCTTAATGAGAGAAGATAACCACGTACCATTTGTATCTCTTATGCGGAACGGAGCCACCCAAGGAGAACTAATTGAAGCATTTATGGAGGCTGTTAATCGTAGGGAACCGTTCTGGAGAGAGGGGAAATGAAGCTCAAGATACATTACTATGGACAATTCAGGGAGTTTACGGGAAAAAGAGAAGAAGTCTTAGAGGTGGAGGAAGGTATCACGGTGGAGGAGATCCGTGAACATGTACGCGGAGTTTACCCCAAGATAGCGGCCAAGGATCAGGTTCTGGTAGCTGTAAACGGCGGTTTCGTATCCTTAGATCAGGTGATATCTGAGAGAGATGAGGTGGCGTTTTTCCCGCCGGTGAGTGGTGGCTAAAATGATCAAGGTTCAGAAAGAAGACATAGATACCAAGCAGATGATAGACAAGATTAGGAACCCTGAGAACGGATGCATTGTATCGTTTCTAGGAACGGTTAGAGACCACGCGAAGGGACACAGAGTGGTCAAGATGGAGATCGAAGTTTACGAGGATATGGCGTTTAAACAACTCAGTGAGATAAGATCTGAGGCGATTGAGAAATATGGAGTTAACGAAGTGTCCGTGATTCACAGGTATGGTGAATTAAATGTGGAGGACAACATTGTTTTTATCGCGGTGAGCGCCGTTCACAGAAATGAGGCTTTTCAAGCTTGCATATACGTAATAGATGAATTGAAGCAAAGAGTTCCCATTTGGAAGAAGGAAACTACTCCAGAGGGAGATTATTGGATAGAAGGTGAGAAACATGAGTAAAGACCCGGTTAATATGGTCGATGTAACAGAGAAGAAAACAGTTTATAGATCCGCTACGGCAGTGGGTCGAATCGGGCTTAAGAAAACCACGGTGATGATAATTAAGAAAGAGGGTATCAGGAAAGGAGACCCCCTGACTGTGGGAGAGATAGCGGCTATCCTATCTGTGAAGAAGACGCCGGAGTTGATCCCATTATGTCATAATATCCCAATCGGTAAGGTGAGCGTCGAGTACGAGTTAGATGAGGATAGTATTGAGGCAAGGTGTACGGTAATTACTAGCGCTCAGACAGGGGTAGAAATGGAGGCGTTAATGGGGGTAACCACGGCTTTACTCAATATTTGGGATATGACAAAGTACCTGGAGAAAGATGATGAGGGACAGTATCCTGATGCAGTAATCACGGATATTCAAGTACTTGAGAAGAGGAAGGGAGAATGAGTCACCCACGAGACCAAGAAATAGAGACCAGCTTCGCTTTACTTGTCACCAGTGACTCACGATCACTAAGAGAGGATAAAACCGGAGCACTGGCTGTAAAATTGATTGAGGAAGCTGGTCACAAAGTCACCAAGAGAGACATCGCGCCAAATGACCCGGAGTTAATAAAGAAATGGCTTGAAGATGAGATAGACTGTGGTGCTCATGTGATCATAACTAGCGGGGGCACAGGCATAGGCTCAGTAGATCAGACTGTAGATACTGCTAAAAGTCTCTTCATGAAAGAGTTACCAGGATTTGGTGAGCATTTTAGAAGACTAAGCTACAAAGAAGTCGGGATCCCGGGTTTAATGAGCCGCGCCTCTGCAGGGATCGTTGATAAGAAGATAATATTCTGTTTACCGGGATCTAGTGGCGCCATGAGAACCGCCCTTGAGGAGATCATCCTACCGGGCGTTGGTCACATGTTATGGGAGTTGAACCGTAGATGAGTATGAAACCATTCAAAGAACTAGTACCACGAAAAGAAGCATTACAGATTATTTTAGATAAGATTAAACCAGTGACCAAGACGGAGAAAGTATCGTTACAGGAATCAGTTGGTCGAGTCCTAGCAGGAGATATCGTCGCAGGTTTTAATGTACCACCCTTTGACAGAGCTAGCATGGATGGATATGCGGTGAAGGCAACAGATACAATGGGGGCATCCGAGGAAAATCCGGTTAAGCTAAAAAGAATAGGAGCACAGCACACGGGTGAAGTTTATAGGGGAACAGTAAGTGAAGACGAGTGCCTTGAGATCGCCACTGGGAGCCCTATGCCTGATGGGGCTGACGCCGTTATCATGGTGGAGTATACCAGATTAGAGGGTGATCAAGTAGTAATAAAACGGGAAGTGAGTCCTGGAAGGAACATGGCGCCATCGGGAGAGGACATTGTGAAGGGCACAAAGGTGATTGACTCGGGAAAAACAATAACACCTGGGGTACTTGGTACCCTTGCGGCTCTGGGTTACACAGAGGTGGAGATATATGTGAAGCCAAGGGTAGCCATCTATAGCAGTGGACCCGAGGTAGCACCACAGGGAGAAACCCTGAAGCCAGGTCAGATCTATGATATTAACAGCTACACGTTGTCCAGTGTAATCGAGTTAAATGGAGGTGTTCCGTTGACGCAGGGTATAATGGAGGACACTCTAGGCTTCATTCGGGAGAGTCTAAAGGAAACTACAGGGTTTGATCTTGGGGTTTTCAGCGGCGGGAGCAGCGTGGGGGTCAAAGATCTCTTCGCGGAGGTTATCGAGGAGATGGGTGTGATATATTTCCACGGCGTAAAGACCAAGCCAGGTAAACCCACGTTATACGGCAAGGTGGAAGATACATTGATATTTGGTATGCCAGGTTACCCCACTAGTTGCCTAAGTAACAGCTATGTGTATCTCTTGCCTGCGCTTCGTAAGATGGCTAGACTGGAGCCCAAGCACTGGGTAAAGGTTAAGGCCCCCATGGCGGAGGGCTTAAAGGCTAAGAACAGTCGTGAACAGTTTATCACCGTGCAGATAAAAGAGGGTAAAGTCCACAGGGTGTATAAACAGAGTGGAAACATCACGAGCATGACTCACGCTGATGGCTACATCCTGTTACCCATCGGTGAGACAAAGATTGAGGAAGGCGACTTAGTAGAAGTTACATTACTAAACGTCTAGCAGTGCTTAAAACCCTGTACTGGTTTCTTTTCACGATAACTATGGAATATAGGCTTGACGAGGATTTCGCCCTCAAAATGGATGCAGAGGATCCATTAGCAGGTTACAGAGATCGTTTCTATCCACTGGGAAACGCTATCTACATGGATGGAAACAGCCTCGGTTTGATGAGTAAAGACGCTGAAAAGACCTTATCACGGGTAGTTGAAGAATGGAGAGAACTCGGAATAAAGGGATGGGGGTGTGGAGAGATCCCGTGGATTAACTATGCTGAGAGACTGGGTAATCTTCAAGCACCGTTAGTGGGCGCGGAGAAAGATGAATGCGTGATTACGGGGGGCACTACGATTAACCTTCACACACTGGTTTCTACCTTCTATAAGCCAGAGGGCGAGAAAAGAAAGATACTGGCTGATGAGCTGAACTTTCCTAGCGATCTATATGCACTAAGCGCCCAGATACGGCTCAAAGCCGGTGATCCGGACGAGGCATTGGAACTTGTGGAAACCCGAGACGGTATCCTCATCGAGGAGGAAGATATCATTGAGGCCATGACTGAGGAGGTGCAGTTGGCGTTACTCCCCAGTGTATATTATAAGAGTGGCCAGCTACTGGATATGAAGAGGTTGACAGAGGAGGCTCATAAACGGGATATTATTATCGGCTTTGACTGCAGTCACAGCACCGGGGTAGTTCCTCACCACTTCAGTGAATGGGGCACAGATTTCGCTTTCTGGTGTAACTATAAATATATGAATGGTGGACCGGGCAGCACTGGAGGCATCTACGTGAATAAGAAACACTGGGGAAGGATACCTGGGATGGCAGGGTGGTTCGGTAATGACCGTAGTACCATGTTTGAGATGAGGACAGAGTTTGATCCGGCTAGGACTGCCTCGGCCTGGCAGATAGGTACAACTACTATGTTGAGCACTGCACCCATTGAGGGGAGTCTTAGGATGATGCGTGAAGCGGGTATTGAGCGGATTCGTGAGAAGAGTCTCAAGATTACTGGTTACTTGATGTACTTAATTGATGAGATGCTCAGCAAAAAACCGTATAATTATGGCATCGCTACGCCGCGTGACCCCGAAAGACGTGGTGGGCATGTGGGGGTCTATCATGAGGAGGGATGGAAAATTAATCAGGCTTTGATTTCACGAGGTGTGATACCGGATTTCCGTCCACCGAATATAATTAGGCTGGCTCCTGTGCCTTTGTACATTAGTTATCATGATGTATGGAAGGTGGCTCATCACCTGAAGGCGGTTATTGATAACAGGGAGTACGAGGAATACTCCGATGATAGAAGTACCGTCACCTAGCTCCTCTTTTTTCTCTAACAGTTTTTAGTAATCAAGAGGGTATATAAACTGGTTACGGGTTTTTTGTTAAAGAACTAGTTTTTCGGCTTCACCGTGCTATCACTCCCTGGATTTGTGTGTTGATAAGATGTTTTGTGTAGATCTATGTGATTCTGGGACTTCTTTAGAAAAGAAGCTCGATCTTAAGTACGAAACACTTCCCCAAGGTCGGGGAAAACTGCTTAAGGAATAGTATCTAATATTATTTGACTTGAGGCTCAGATATTTTATCTTGTTTTTCTTATTCCTTGGAGGTATTCCGGTCTCAGCTTACAATTACGAGGTAACTTGGAGGTTCGAAAATCATGGTAACGAAGTGTACAATATGAGCTTGAAAGACCTAGGGATCCCTGTTTTCCCGGATACAGGTTTCCAGACAGTAATCATGGAGACAAGTTATAACGAAACCAAGTTACTGAGGCTTGAACCTGATTTTGTGAAAATAATACCAGTTGATCCAGTATTGGTCCCAATATACGAAGAATACACAATCCACGCTAGCTATAAAATAGAATCAGCCACCAAGCCAACCCCATCAATAGGAAAACAAATGGCTGAATCAATTGAACAGATACCGGAGGAGTTGCTTGAGTACACCGTATCCAACTCATTGTATCCCGGGGATAACCCCGAGATAACTGATCTGGCAGCAGGATTAACATTGAATGAAGAAACGGTCTACGGAAAAGTACAATGTCTACTGGACTGGTTCGAGGAAAATTCAACATATATCATAACCGAGACTCCGAAACGACCAGAGTATATGATTCGTGACCCCAGAGGAGACTGTGATGACCTATCACTACTATTCATTACCATGTGCAGAAGCCAGGATATACCGGCTTATTTACAAGCAGGTGTAGTGTTCAGCGATTCAATAATGATAGATAAGATCGATTGGAATGGCCATTATCACTATATTTTTGACGGCGCAGGTTGGCACGCATGGATTATGGTGTATATCCCACCATGGGGGTGGTTACCAGTGGACCTCACGATGTTGGGTGGCATGAACCCAGTTGAAACCATAACCGAGGCGTATTACTAGAAAAAAACACGATCACGGCTTGGAATATAACCAGTCACGACTATATACACGATGAAATTAATCAAAGAGATAAGTTGAACGAGGCTAATGTAATATTTACACAAAGGGATAAACTGGTGATTGAAAAGGAAAAAAGACCACTCATTCATCTATATTGGGGAGCAGCTGCTCTTATTCTACTAGTATACTTGAAAATAAGGGACTAGACTAGTCCTGAAGCTTGGATCTCGCCTCATCTATGTAGGCGAGAGTCTGCTGCCTCCAAGCCTCAAACCCGATGGGGGTTTCAGGGTAAGCAGTATAGTGAGCCTTAATCTGCTTCATCAGGGAAACGGTCAATCGTAGATTGTTCAACAACCCCATACGATGTATCCCCCTGAACACCCTGCTAACCGCGTCACTGATGTTGATATCAAACTCTTCCCCGAGTCCAGCTTTCATCAAATCATCCTCCTTCAGAACACCATACTTCATGCCATAATCGATATCGGTGTTATCAGTAGCTATAAGGAACCTACGGAAAATATCGAGGCTCGCCTGTTTTAATCCGTACGTGGTCATAAACTTGTGAGGATAACTCCAAAGACCTGCCTTGGATACATCATTCGCTTCTAGCGCTTTGAGGATAGCCTCACCAGCATATATACCACTCTTCATAGATGGGCCAATACCACCTCCATGAATGGGGTTTACTAGGCTCGCGGCGTCACCGATGAGCACAACGCCATCACCAACCAACTGGTCCAAGGGCCTACGAGTAGGGTCGAAGCCGCCACCCATCTTGAGGGGCTTAGAGTCCTTAAAAATAGGACGAGTAACGACGTGTTTATAAAACAATTCCTTAGGGTTCGGGTAGTCACCCTTCATGTAGACACCTAGGCCTGCATTCACCCGGTTATCGCTTGTGGGAAATATCCAAGTATATCCACCGGGGGTTTTCTTCTGGTTAAGGTATATCTCACACCAATCCATGTCCTCTGGTAGTTTCTCTACTCTGCGTATCTCACGGTAGCAGAGTTCGATGTCCTCGTTTGCTATCTCCTGCTTGAAGCCCATGTGAGGTAGTTTCTTTCGGACTACGCCATGGAACCCACTGGCGTCAATCACAACGTCGCTATGAAGCTCTATCTTTCCCCTGTCTTTCTTAGCGACTATACCAGTTACGGCTCCGTTTTCCAGTGTAGGTTCCAAAAACATAGTGGAGTCCATGAGCTCAGCTCCAGCATCCAGCGCCTTCCCCAAAAGCCATTGCCCAAATTTAAGACGATGCAGCATATATCCCTGGAACTCCTTGTTTGCTGCTGTGAATACTGTCTCCTCGTTTGGTGAATAGACCTTGATTCCTTTTACCCTGTACTCGAAAGCCCCGTTGTCGGGTGTACCCAATTCCAGTTCATGTATATGATGTTCTCCGACTACGTCTCCGCATACCTTGTCTCCTATGCTCTTCTCTGGTTTGATGTCTACCATGAGTACTTTTGCGTCTCTTTTGGCAAGGGTCTTAGCTGCCATGGTGCCGCCTGTTCCCGCTCCAACGATTATTGTATCATATTTCTCCATCAATGACAACCTACAGTGTATTAGTTACACTCGGTGTAACGAGTAAACCCTTATAAACCCTGAAGTGAGCGAAAACACACCAAGTGCACTCATCATGACCACCTCAATAACCCTCAATAACGAGCTACAGCGACTAGTGGACCATAGAATACAGCGAACACTGGAAGGAATACAGGACACTATCAACCAGATCGGTGAAAACTATGATATCAGCCCCGAAGAGATAAAGAGTAACCTCCAAGTCTTGGAGAAGAGTTTCATCCTCCTCTTCCAGAAATGGAATCTGGGTATTCTCTACACATTATTCCTCAAGAAAACAATGGGATTCAACGACCTGAAACGGGTTCTAGAAGTTAACTCTAGAACCTTATCTGATAAGCTCACTCTATTAACGGAGCATGGCTATGTGGACCGTAAAGTCTACCAGGAGTCTCCACTCAGGGTGGAGTACTCGGTGACGAAAAAGGGTGAGAACACTGTGTTATTAGCCCTACCATTACTGTACTCCACCATCAGTGATAACGTTTAGAGACAATCTGATTCATAAACAAGGATTCAGATAATGTATCTATAATGTCAAGAGTCGCTGTTGTAAAAGGTACAAGGAGTTTAGAGCCAGTATATAAGGCAATGGAGTTAATTGATTATCATGAACTCTTAGAACCTTATGGTACTGTCTTGATCAAAGTCAATCTAATCACTAGCCACACATATGAGACAGGGATCACCACGGACCCAATGGTCGTCGAGGCGGTGATCAAAAAAGTACAGGAACTCGATAAAAGCGCCTTAGTAGTAGAGACGGAAGGAGGTATAACTTCACCGGACACAGCCATTCACGAGACCGGTATGATGGAGATAATTGAGCGATTGGGGGCTGAGTATGTTAACATGAGAAAACTCCAAGATAAAGTAGAGCTCAAAGTCGAGAACCCCAAGAAGATAGCAAAGTTCAAAGTTGCGCGAATAGCTAAAGAGTACCCTATTATCACAGTGCCAACAATGAAGACACTGCATCACACAGGCATCACCATGGGACTCAAGAACATGTTCGGTATGCTAACCACTCGCAGGAAATACCCTATGCATCGCTACGGTATGAACAATGTAATATACGATATATGCAAGACCCTGCCACCATCACTCAGCGTGATTGATGGATTCTACGGGAAATCAGGTAAAGGTCCATGGAAAGGTACACCAGTCAAAATGGATACCATCATTGCCAGTCAGGACTCTGTTGCTGCGGACGCTGTCGCTGCTCGCTGCATTGGGATGGATCCATGGGACATTGACCACATCAAATGGCTTCACGAAGCTAAGTTAGGCAAGATCGAGGATATAGAGATCGTTGGTGATGGAGTAGAGGCGGTCTATCAGAAATGGGATCTTGGTCTCGACTAGAAGTTTATTAATGAAAAAGTCTCTAAAGTCGGGAACAATTTGAGAAGCATCCCTATCGCATGCAACTTTGACTGCGGAGGAGGTTGCGCCCTCCTAGCCCACATGGAAGACGGTAAAATAAAAAGAATAACAGACAACCCACTGGGAGGAAACTATCTCAAGGGATGCATCAGAGGATATCAACTACATCACATGCAATATCACCCAGACAGACTCACAAAACCCCTCATCAGAACAGGGGTAAGAGGAATAGGCAAATATAGGGAAGCCACTTGGAGAGAAGCACTGGATCTTGTGGCTGAGAAACTGTTGAAGATCCGGGAGAAGCATGACCCCGAATCAGTGATATTTCTCGGAGGCTCAGGAGCAACAAGGGGAGCGCTTCATAACACATCTAGGCTACCTAAACGATTTCTTAGCAAGTATGGAGGTTATACTGAACGTAATCGAAGCTATAGTGTTGCAGCAGTAGAATATACCACACCATATGTTCTTGGAACCCTTGACGTAGGTTTAGACCCAGCGACCATCCAGCACAGCGAATTGATAGTTCTCTGGGGGGCTAATATTGTTGACACCCGGTTCGGGGGAAGTCTGGAATCCTATATACGGGAAGCACTTAAGCGAGGTGTACGTGTCGTGGGAATTGAACCTAGACGAACCAACACAATTAAAACACTATGCACTGACTGGGTACAGATTCTTCCAAGCACTGATACAGCGTTGATGCTAGGGGTACTCTATGAACTAATCAAAAAGGATGGCGTGGATTGGGATTATGTCGCGAAATACACATACGGTTTCAATGACTTGAAGAACTATGTTCTCGGTGTAAATGATAATACGCCCAAGACTCCGGAGTGGGTTGAAGAAGTATCAGGTACACCGATCCATCAAACCCAGCTGCTCGCTAAGTTATTGGGAACACATCATCCGGTTTGTCTTATACCAGGGTTAAGCATACAGCGTACTATTGATGGTGAGGACTCCGTTAGACTAAGCATAGCCATTCAAGCAGCCACAGGCAACCTTGGAGTCCTCGGTGGCTCAACAGGAAGCCATACAGGATATATAAATAGACCCCAAGTAGAAGCCATCAGTGTCCCTGAGAACCCGACCGGATTGATTACTCCGACTTATACTTGGCCTGACGCGATTCTGGAGGGAACAGCCGGGGGATATCCTTCAGATATTAAGGTAATCTATAATGTGGGTGGGAATTATATTGTTCAAGGAAGCGATGTCCAGAAAAATATCGAGGCGTTTAAGAAAGTTGATTTCTCCGTTAACCATGAACGCTTCCTCACAACAACCGCTAAGTACTGTGATGTGGTTCTGCCGACAACCACGTTCCTTGAAAGATATGATATCATCACGGGAGGTGGAAATTTTGTATTATTCTCCAACAAGGTTCATGATCCGTTACCCGGCACGATGCATGATTATGATATTTTCTGCGAACTAGCCAAAAGAATGGGATTCCTTGACGAATTTAGTGAGAACAGAACCAAAGAGGAGTGGCTAAGATTCTTCGTAAAAAACTCCGAGATACCAGATTATGACGAGTTTAAGACAAACGGCATCTACTGGGGAAAAGAACAGAAAAGGGTAAGTCTAGGGGACTTTATCCATGATCCAGAGAAACATCCACTAAAGACCCCCTCGGGCAGGATTCAGTTACGCTCAGAAGAGTTTGAAGCCGAGGGAGGTACACGGATTCCTGTTTATCGATCATTCAATGTATCTGATGATTATCCACTGCGTCTCATTACGCCTAAGAGTCGTTATCGGATTCACAGCCAGAATTATAACATCAAATGGTTCAGGGAACGTGAGACCCACGCGGCGTGGATAAACCCAAGGGACGCGCAAACCAGAGATATAAAACAGGGAGACTTGGTACACGTCTTTAGCCCAAGAGGAGTAATCAGAATCGAGGCATATGTCACCGAGGACATTATGCAGGGGGTGATCTGTATACAGGAAGGGGTTTGGCCAAGATTCGAAGGGGATGTTGAAGTAAATGGATCAGTTAATGTTCTTACATCCACGGAGCCAACGTTACCTAGTTTTGGCTCAAGAACTCACAGCATAATTGTGCAGGTAGAAAAAGTATAGTCAAAGGATTAGACTGATTACGCAAAATATTATCTATTAGCACCGAGTCTTTTCACGTTAATATGAAGAAGATACTTGAAGACATTAAGATACTTGACTTCACACATGTCTGGTTTGGCCCATATACAACCATGATGCTAGCCGAACTGGGAGCAGAAGTAATCAAGGTAGAGCCACCGTGGGGAACAATCGGGAGACTAGGCCCGGGTGAGATCTATGAAGGCGTATCAACCACGTTCTACGCATTAAACCTCAACAAAAAAGACATCGCCATGGATCTCAAAAATTCGGAGGTCAAAGAGATGATCAAGGAACTGGTTAAACAGAGCGATGTGGTGATCCAAAATTTCGCCCCGGGAACCATGGAACGCCTCGGACTGGGCTACGACCAGCTCCGGGAATGGAACCCTAAGATCATCTACGCAGCCCTAAGCGGATTCGGACAAACCGGGCCCTACAGCAGATACGGCTCATACGCAGTAGTAGCTGAAGCCATAAGCGGCCACACATACGCCACGGGCAAGAACTATGACTATGAGGGACCACCCATCAACATGGCGGGTGCCCTAGGAGACCTAGGGCCAGCCATGTACGCTGCCTTCAGCATAGTAGCAGCCATCAGGCACCGGGATAAGACAGGGAAAGGCCAAATGATCGATGTCTGCCAGGTGGACACCATGGTAGCATTCAACTGCTGCGCCAGCGTCGCCTATGACCTATTCAAGGAGAGCCCCATCGATAGACGTCAAGATAGACCAAAGGACCCCCAGAGGATCTGGGGTATACTTCCTGTGAAGGATGGATGGATACAGATAGCAGGGGAAAGAAGTAAGGCTATCGAGAACCTGAAAGAGGAACTAGATGTGGATGAGGTTAACAAAGATATGGTGCTGGAGCGCATCAAGAACATGACTAGAAAAGAGGCCTTCGACTGGCTAGCCAAACTAGGGTTCCCATGCGCACCCATCTATGAAGCCTATGAAGCCATAGACGACACCCACCTGAAGGCGAGAGAGATGTGGGTCGAGGTAGACCACAAGGCGGCTGGAAAACACAAGGTACCTAACTTCCCGGTAAAGTTCAGCGAGACACCTGGTGAGGTTGTGAGCCCAGCGCCTATGCTTGGGCAGCATACCCGGGAGGTCTTGAAGGAGAAGCTGGGTAAGACAGATGAGGAGCTTGATACCTTAGAGAAACAGGGTGCAATAATCCAATGGAAGGAGTAATCCTTCTATCTGGAAACAAATCTATTATTCTTCACATAATACCTGTAATTTTTCGGTAGGTCCCGTGTTACCCCTATCCTATGACTGGGCTCCACCTCTGGGTCAAGTTGATTATCCAAGATATACACAGGACTGCTCTTTTTCGTTACATCAACTCCGTTCAGACGCTTATCCACATCCAGTGCCAATGTGAGTTTACCGGGTCCACTTGTTAGATCCTTTATGTTCTTCACGGGTCGATTCTGTTTCATCTCTTCTATCCCCATAGTGGGTTCTATGGCGCGTATGAGTATACCGCCAACCCCCCTTTCGTGGGCGATGACGTTAAGCATCCAGTACTGGTGGACATTATAGATGAATAAATGCCCCGGCTCCTCAAACATAACTCGGTTATAGGTCTTCAAACCATCATAAGCACGGCTTGCCGGATCATCTCCACCAAAATATGCCTCGGTCTCGACAATTACACCTTCTAGAAGCTTTTCACCAAGTCTACGCACCAGTATCTTGCCCAGAATATTCCGGGCAACCACATCTGTTGTACGGTTATAGAAGCTCCTTGAAATTACTGACACGCAAAAATCTATACCTTAATGATTTATAGCTCCTGCTGATACCCTTAAGGAGCTAGAATGGACTGGAAAAAATTACTCTATAAACTATCTCGTAATATACAAGACAAGGTAATCAAAGAGATACCAAAAAGAGGACGACTAACCAGTAAAAAATTTAAAGAGTTATTAGACAACAAGGCGCAACACGCTATTATCGATACCCTTATAGAGGAAAATATAAGCGCCCAACTCATAAGCGAGGAGGGAGACAGATTATTCGGTGATGGAGAATTCGTGATCACAGCCGACCCCGTGGATGGCACCACTAACCTGAGCAGAGGACTCCAGCCATCAGTGTTAAGCCTAAGCGTAGCCACCTCACCCCATCAAGAAGATGTGATAGCCGGTATAGTAACCAATTTCTACACGGGGCAAACATATTACGCTGATAAAAAACGTGGAGCCACGCTTAAGGACATGCCCATCGAGCCAAGCAGATACATCCAGTACAAGGATGGACTCATCGGCATGGACCTCAGTAAGAAACCGAGACTAGACAAGACCACCGGGATAATAACCAAGACCCTTCATATGAGAGCAGAGGGATGTAGTGCAGCTAGTCTTTGCCATGTAGCGGAGGGCGTACTGGACGCTCACATCGACTTCAGGGGCACAGTACGAGCCACCGACATCAGCGCAGGGTTATTCATTGTAAAAGAAGCGGGAGGGTGTTACAGTGTCAATGATAAATTATTCGGGGATCTCCCGTTAACACGTGAGACAAGATGTACAGTGATAGCTACCAACACTAAGAGACTACTGGACGAGATAGAGAGCCTGATAGATTGATGAAACATCCTTCAACACCCATACCGGCTAGACTGATCAGCAGACCCAACAGGTTTCTTGGAGTAGTGGAACTAGACGGTAAACCGGTGGAGTGCTTCATACCTAACCCGGGGAGGATGAATGAATTCATGGTACCGGGTACAACTGTTTACCTGATACGTAAACCGGGGAAACAAAGGAAGACAGACTATGATCTCACCTTGGTCCAGTACAAGGATACATTGGCGAGCATAGACAGCAGACTACCTAACCATATGCTAAGAGAGGCGATAAAGATGAATAAGCTCCCAGAGTTTAAAGGATACAGCGTTACGCGAACTGAGCCCACTTTCCATGATAGCAGACTAGACCTGCTATTAAACAAGGGAAACAACCAGATACTCGTTGAGGCGAAAAGCTGTACATTGGTCGAACAGGGCACTGCTTTATTCCCAGACGCGCCCACGAAAAGAGGAACACGACATATGGGTACACTAATCCATGCATTGAATCAGGGTAGAGCCGCCGTCTGTTTCATAGTTCAGAGAAATGACGCGGAGGAGTGGAGACCACATAAAGAGATGGATCCAGATTTCACATACGCCATCATAGAAGCCGTAAGACAGGGGGTAGAAGTCTACGCATACCGTTGTCACATCACCCTGCAGGAAGCAAGAATATCCCAACGCATTCCAGTAAACCTAGAAAAACACCCAAAACAAATAGAGAAAACCAAAATAAAGCCCACTAAGCCAAAGAAAGCCTAAAACAGCTTAAACAGGCAACAAGCAGCGGATGAGTTTTTAAGCCCCCAAGCGTGTAAGATTCTGCAAAGAGGCCACTGAATGGGAAAAAAGAAGGTACTAAGTGAGAAAAACCTCAAAAAAATAGTGTATCCCAGTGAAAATGATGTAATCGGCATCGTCCAGAAACTACTGGGCTTTGACCGTGTACTCGTTAAATGCCAAGACGGTCACGTAAGAACATGCCGCATCAGAGGAAAGATGAAGCGGCGGACCTGGATAAGAGAAGGAGACGTGGTGTTAGTAAGCCCATGGGAATTCCAGAGTGATGAACGGGGCGAGATCTTCCACCGTTACACCCAGAACCAGGTCGATGACCTCCGTCGAAAAGGCATCCTTAAAATAGATTAAAAAATCTGAGAAAGATGTCAAGAAAAAGAGACTTTGAAGAAAAAGGAGACCAGATAGAGAGACTGTACGAAGAAGAAGCCCTCTTCAAGGAAAAAAACAAAGAAGAATTCCAAGTTATTGAAGAGGTCTTTGATAGACTGACTCTACAGGGTATGCTCAAGCTCTTCAACAGGGGAGTCATCGATACGATACATGGTGTCGTTGATGCTGGGAAAGAAGCTAGGGTATACTATGCCACGGATGCAGACGATCAAGAACTCGCAGTAAAGATCTACTACACCCATACAGCGGAATTCAAAAAAGGCATGATGCAGTATATCCAAGGCGATCCCCGCTTCAAGAAAGTACGTAAGAACACACGTAGCATGATATACACTTGGAACCAGAAAGAATTCAAGAACCTCCAACTCTGCAAGGAGGCAGACGTTAACAGCCCAAGGCCTATTGATTTTATCAGAAACATACTAGTCATGACGTTCATAGGAGAAGATGGAGTGTCTGCCCCTCTCCTGAGAGACCTAGAGCCATTAGAGCCTGAGCCATTTTACAGTATGGTTCTAGAGGAGATGAAGAAGATGTGGCAAAAAGCAGAGTTAGCCCATGGTGACCTCAGTGAATATAATATTATGAATCATAATGAAAAACCAGTGATTTTCGATGTCAGCCAAGCCATGCTAACCAAGCACCCTATGGCACCAATCTTATTAGAGCGGGATATAAGGAACATTAACAGTTTTTTTAGACGACTTGGGGTTGAGACCCAGAGCCCAGACGAACTTAAGGAGTGGATTACAGGTGGAACAGAAGACATTTATTAGAATTCCGAAGGACAGAGTAGGCGCATTAATCGGACCTAGTGGAAAAACCAAGAGACGCATCGAGACAACATACAAAGTAGACTTGGAGATTGACAGCGACGCCGGAAATGTCCAGATAACATTGAGCCCAGAACAAGAAGATGTATCTGTACTATT